>JBQCCO010000291.1:0-36115 GCA_051962155.1 Leifsonia sp. | reverse complement strand
AACCGGCCGACCGAGTACGTGCTGTCCCCGTTGGTGCTGTCCGAGAACACTAGCTGGAGCGCGCGGCCCGCCTTGAACGCGGCGAGGTTGTAGTCGACGCCGTCCTTGGTGAACGTGATCTCGCCGGGGATGACCATGTCGCGCGTCGCGCCGTCGTCCTTGAGGTGCTCGAAGCCGACCGTCTTCCCGCCCTCGATCGGGGTGAAGGCCGCCGTGATGATCCACTTGGGGTTGAACGGGAACGCATCGATGGAGCCGAACTCCTGGATGGCCTCGGAGTTCGCATCCCACACCCGCAGCGCGTAGTCGCCGGCCTCGCTGGCGATGACGAAGCCCGTCACCGTGTCGCTGAACCGGATGGCGCCCGGGTTCGGGTCGTTCTTGCCGCGGACGATCGCCGAGCCGTCGACGAGCACCTCGTCCACGAAGATGTTGTCGGTCGCCTGCGCGGTGACCTTGAGGCCGGACTGCCCCTTCGGCAGCGGCGACCACAGGCCCGGGACACCCCACACCGGCTGCTCCGACTCCGGGTCGCCGGTGATCCACTGCGTGTTGACGAGAGCGAGGTTGCCCTGAGGCGCGGTGACCGCCTGTTCGCGGCGGGCGCGGTAGCGCGCGAGCACGGCATCCGGGTCGGTGCGGTTGGCGTCGTCGCGTGCGGTGGCGGTGTCGGTCATGGTCTCCATCCTCGGTCAGGTACCCCGTCACAACCAACTCCGACACTCGGGCATTCCGCCCGGGATCTCATTTGGCGTCGGCGTAGCTGTCGACGACCGCGGCGGTCACCGGGAACTCGACCGGAAACGATCCGAAGAGGAGCCGGCCGGCCTTCTCGGCGGCGGCGTGAACGGCGGCCACCACCTCCTCCGCGTACTGCTCGGGGGTGTGGACGATGACCTCGTCGTGCAGGAAGTACACCAGATGCGGCGCCTCCGTCAGCAGCGCCCCGGGCACTAGGGCCGTGAGCCGGTTGCGCAGCTCTGCCATCCAGCAGAGCGCCCATTCCGCAGCGCTCGCCTGCACGACGAAGTTGCGCGTGAACCGGCCCCAGTCCCGGGCCTGGCTGCGCGCGCGGCGCTCGTCCGCCTCCGTCGAGTCGGGGCCCGACGCCGCCGACTGCGCCGTGCCCCAGGCCGGTCCCGGGAGCGGCGAGCTCCGCCCCAGCCGGGAGGTGACCCTCTCGCCGCGCTCGCCGGCGCGGGCGGCATCCTCCACCAGCCGGATGGCGCGCGGGAAGGCGCGGGTGAGTCGCGGCATCAACCGGCCGCTCTCCCCTGTCGTCGCGCCGTACATCGCGCCCAGCATCGCCACTTTGGCGTGCGCGCGCTCGTCGACGGCTCCGGACGCCACGATTCCCTCGTAGAGGTCCTTCCCGCGGCCCGCTGCGGCCATCGCCTCGTCGCCGGAGAGCCCGGTGAGGATGCGCGGCTCCAGTTGAGCCGCATCCGCCACGACGAGCTTCCAGCCCGGGTCGGCCACGACGGCACTCCGGACCTGCTTCGGCAACTGCAGGGCGCCGCCGCCACGCGTGGCCCACCGACCGGTCACCACCCCGCCGGGGATGTAATCCGGGCGGAAGCGGCCGTCGCGGATCCACGCGTCGAGCCACGCCCATCCATTCGCCGTGAGCAGGCGCGACAGCTTCTTGTAGCGCAGGAGGGGTTCGATGACGGGATGCTCGAGCTTCCGGAGCTCCCAGGAGCGGGTCGAGACCGCCATCACGCCCGCGCGCTGCAGGGCTTTGAGGACCTCGGGCGGGCTGTCCGGGTTCAGGTCGGGCGCATCCAGGTGCTCGCGGAGTTCGCGCGTGAGGGCCTCGAGCACCGCGGGCCGGCCATACGCGGGGCGCGGGCCGAGAAGCTCGGTGAGGAGCTCGTCGTGGCGGTCGGCGCGGTACGGCAGCCCCGCGTGCTGGAGCTCTGCGGCGATGAGCGCGCCGGCGGACTCCGCGGCGAGCAGGAGGCGCAGTCGTCCGGGATCGGCGCTCGCCGCGATGGCCTCCTCCTGGGCGAGGAGTTCCGTGCGAGCGGATGGGCGTCCGGCGGCCAGCGCGTCCCCGGGCTGCTCGAGGTCGAAGAGGGCGGTGTGAGCGGCGGGTGATTGCTCCAGCTCGGGCTGGAGGGCAACATCCCACAGGCCCGGCTCGGCGGTCGCCAGCCGGGTGGAGGCCGTCAGTGTGGAGTTGCGGAGGATGACATGGCACAGACGCAGGTCGACACAGCGCTCGACCCGCACGCCGGCAGCCAGGAGCGCGGGATACCACGCGCTCGTGTCGTCCCACACCCAGCGCGGGCGCTCGTCGCCGGCGTCCTCGGTCTCGACGAAAGCGGGCAGCTCGTCGAGGGCGACGTCCGCCGAGCGCTCGGCTGGATGGTCGGCGCCCGCCTCGGCGAAACGGCCCGGATCGAGCCAGGTCGCACGAACGACTCCGCGGTCGGGCCGCTCGAGGAGGATGTGCACCCTCCTATTGTCCGTGCTGCCGCTGACACCCGAATTGGATGCTTGCGCAGAGCATCCCGGTGCTCGACAATGCGATCAACGACGATGCCGACCCGAAAGGCATGATCGACGATGACCGTATATCTGCACGACAGTCGGGGCGCGTGGATCGCGTTCCGCACCGACCCCGGAGCCCGGGATGTGTTCAATCCCGAGGGCGACTGGATCGGCTGGCTCCCCTGGGGCGACGACGACGTCGTCACCCCGGACGGCGAGTACCTGGGAACCATCCGCGGCGACCGGCTCTTCGCAGAGAGCAGCTGGCGGTACCGAGGAGATCCCGGCTACCCCGGCGCGCCCGCCTACCCGGGCGCCGCTGCGTATCCCGGCGCCGCCTCCTACACGGGCGTCCCCGGCGGCTACGTCGACGTCCCCACTGCGCTCCTGCGCCCGCGCGTCCCCTCCTGACGCCGCGGGTCAGTCGGAGAGGGCGGTCAGGCGCGCCCGGAGTTGCGGCCAGGAGGCGGCGAAGCCGGGGTGCAGCGGGAGTCCGGTGACCTCCGGGACAGCGACCCAGCGCAGTTCGATGCTCTCGACGTCCGCCATGTGCGGCTCGAAGGGACGGATGGCCTGCGCCACCACGGTGGTGTACGACCAGAAGCCGAGATCGAGCACGCTCTCGAACAGCACCCGCACGTCCTCGGGCGGGACGGCCGCCTCCTCCGCCGCCTCCCGCAGAGCCCCCTGCACCGCGGTCTCGTCGGCATGGCGGGCGCCGCCCGGCAATCCCCACGTCCCCCCGAAATGGCTCCAGTCGGCCCGATGCTGCAGCAGGACGCCACGGCGCAGGTCGTGGACGAGCAGCCCGGCCGCGCCGAACCGGCCCCAGAACCGCTGGCCGTCCGGACCCTCCACCCATGCGTCTCCTGAGTCCACGTCTCCACGTTAGTCGCCGATCCAGCGCTCCCGTGCGGAGGTGACGCCCGGCGTCGTGAGGTGGCAGTCTGGGGCCATGCCCGTCCGCAGCGCCGCCCTGCTCCTGTACCGCCGCCGTGCCGGGGTGGAGGTATGGATCGCCCACATGGGCGGCCCGTTCTGGGCGCGGAAGGACGAGGGCGCCTGGTCGTTGCCGAAGGGACTCGTGGAGTCGGACGACCTCGGCGACGAGCTGGTCGCCGCGCAGCGGGAGTTCGCCGAGGAGATCGGCACCGTCGCCCCGGATGCGGACTACGTGCCGCTCGGCGAGTTCCGCGGATCGGGGAAGACCATCATTGTCTTCGCCGCCGAGACCGAGTTCCAGCCGGATGCGGTGCAGAGCAACACGTTCGAGTTGGAGTGGCCCCCGCGATCGGGGCGGATGCAGCAGTTTCCCGAGATCGACGACGCCCGCTGGTTCACCGTGGATGAGGCCCGCGCCAAGCTGACGAAGGCGCAGCGGCCCATTGTGGATGCGCTGGTCGCACACCTCGCGGAGAACACGGAAACCCACTAGCGCGCACAGCGGTCCAGCGCCGTATGGTTGGCCTCACCGGGGGTGGAACCCGAAGGAGGGACTGTGGCGAAGAGCAAAGCCGAGAAGGTGGCGGAGAAGGCGCTGGATTCGGCGCGAGTCGCGGTCGGCGAAGCAGAGAAGGCCGTCAAGAAGCTCGACAAGAAGACCCGTCGCGAGGCTGAGGACCTGGCGGACCGGCTGCAGCGAGCGGCCAAGGACGCGAAGAAGGCCGTTCAGAGGGCCAAGAAGACCGCAGCGGATGCTCGCGTGTCGGCGAAGCAGCTGATGGACCACGTGGATCCGCCCGCGTCGAACACGGGCATCCCTACGTTCCGGGAACTGCGCGACCGAGCGAAGGACCGCGGCATCCAAGGCTATTCACGGATGAACAAGGCGCAACTGCTGCACGCCCTGGGCGAAGGCTGACGCCGGCGCGGACGGGATCGGCGTCCGCGCCGGCAGCTGAGGGGCTTGGATCGTCGGCGCCGGGCTCGGCGCACGGTATCAGGGGCGCGGGCCGGTGCCGTCGTCGAAGCGCGGCGCGTCATGCCCGGCGGCGTGCCGTGGCGTGCCATCGGGAGCCGTGGTCGCGTCCGGCGCCGTCGTCCCGGCGGGTGTCGTCCCGGCCGCCGTGGTCCCGCCCGGCGTAGCCGTGGTCCCCGGCGTTGCCGCGGTCGCATCGCGCGGACCGTCGTCTATCCGGTTGCCGTGGCGGTCGGTCCGGACATCCGGGTCGACGTCGTCGGCCTTGCGCCGTGCCTCCTCCGATTCCGATCGCGCGGCAGCCGCGGCGGACTCGCGATCCCCCGCCTCGCGTCGCAGTCGCTCCGCATCCACTTCGGCCTGCTTGGCGTCTGCGGCGGCACGTGCGGCCTTGGCTTCGCGCTCGCGCGCCTCGAGCTCGGATTGAGCGGCCGTCTGCCGCATCTCCTCCGCGCGGTGGCGGTCCGCTTCACGCTTGCGATTGCGGCCCACCGTGAGGGCGAGGATCACGACCACGACGATCACGACCACCACGACGATGAGAACAATCCATCCGGTTGTGTTCATGCCGCCTCACGGTACCCCTGACGCCCGGAATCGCTAGGGGATTGAACCATCCCGCTGACGGACGGGGCCCGTGTGCAGGGGGACGACCCAGTGCTCGTCGCTGTAGTCGTCCTTGTAGACAGCGAGCCGGGTGAACCCGACGACCGAGCGCCAGGCATCCCCGAAGCGGAACCGGCTGGACCCGGATTCGTGACCTTCGCTCAGCACGACGGGAACCTCGACGACCCGGATTCCCTGCTGCTCAGCGGCGAGGACCAACTCGGTCGTCCACATCAACCCCGACTCGCGGGAGACCATCGCGAGGGAACGGCACCAGTCGCCGTCGGCCCAGATCGTTCCTTGGCTGTCGCCCACCTTCGACTGCAGCAGTGCTTTTCGCAGGAATCGGAAGACGCTGGACTGGACCCCGCGGCGCCAGGAACGGCGCACCTGGGAGTCGGGATGCGCCTTCGAGCCGATCGCCACCATGACATCTGCCGGCAGTCGCTCGAACTGTTCGAGGTCGGACAACCCGAACGGCAGATCGTCGGCGGTCAGCAGGACGCGTCGTCCCCGGCTGCTCAGCACTCCGGTGCGGAGCGCCTCCCCCAATCCGGGCTCCGACTGGCGCAGCACGAGCGAAGCCGCCGCCGCCCAGGACTCCTTCGCGTCTTCCAGCACCTGCCAGGTGTCGTCGGTCGAGCCGTTCTCAACGACGATGATCTCGTCCTCGGAAGACAGCACCGCCGAAAGCGTCGCCAGGGTGCTGCCGAGGACCGCGGAGCCGTTGCGCGTCGGCACGATCACGCTGAGTCGCGCCGAGGACTCCGCCTGCGGCTCCGATGGCAGGACACGAGTGCTCAGCCGGCTCCGCTCCGACGCCCGCACGTGCGCCGGCATGGATGTCAGGGACCAGACCAATCCGCCGAGCGCGATCGCGACGAGGATGCTCAGCCCGGCGGTGAGTTCGGAGTAGTAGTACAAGAACGGCATCACGAGCACCGGCGGCACCAGACCCAGCAGGATAGTCGGAACGGTGACGGTCACCGCCGCGCCGAGATGCCTCCGTTGCGGCGCACGCCGCATCAGCGCCAGCACGAGTCCCACCAGGATGAAGGCGAGCATGGCGCCGAAATGCTTCACCACGTAGAGGAACTTCGCGAAGTACAGCTGTGCGGCGATGAGCGGATGCGCGCTCACTTCGTCCAGATAGAGCTTCTGGATGATCAGGTCGTACTGGTCGCTCGCGATGACCACCTTGGGGTCGATCGCACGCGCCTTGTCCCAGGCGGACTCATCGGACCACGTGATCCCGAAGGGCGAACGCTGCCCCGTGATCGGCTGAGGATACGCGAGACCCAGGTAGAGCGGGTGCCAGGTGCCGTGCGACGCCGGCAACTCCGCCATGCTCTGACCGGTGGTGGCGCTGCGGGCGACGTTGACCCCGGACATCGTGGCGTTCTGCAGGCCGAAAGTCAGGGCGATCGCGGTCAGCGCAGCGCCGATTCCCACCAGCCAACGCCATTTCTTGCGCGTGTGAAGCCACCACAGCACGCCGACCGCTGCCGCGATGCCCATCCCGGAGAGGGAGCGGGCGAGGTCGCCGATGGAAGCGAGCACAACGATGCCGCAGCTTACCGCGATCAGTGCGCTGATGCGCAGGCGGAACGTGCAGAACAGCACGAGCAGAGACAGCGAAAGGAAGGCGATGGAGGCGGCGATCCCGTAGAGGGCATAGACACGGGTCGTGCTCACAGAGTCCGAGAGACCGTATTCGGTGCCCGCGAGGATCGTGCCGTTGTTCAGAAGCCACATCAGGGGCGGGAGCAGCACCACCGCATACCCCGCACGTGCACGCTTGAAGATACGCGCAACCGCAGTGGGCAGCCAGAGGAGCGGAAGTGCGACAAGGACGGCCTCCGCGAGACCCAGGCCCGGGTACGGCGAACCGGAATGCGTGACCAGACTCATCAGACTGGCAATGATGTAGGCGCCGGGGTCGTCGTCCCAGGCGGCGGACACCCACGGTCCGGGCGCCGGCACCTGCGTGTACTTCGAGCCCGAGTTCACCGCCTTGATCAACAGCGTGCCGGTCTGCCGGAACGCGTCGTACGTCGCCTGCAGCTCGTGGGCTCGGGCCGAATGCCAGGGCAGGGCCGGCATGTTGATGACGACGACGAACGAGAGGACGCTGAGCACGACCCCGACCAGGACGAGGAAGATGGTCGTCGACCGCGGCCACAGGCGGTTCTCCGAACCGGCGCGGGTGCTGTCGGACATGGGTATTGCGGGTTCCTTGTGACGGTCGTGCCCGAGTGGGTGTGTCAGGCGGCGGCAGCGACGCCGGCCACTTTCGCAGGAGTTTAGCAGCGGCACCGTCAGGGCTGCCTGCGTCAGACCGGTGGCGCCCCCGCTTGCGGACGGGATGCGGACAGGCTTCCGGAGCACCACCGCTTCACTGGCGCGGCGACCCGACCAGGCCCGGGCGCTCGGCTGACGCATCCCGGCGGCGCGTCCGTCGGAGCTCCACCACGATGCCGATCACGACCAGAGATGCTGCGATGACGCAGGTGCAGGCCACGATCGCCGCGACCGACTGGTGCACCCAGAACGAGACCACGACGACTTGCACAACGAGCGCGCACGCCGTCAGGATGCCGAGGGACCGTCCGCGCGAGGAGAAGCCGGCGTAGAGGATCACCTGGAGGATCGCGAACAGACTGCCCTCGAGAGCGAACAGCCAGGCGAGCGCGGCGAACCCCGCGTACTTGTCACCGCCGATCAACCACACGAGCGGGCCTCCCAGAACGGCGGTACCGATCGTCGCGACCGCACCGATTGCGGCCGACGCGCCGACCGCGAGCTCGAACGCGTGCCGTAAGGTGCCTGCCGACATCTTCGGGAAGAACACCGTGATCACCGCGTACGGGAGGAAGAAGGCGATCTTGGCGACCAGCGATCCGAGCGCGTACTCCCCGGACGCGTCCCCGTCGAGAAAGCTGCGGGCCAGGAGCAGGTCGGTGTTCGAGAGTGCGTACAGAGCGATCAGAGATCCCGTGGTCGCCGCGAACTCCCGCCCCAACTGCGCGGTGAGGCGGCGCCGAGGACGCGAGGGCCCGGCGATCAGGATCGCCGCCACCGTTCCTGCCAGGGTTCCGGCGAGGATGCCCACGCATGCGGACGTCACCTCCGGCCGGATCGCCAGCGCCACGACGCCGCCTGCGGCCCGCAGGAAGCCGATCGTTGCGTAAGCGGAACCGTAATGCCGGTGACGCTCGTCGCCCTGAACCAGCCCGAGCGCACCGAACCCTGTCACCGAGGCGGCGACAGCCAGGAACGTGAGGACCACGGCCGGCACGGGCACGTCGAGCAGGACAGCCAGCGGCCACGAGACCGCAAGCCCGCCGACCGCGACGACGGCCGTCAGCCGCAGCCCGAGGGCCAGTACCGCAGAGCGCTCCTCTTCCGCGCTCACGCCGCCGCCCGCGGCCCGGTGGGCCGCGACCCTGCGGGCGCCAACCGCCTGCACACCGAGCGCGAGGGTACCACCGATGATCGAGATGCTCAGCAGAGCGCCGAGCCCGCCGTACTGGGGAACACTCATCCACCGCGCGGCGAACATCGATAGGAGGTAAGACGCGCCGTTCGCGAGCATGGTCGCCGCACCGACGAGCAGAATGCCGCCCGCGATGGTGCGCCGGGTCTCATTCACCCGAGGACTCTACCAGCGCCGATCAGTGGTCCCACTGGGCAGGCGCGAGTCTGCGTAGGGCGGACGGGACTTGAACCCGTGACCGAGGAATTATGAGTTCCCTGCTCTGACCAGCTGAGCTACCGCCCCGATCGCGCGCCGGTTCCGGTCACTCGGGAGCGGGCACGCTGGGGGCCGCATCCGTCACCGGGTCGGCCACCGGCTCACCACGATACAGGCTTTCGAAGGTGCTGATCGTGGTCTGGATGTCGTGGGCGGCGACGATACGGAGGGAGCCGTGCTTGAGCACGTCGAGCTCCTCCTGCGGCATCGTCAGCACGCGCTCCAGCTTGTCCGCGAGGTCCTGCGCGTCACCGGGACGGAACAGGTATCCGTTCTCGCCGTCGTGCACGAGGTGCGGCAGGGCCATCGCATCCGCGGCAACGACCGGGAGGGCGGAGGCCATGGCCTCCATGGTGGCGATGGACTGCAGCTCGGCGATCGACGGCATCGCGAACACCGTGGCCCGGCTGTACGCCTCGCGCAGCTGCTGGTCGCTGACGTAGCCGAGGAACTCGACGCGGTCGGTGATCCCCGTCGTCTCCGCCATCGTCTGCAGGTTCTTGAGCTGGTCGCCGCCGCCGACGATCTGGAGGTGGGCATCCAGGGTGGCGGGCAGCAGCTTCATCGCCTTGAGGAGCACGTCGATGTGCTTCTCACCGGTGATCCGGCCCACGAAGAGGATGCGGTTCGCCGTGCGGGGCGTGAAGTCAGGGGTGTAGTTGTGGGCGTCGATGCCGCACGAGACGGCGTGGATGTCACGAAGGCCGGTCGACCGCTCCAAGAACTCGGCCGCCTTGCGGGTCGGCGTGGTGACGGCCTCTGCGCGGTCGAAGGTCGGGCGCGCGTCCGCCCAGGCGAGCTTGACGAACGTCTTCTGCAGGAACTTCGGCAGGAGGGTGAACTCCACGACGTTCTCGGCCATCACGTGGTTCGTGGCCACGATGCGGATCCCACGCTTCTCGGCCTCCGCGGCAAGACCTCGGCCGACCACGATGTGCGACTGGATGTGGACGACATCCGGCTTCACCTGGTCGAGGACCCGGCGAGCGTTCGCTTTGCTCGTCCACGGGAGCGCGAACCTCAACCAGTCGTGCGGATACCAGCGCCAGCTGCGCAGGCGGTGGACGGTCATCTTCTGACCCTGGTGCTCCTCGACCCACGTGCCGTGCCTGCGGCTGGCTGCGGGCGCGACGATGTGCACGTCGTGCCCGTGCTCCACGAGTCCCGCGGCGAGGCGCTCGGCGAAACGGGCGGCGCCGTTGACGTCCGGGGCGAACGTGTCGCATCCCATCACGATGGTCAGCGGCTGCTTGGCCGCGGGCACGGGGGACGTGGGATGCGGTCCGCTCGAATCAGGCACGTGGTTCGTTCCCTACGGTCGGGGGCTTCGGAAGGCGAATCCGGCGACGGTTTCGCGGTCCGGGCGTTGGTGGTGCCCGGTCGATTCAACGGCCTAGTCTAAGCCGCTTTCCCGCACGACGTCCGTAATACGGTCCGCCACCGGCGCGTCCGATGCCGTCTGCGGGTGGTATTTGGCCAGCTGGAACACCCCGAGGATGGCCACAAGGCCGGTCAGCGCGAAGCCGAGCAGGGCCCACCAGGGCGCGCCGGCGGCCTCGTCGAGCACCACGATCCCGATGGTGACGGCGACCAGCGGGTCGATCACGGTAAGCCCCGCGATGACCAGATCGGGAGGCCCGGACGAGTAGGCGTTCTGGACGAAGTAGGCGCCCAGAACGGCCGCAGCGAGCAGTGCGACGATGGCGGCGACGAGCAGCCAGTCCCACTCCTGGTTGGAGATGCGCGCGATCGCGACCTTCGCGAGCGTCGCCACGAAGCCGTACAAGACCCCGGCGCCGACGATGTACATGATCGCCTTGAACCGATGCCGGAAGAACCCGAAGAGGACCCCGAAGGCCAGCAGGACGACGGCGAGCACGATGAGGATGATGACGAGCGCCTGGCTCGAGACCGGCAGGTCGCGCGCGAAGACGGCGGCGAGGAGCACGAACGCGCCGACGCCGCTCACGCACAGGGTGACCGCGATCACGGACTGATGGTTGAGCTTCACGCCGCTGACCCGGGCGTTGAGGATGCTGGTGATGACAAGCCCCACCACGCCGAGCGGCTGGACGAGGATGATCGGAGACAGCTTGAGGCTGACCAGCTGGAAGACGATGGCGAGGCCGAGCAGCAGGGTCCCGATCACCCAGGAGGGACGCGCGAGCAGGAGGCCGAGCTGACGCCCGCTCAGTCCGCTCTCGGCGCGGCCGGCCGTGGACTCCACCTTGGCGACACCGTGGTGCTGGAGCTGGGCGCCGACGGACAGGAAGCAGGCACCGACGAGCGCGACCGGAATGCCCAGAAGCTGGCTGGGCTGATACGACAGGTCGAACGCGTGCATCAGTTCCGTACCCACTCCACGACCCTACAAGGAATGCTCCCGATAGTCTTGCCGAATGGCCGTCCTCCCGATTCGGATCACCGGTGACCCCGTCCTGCACTCCCCCGCCCGTCCCGTCGACGAGATCGACGATGATGTGCGGACCCTGATTGCGGACATGTTCGAGACGATGGACGAGGCCCCCGGCGTCGGCCTCGCCGCCCCGCAGGTCGGTGTCCCGCTGCGGTTGTTCGTCTACGGCTGGACGGATGACGACGACGTGCAGCATCGTGGCGTCGCCGTCAACCCGACGCTGTGGCAGAGTCCACTGACCGTGGACGAGCTGGACGAGGACTCCGAGTCGGAGGGCTGCCTCTCGTTCCCCGGCGAGCGGTTCCCGCTGCGCCGGGCGGAGCGCGTGATCCTGCAGGCGACCGATCTCGATGGCACCCAGTTCGAGGTGCGCGCGGACGGCTGGCTGGCACGCATCTTCCAGCACGAGTACGACCACCTCGACGGCGTGCTGTACGTCGACCGGCTCGCGCATCCCTTCGGGAAGGCTGCGCAGAAGGCGCAGCGTAAGAACAGCTGGGGTGTCCCCGGGCTGAGCTGGCTTCCGGGACGCGACCACCTGGAGGACTGACGCACGGCTCGCAGGGCTCCGAGGAGGCGCCCCGGCGGTCAGCGACGCAGACCGACTCAGCGACGCAGGTCGACCCCGTGGACGCCGTTGTGGTGGCGGAGCGCCGGGAAGACGGCTGAGAGGGTGAAGCCGATGCCCGCGACGGTCTGCGCGTTCAGCGTGCCGCCGAAGAGGGACGCACGCTCGCGCATCTCGATGATCCCCGCACCCTCGTAGTGCTCGGTGAGCGCACGGACGTCGTCGGCGACACCGTACGCGGTGGCCTGGTCGACGCCTTCGCGGTCGAGACCCAGCCGGCGGGCGGCCGCGCGGATCCCGTCGTCCTCGACGCTCACCTGGAGGCCGTCGGGAGTCCACGAGAAGGCGACGGCCGCATTCGTACCGGCACCGCCGTGCTTGAGCGCGTTCTCCAGACTCGTCTGAAGGATGCGGAACACGGCGAGTTCTGCGCCAGCGCGCAGGTCGAAGCGCTCCCCGGTCTCGCGGAACGTGACCGCGAGCCCGGCATCCCGCATCACGCGGAACAGATCGCGCGCCGAGTGGAGGCTGGGCTGCGGAAGGGACGCGTCCTGCGCCTCCCGCGCGACCGCCTGAAGGCGGCGGAGGTCGGCGAGGGCGTCACGGGCGGAGGTCTCGAGCACGCCCGCTGAGCGGAGAGACGCCGCGGGATCCGCGTCCGCCGCGTAGCGGACGGCCTCGGCCTGCGTGACCAGCCGCGAGACGGACTGGATGGCCACATCCCCGAGATCGCCGACGATGCGGAACCGGCCCGCCTGTTCTGCGAGGTCGAGCTCGCGGTCGATGCGGTCCCACTCCGACTCCTGCCGCGTGTCGCGGAGGCGGATGCGGCGGCTGCGCTCCCACAGCCAGAGGCCGAGGAAGACGAGCGTGGCAAGCCCCAGCGCGGCGGCGACCAGCGCGATGACGTCCATCTTCCGTCCCTTCCGCCGCACGGCTGCGCGACCCGGTCGATCTTATCGGGCTGCATGGCACGCCGAAGGGGCGGCGGCTCCACTCTGTGGAGAACTCCGCCGCCCCTCGGCTGTGCACGATTCGTGCGTTCCTGGCCGCCTTCTGTCCGCGATGTCCGGTGTGCCAGGTCCGTCCCAGTGCCTCAGGCGCTGTCGCGATTGGCGCGCAGCACCTCCAGCCGGGCCCGGTACTCCTGCTCGTCGATGTCGCCGTTCGCGTACCGCTGCGCGAGGGTCTGTTCGGCGGAGCGGGTGCTGCCATGAGGCCCCCAGCCGCCGTACCCGCCGCGAGCGATTGCCGCCCGGCGCCAGCGCCGCCCGAAGAAGCCGAAGATCAGTACGAAGACGAGGATCCAGAAGATCGGGATGAAGATCCACCACCAGCCGACGAACGGCGCGCCGTAACCGAAAGCGCACGGCGCTGCTGCGACGGCGGTGGCCAGTGAGCTGAGCATGATGTGTGTCCAATCCGTGAGTGGCCCACGCCTGTCGCGGACCGTCACGGACAGCCTCGTCCGCAGGCCCATCGCGCGAATCCGCCGCCGGGAGCGATTGCGCGTACTCCCCCGGGAGCATGCGGGCCGCGTGCGGGCGTAGCTAGCATGAGGAGATGCCCTGGAACGCGCCACCCGATCCAGGCGGCGGCGCGCCCGCGCATCCCGAGCACACGCACCCGGCCTCCGGTGCCGTCGACTGGCCCGGTCCGCCCTGGGCACGCCGCGGTCGTCCACGGGGGGCTCGCTGGTTCGTCGTGATCGTCGCGGCCCTCTTCCAGCTCCCGGGGCTCGTGTTCGCCTGGCATGACTCCGCCCACAATCCGGTGACCCTGGCCTTCGTCCTGCTCGCCTTCGGGGCCTCCTTCCTGCTCCTGCTGGCGAGAACGCATCCCGGTGCGACCGTCGTCGCGATCGCCGTGCTGACCGGGCCGGCGATCGCCGTGACCTCAGGGCCGCCGTTCGCGGCTGTGCCTCTCGCGTTCGCCATCGTCAGCGCCGTCGTGCACGGCGCGCGCATCTGGGCATGGTGGACGATCGCCGGCTTCGCCCTCGCGGTTCCGGCCGCCGATTACCTGTTGCGCGGACAGGCGGGAGCGCTCATCCGTCCCCTGATCGTGGCGCTGGTGCTGTGCCTCCTCCTCGGGCTCGGAGAAGGCATGCGCAACCGGCGGGAACGCTACCGCGAGGTCGCCCGAGCGGTCGCCGCCCGGCGCGAGTCCGCCGCAGAGGCGGAGCGCCTGCGCATCGCGCGCGAGCTGCACGACGTGCTCGCCCACTCCTTGTCGCAGATCAGCGTGCAGGCGGGGGTCGGCCTCCACCTCTTCGATTCCCGCCCGGAGAAGGCGCGCGAAAGCCTGGAGGCGATCAGGTCGACCAGCAGCCAGGCGCTGGAGGAGGTGCGCGGCGTGCTCGGCTTCCTGCGTGGACCCGACGGCTACGCGGCGCGCTCCCCCGAGCCGGATCTCGCACGCATCCCCGTCCTCGTGGAGACCTATCGCAAGGCGGGACTGCAGGTCTCCTACGAGTCCGAGCTGCACTCGACGCCGTCCGCGGCGACGCAGCTGGCGCTCTACCGGATCGTGCAGGAATCGCTCACCAATGTGGGGCGGCACGCACAGGCGACGAGGGTGACGATCCGGCTGGCCGAAAGCGAGGGCTCGTTCGTGCTCACGGTCCAGGACGACGGACGCGGCCTCCCGGAGGGCGTCTCGGCGGCAGACGCGACCGCGGGCGGCGCGACGGGAAAGGGGATGCTCGGGATGCGTGAACGCGCCGAGCTGCTCGGCGGCACTTTCGAGGTACGCACCCCTGAGGGCGGGGGCGTGACCGTGGAGGCGCGCATCCCGGCTGCGCCGCGATCCGGGGGCACCTGGTGATCCGGGTCCTGCTCGCGGACGACCAAGTGCTGGTCAGGGCCGGCTTCCGCGCTTTGCTGGAGGCGGAGGACGACGTCGAGATCGTCGGGGAGGCCGGGACCGGCCGGGCGACCGTCGACCTGGTACGGCAGACGCATCCCGACGTCGTGCTGATGGACATCCGGATGCCGGACGGCGACGGACTGTGGGCGACGGGAGAGATCGCGGCCGACCCCGCGCTCACCGGGACGCGGATCGTCATCGTGACGAACTTCGAGCTGGACGAGTACGTCGCACAGGCGATCATCGCCGGGGCGAGCGGGTTCCTGGTGAAGGACACCGAGCCGGTCGAGCTCATCCGGGCCGTCCGTGTAGTGGCCGCCGGGGATGCGCTGCTTTCCCCCGGCGTCACCCGGCGCCTCATCGAGCGCGTCTCGGGCGGGCTCCGGCCGACGCCGGACTCCGCGCTGCTCGAACAGCTCACCGAGCGTGAGCGCGAGGTGCTGGCGCTCGTCGCGCACGGCCTCACCAACACGGAGATCGGCGAACGGCTCTACCTCAGCCCCCTCACCGCGAAGACGCACGTCTCGCGGATCATGACGAAGCTGGATGCGCGCGACCGCGTGCACCTGGTCGTTCTCGCCTACGAGACCGGCCTCGTGCAACCGGGGTGGCAGTAGGGCGTCCTCCCGCCCGTGCGGACGTCCGCCCGCACACCCGTCCGTCCGCACACGCAGAAACCCCCGGCCTTCCGCAGAAGACCGGGGGTTTCGAAGCTCCCCGACTTGGACTCGAACCAAGAACCTGCCGGTTAACAGCCGGCTGCTCTGCCAATTGAGCTATCGAGGAATGCTTGATCAGCGAAGCTACTCTAGCAAGCTTCGCGTGTGCTCGGGAAATCCGGCCGGCATCCCGCGCGCGTCGCCACTCAGTAGCCCGCGACCGGGTCCACGACTCCCACGAAGCGGCCATCGCCGAGGAACGCCTGCACGTTCAGGCGGACGCGCTCGGCCAGCAGCGGAGCCGTCATTTCGGGGGTGTCCGCCTGGTGCGGGGTGATGAGCACGCGCGGCTCGTCCCACAGCGGATGACTGTCCGGCAGCGGTTCCGGGTCGGTCACGTCGAGGCCCGCGCCCGCCACAGCGCCCGAACGCAGGGCGTCGAGCAGCGCGTCCGTGTCCACCAGTCCGCCGCGGGCGATGTTCACCAGGTAGGCGGTCGGCTTCATCGCGGCGAACTCCTCCGGGCCGAAGAGGTGCCGCGTGCTTCCGGTCAGTGCAGCGGCCACCACCACGAGGTCGGCGGAGGGCAGCACGGACGTGAGCTGGTCGGCGGTCACCGTGCGAGCGGCCCCCTCGACCGGTTCGGACGAGCGCCGCACGATCGTCACGCGCACGCCGAACGGCTCGAGCAGGCGCATGAGCTCCCGGGCGATCCCGCCGGCGCCGACGATGACGACGTCCAGTCCGTACAGCGACCGCCCCTCCTGCTCGGTCGCCCAGGTGCGCGCCCGTACCCGCTTCGGGATCACCCGCAGCAATGCGAGGCTCAGCACCAGCGCATGCTCGGCCACGGGTTGAGCGTAGGCGCCTTTCGCGCTCGTCCAGACCAGCCCGGGGCGGTCTTCCGAGGCGATGACGCCGGCGAACGCATCCACGCCGGCGAACGGGAGCTGTACCCAGCCGATGCCCGGATGCGCCTCGAGCACCGGCGGGAAGGCGTTCGCATCCTTATAGGACAGCCACACCACCCCGCGAGTGCGGTCCGAGAGCGGCTCGACGGTCCCGCCGGCCGCTTCGACCGCCTGGACGAACTGCTGCTCGGGCTCGGGCAGCACGGCGATCGGTCCGGGATCGGGTCGTTGGTCCGCCGGCACCGCCGCGACCGGGTCGGCCAGGACGGCTCGATGGCGCGGAGACGCCGTCTCTGCAGAATCCGACATCAGATCTCCTTCGTGCTCTTCGGCTGCGAGGTCGCGGCCCCTGTGGATGCGGCCCCTGTGGATGCGGCTGCTCGCCGCGTGTCGCGCTGCGGACGGCGCTCCGTGCGCTTCTGCGGCGGCTTCAGGGCCCGTGCGAGGCCGGCGACGAACGGATGCGTCGGGTCGGCGAGGACGTCCTCGATCGGACCGAACCCGACAGGCCGGCCGGCGTGCAGCACCAGCGAGGTGTCCGTCGCCCGCCGCAGCACCGCGAGGTCGTGGCTGACGATCACCGCCGAGAACTCGGGATGCTCGCGCAACTGGGCGAGCAGGTCGATCACCGCATCGCGCACCGTGGCGTCGATGCCCGCGGTCGGCTCGTCGGCGATCAGGATGCTGGGGCCGAGCACCAGGGCCCGCGCGAGCGCCACCCGCTGCCGCTGGCCCGAACTCAGCTGGTACGGGTACTTGTTGAGCACGCTCAATGGCAGGTGCACCGTGTCCAGCATGGTCGCGGCGCGCTCTCCCGCGACGCGTCGCGAGTAGTGCTCGTCCCGCTCGAAGATGGGCAGGGTCACGTTGTCCTGCACGCTGAGCGTCGGCTCCAGGGTCGCGGCGGCCTCCTGCGGCAGGTACCCGACGTGGAACGTCACCTCCGCGAGGTCGCGCTTGCGCGCCTTCCGCAGCGGATGACCGAGCACCGACGCCTCTCCGCCGGTGATCCGCGGACCCGGCTCGGATGCACGAGCAGGCAGCACCCGGCCCGCCAGCACCTGCGCCAGCGTGCTCTTGCCCGAGCCCGTCTCGCCGAGCACCCCGAGGACCTGCCCGTGCTCCAGACGGAAGTCGATCCCCCGCAGGGCGACACACGACGCACTGGGGCCCCGCGCGGGGTATTCGACGGACAGGTCGCTGACGACGATGGCGGGCTCGGAACTCACACCCTCGACCCTAGGCGCTCTGCGACTGCAGGCGGTGCAGCGCCTCCCGCCGGTCGGCCTGTTCGATCGGGTCCGGCACCGGGAGGGACGCCAGCAGCCGCTGCGTGTACGGCTCGCGCGGACTGCCGAGCACCTCGGCGCCCGTTCCCTCCTCCACGAGCTTGCCGCGGTGCAGCACGGCGATGCGGTCGGCCAGGAGGTCGACCACGGCCAGGTCGTGACTGATGAACAGCGAAGCGAACCCGAACTCCCTCTGCAGCTCGGCGAACAGCTCCAGCACGCGGGCCTGCACCGAGACGTCGAGGGCGGAGGTGGGCTCGTCGGCGATGAGCAGCGTCGGTTCCAGAGCGAGTGCGCGCGCCAGACTGGCCCGCTGCCGCTGGCCGCCGGACAGCTCGTGCGGGTACCGATCTCCGTAGGCGCGCGGCAACTGCACCGCCTCCAGCAGCTCGTCCACCCGACGGCGCGCCTCGGCGGCCGACGATGCGCGTCCGTGCACCACCAGCGGCTCTGCCACGCATTCCGCGACCGTGAGCAGCGGGTTGAAGCTCGACGCCGGGTCCTGGAAGACGAAGCCGAGGTCGCTGCGCACCTTGCGGAACTGGCGCTCGCGTACCCCGTTCATCTCGAGCCCCAGCACCTGGAGGGACCCGCCGCTGACGCGGTTCAGACCGGCGATCGCCCGCCCGATCGTGGTCTTGCCGGATCCGGACTCGCCCACCAGTCCCAGCACCTCGCCCGGCCGGATGTCGAACGACACCCCGTCGACGGCGACGAACCCGGGGCGGCCGAGCCGGCCGGGGTACTGGATGCGCAGGTCGCGCGCCTGCACCACCGGCGCCGCGAGTGGACGCTCGGCCCGGGCGATCGCGCGGTCCTGCGTCGCCACAAGACCTTGACCGATCTTCGGAACCGCAGCCAGGAGCTTGCGGGTGTACTCCGCCTGCGGGGCCGCGAACAGCGTGCGCACCTCGGCCTGCTCGACCAGCTTGCCCTGGTACATCACGGCCACGCGGTCGGCCAGGTCGGCGACGACGCCCATGTTGTGCGTGATGAGCACGATGGCGGCGCCGAACTCGTCGCGGCAGCGGCGCAGCAGGTCGAGGATCTCGGCCTGCACCGTCACGTCGAGCGCCGTCGTCGGTTCGTCGGCCACGATGAGGCCGGGATTCAGCACCAGCGCCATGGCGATGACGATGCGCTGCTTCTGGCCGCCGGAGAACTGGTGCGGGTAGTACTTGACCCGCTTCTCCGGCTCCGGGATGCCGACGCGGTCGAGGATCTCGATGGCCTTCGCCCGCGCCTCCTTCCTCGACAGCCTCCCGTGCGCGCGCAGGCCTTCCGCGATCTGCCAGCCGACCGGATACACCGGGTTCAGCGCCGTCGACGGCTCCTGGAAGACCATGGCGACGTCCGTGCCGCGCACCTGACGCAGGCGCCGCTTGTCGATCGAGATGACATCCGCTTCGCTGGCACCGTCGCGGCTGCGCAGGATGACGGCTCCGGACGCAGTCGCCGTCTCGGGGAGCAGGCCCAGGATGGTCTTGGCCGTCACCGTCTTGCCCGAGCCGGACTCGCCGACGATGGCGAGCACCTCCCCTGGCGCGACGGTCAGGCTCACGCCGTCGACCGCTTTCACGGCACCGGCATCGGTGGAGAACGAGACCGAGAGGTCTTCGATCTGGACGACGTCGCTCATGGACGCACCTCGATTCCCTCGTCGCTGAACGATCCGCCCGGTTCCAGGCCGTCGACACCACCGGGACCGGCGGCGAGGACGCCGCCGGGGACGACGGATGTCTCGGCGACCTCGCCCGACGCCGCCGCTGCCCGCCGACGCCCGCGCAGGCGCGGGTCGGCCAGGTCGTTCAGGCTCTCGCCGACCAGCGTGATCCCCAGCACGACCAGCACGATCGCAAGACCCGGGTAGATCGAGGTCCACCAGATCCCGCTCGTGACATCGTCCACGGCCTTGTTGAGGTCGAAGCCCCACTCGGCGGCGGCGGTCGGCTCGATGCCGAAGCCGAGGAACCCGAGGCCGGCGAGCGTGAGGATCGCCTCCGACGAGTTGAGCGTGAAGATCAGCGGCAGCGTCCGTGTGGAGTTGCGGAGGACGTGACGGAACATGATCCGCGCGTTGCTCGCCCCGACGACCTTCGCCGACTCGACATACGCTTCGGCCTTGATCCGTACCGCCTCGGAGCGGATGACGCGGAAGTACTGCGGGATGTACACCACAGTGATCGAGATCGCCGCCGCCAGGATGCCGCCCCAGAGGCTCGACTGGCCGCCGCTGATCGCGATGGCCATGACGATCGCCAGCAGCAGGGACGGGAACGCGTAGATCGCGTCGCAGACGACGACCAGGACGCGGTCGAGCCAGCCACCGAAGTAGCCGGAGATCAGGCCGAGGAACACCCCGAGGAAGATCGACAGGATCACGGCGACGACGATTACGAGGATCGCGGTCTGCGTCCCCCAGATCACGCGCGAGAACACGTCGTAGCCGCCGGAGGTCGTTCCCCAGATGTGAGCGCCGCTCGGCGCCTGGGTCGTCCCGAAGGCCGTGCCGTCGGCGTTCTTCAGCTGGGCGAAGCCGTACGGCGCGATCAGCGGGGCGAACATCGCGACCAGGAGGAACAGGATGGTGAGCACGAGGCCCGCGACGAGCATCCCGCGCTGCAGCCCGACGCTCTGCCGGAGCTGGTGGACGACGGGAATCCGGTCCAGGAGCGGGCGCTTCCGGGAGGTGAGTGACGCTGAAGTCATCTCAGTACCTCACTCTCGGGTCGATGAAGGCCGCGATCACGTCGACCACGAAGTTCGTGAGGGTCACGATCACGGCAAGCAGCACGACCATGCCCTGGACGGCGACGAAGTCCCGCGCCTGCAGGTAGTGCACGAGCTGGAACCCGAGGCCCTTCCACTCGAAGGTCGTCTCGGTGAGCACGGCACCTCCGAGCAGCAGGGCGATCTGGAGGCCGATGACGGTGATGATCGGGATGAGCGCCGGGCGGTAGGCGTGCTTGCGCAGCAGCCGCGACTCCCGCACACCGCGCGAGCGCGCCGCATCCACGTAGTCGGTCGACAGCGTCCCGATCACGTTGGTGCGCACCAGGCGCAGGAATACGCCGGCCGTCAGGAGGCCAAGGGCCAGGGCCGGGAGGATGGCATGGCTGAGCACGTCCCCGAGAACGGCGGGGTCACCGGTCTGGAAGGCGTCGATCAGATAGATGCCGGTCTTGCCGTCGAGGGTCTGCATCTCCAGCTCCGAGCCGGTGGACGCACGACCGGAGACGGGGAGCCAGCCCAGCCAGATCGCGAAGACGAGCTTGAGGACGAGGCCGACGAAGAACACGGGCGTCGCGTAGCAGAGGATCGCGAAGACGCGGAGGGCCGCATCCTGCCCCTTGTCCCGGAAGTAGGCCGCGACCATACCGAGAGGGATACCGACGAGGAAGGCGACGATGAGGGCGTAGAACGCCAGCTCGACCGTCGCAGCGCCATACGTCAGCAGAACGTGGGTGACAGGCTGGTGGTCGGTGAAGGTCGTCCCGAAGTCGCCGCGGAGAAGCTGGCCGAGGTACTCGAAGTACTGGACGAAGATGGGGCGGTCGTAGCCCGCCTCGTGGACCCGCTGCGCGAGCTGCGCGGGAGGCAGCTTGCCGCCGAGTGCGGCGGTGATGGGGTCGCCCGTCGAGCGCATCAGGAAGAAGACGACGGTGACGAGGATGAAGATCGTGGGGATGATGAGAAGCGCGCGGATCAGGACGTAGCGGCCGAGGCCGCCCCCGGATCGTCGCTTCGTCGTCGTGCGCGCAGGGTCGGGGAGGCCGGCGGTCCCCGCCCCCGGCGTGCTCACAGTCGCTGTCATGGAAGCCAATCGTGGTGGTTCGTGGAAAGGGGGCGGCCCGCTGCGAGAGCGAGCCACCCCCCCGGTCGGCTCAGAGCTGGTGGCTCCGTGCCGGATTACTTCGAGAGAACCGCGTAACGGAACTTGAAGGAGGCGTCGAGGGTCTTCTCTGTGCCCTTCACATTCTTGCCGACGATGGCGACCTGCGAGCCCTGCAGCAGCGGCAGCGTGCTCAGGTCGGCGCCCACCTTGGCCTGGATCTCCTCGATCAGCTTCGTGCGCTCGGCCTTGTCGGTCGTGCCCACCTGCTTCGTGATGAGGCCCTGGACCTCCGGGTTGTCGTAGTGGTTCGCGAGGAAGTTGTCCTTGCTGAAGAACGGCGACAGGTAGTTGTCCGCGTCGGAGTAGTCCGGGAACCAGCCCAGCTGGTAGGCCGGGTAGACGTCCGCCGTGCGGTCCTTGGAGTACTGCACCCACTCGGTCGACTGCAGGTTCACCTTGAACAGGCCGCCGGTCTCCAGTTGCGACTTCACCTGGGCGTACTCGTCACCGGAGGACGGGCCATAGTGGTCCGGGTTGTACTGCAGGTTGAGCGAGACCGGGGTGGTCACTCCGGCAGCCTGCAGGGCAGCCTTCGCCTTGTCGAGGCTCGGTCCGCCGTTCCCGTCGCCGTACAGGTCCTTCAGCACCGTGGTGGCGCCGGTGAGGCCGTTCGGCACGAACGAGTACAGCGGGGTGTAAGTGTCCTTGTAGACCTGCTTGGCGATCGCCGCGCGGTCGACCAGGTCCGCCGCCGCCTGACGAACGGCAAGGGCCTTCTTGGGGTCGGCGTCGGGGGTCTTGGAACCGAACGGCTGGGTGTTGAAGTTGAACACGATGTAGCGGATCTCGCCACCCGGTCCCTTGACGACCTTGACGTTCTTGTTGGTCTGCAGATTCTCGATGTCGGTGGCCGACAGCTGACGCCAGGCGACGTCGATCGCGCCCTTCTGGATGTCCAGCTTCAGGTTCGAAGCCTGGGCGTAGTACTTCACGTTGATCTTCGGTGTCGCCGGCTTGCCGAGAAGGCCCTGGTAGCCGTCGTACGCCTTGTAGGCGATCAGGTTGTTGAAGTCGTAGGACGTGATGTCGTACTGGCCGGCGAACGCGTGGCCCTTCACGATGGTGTTGTCCGGCGTGACCTTGTCCGCGGAGAAGACCTGCTCGTCCACGATGGGACCGGCGGGGCTGGAGAGCACCTGCGGGAAGGTCTGGTCGTTCGGGACCTTCAGCTTGAACACGACGGTCGTCTTGTTCGGCGTGGACACGCTGTCGAGATTCGCGAGCAGCGACGCGGGGCCGTTGGGGTCGTTGATCTTGAGCTGGCGGTCGAAGGTGAACTTCACATCCGAGGAGGTGAGGTCGTGACCGTTGGCGAACTTGAGGCCGGGCTTGAGTTTGACCGTGTACTCGGTCGGGCTCGTGAAGCTGGCGCTCTCGGCGATGTCCGGCTTGACGTCGGGGCTGCCGTACGGCGTGTTCAAGAGGAACGGGTACACCTGGTTCATCACGGCGAACGAACCGTTGTCGTAGGAGCCGGCAGGGTCGATCGAGGTGATCTTGTCCGTCGTGCCGACGGTGAGGGCGCTGCCCCCGCCGGAGCCGTTGTTGCTTCCCGAGCAGCCGGCGAGGACCAGCGCCGCGGCCGCGAAGGCGGCGGAGACGGCGAGCAGGCGCCGGCCGCCGTAGTGTGCGGATGTCATATCCGATTACCTCTTCCTGGTGTGGGATGCGGGGCCGTCGAGCACGCGTGCGCGATCGCCATCCGCGTGACAACTTTCCTAGCACGGAATGGCGCCCCAGCGCGCATTCGGGAGCGAAACCGTCCCTCATCCGTTACCCGCGCGCAACAAATCGTTGCTCATTCGCGCATTGAAGTGCGAAATCAGCGGTCGGACGGCGAGTTTGCGCTATCGGTGGAATCCGGCCGTCGGACGGTTCACTCGCCGCGCAAGCGGCGTCGCTCGGACTCGATCGCGACCATGGCGAGAGAGATCTGACGGCGGAGCTCCGGATCCTCGGTGCGGCCGAGGCGCGAGGTCAGCTCGGCCTTCTCGCGAAGAAGGTCGCGGTCGATGAGGCCGTCGACGATGGAGCGGGCATACCGGCCCGGCTCACCCTCCTGGGGCAGCGCCGCCACGGCGAGGGCGTTGACGGTCGGAGCGTACGCCTGCGGCACCTCGGCCACGATGCGGTCCACCCAGCCGGGCTGGTTCATCGTGTCGAGCCGGCTGGCGATCGCGTCGCGCACCACGGCATGCGTCGGATTCGTGAACGGCACCTGCACGGCACGCGCGGCACGATCGGCTCCGACCTCGCCCGGCAGCTGCAGGAGGACCATGAGGCTCTCGCGCTCGGTCCGCTGGGTGGGGTCGGTGAGGTCGGCCTGCGGGAGCGGTTGCGGGCGGTCACCGGGCTGGAGGCCGCCGGAGTTCGGTCGCCCGCGGCCGTCGTCCCGGGTGGCGGCCCCTGCGGAGCTCCGCTGGTCGCCTGCGCCGGAGTTGCGCTGCCCTGCCGGGCCAGCGCTCCGCCCCTCCACCGGACCCGAGCCGCGCTGCGAACCGGTGCTGTGCTGCGCTGCCCGCACGGCCCGGGTCGCATCCTGCAGCTCGGCCCCGGAGAGCCGCGCCAGCTCGCGCGTGTAGCCGTTCTGCGCTGCGGGGTCGCGGATGTTCGCCACGATCGGGGCACCGGCGCGCACCGCCGCCGCGCGGCCCTCCACCGAGTCGAGATCGAAACCCTCGACCACCTGGCGGATCATGAACTCGTACATCGGCTTGCGGGCATCGATCATCCGGCGCACCGCGTCGTCGCCCTTGGTCAACCGCAGGTCGCACGGGTCGAGACCGTCGGGACCGACCGCGACGTACGTCTGGGCGGAGAACCGCTGCTCCTCGTTGAACGCGCGGGTGGCCGCCTTCTGCCCGGCCGCATCCGGGTCGAAGGTGAAGATCACGGAGCCCTGGCTGTTGTCATCGCCCATCACCCGGCGAATCACCTTGATGTGGTCGACACCGAAGGAGGTGCCGCACGTCGCGACCGCGGTGGTGATGCCGGCCAGATGGCAGGCCATGACGTCCGTGTAGCCCTCGACGACGACGACCTGGTCCTTCTGGGAGATGTCGCGCTTGGCGAGGTCGAGCCCGTAGAGCACCTGCGCCTTCTTGTACACGGCGGTCTCGGGCGTATTGAGGTACTTCGGGCCCTTGTCGTCCTCGAGCAGGCGTCGCGCCCCGAAACCGATGGTCTGACCTGTGACGTCTCGGATCGGCCAGATCAGTCGCCCGCGGAACCGGTCGTAGACACCGCGGTCGCCCTGTGTGACGAGGCCCGCAGCGAGCAGCTCGTCCTGGGTGTACCCCTTGCCGCGCAGGTGCTTGGTGAGCTCATCCCAGCTCTTCGGGGCGAAGCCGACACCGAAGTGCGCCGCCGAGGCGGAGTCGAATCCGCGCTCGCCGAGGAAGCGACGGCCCGGGTCTGCGTCCGGCGCGGACAACCGATCGCGGAAGAACTCCTCCGCCGCCGCGTTCGCCGCGAGGATCCGCGCCCTGTTGCCCGAGCTCTCCGATGGGCCTCCGCCGCCCTCCTCGTAGTGGAGCTGGTACCCGATCCGCGCGGCCAGGCGCTCGACCGCATCCGTGAACGAGACGTGGTCCATCTTCAGCAGGAACTCGTAGACGTCTCCGCCCTCGCCGCAGCCGAAGCAGTGGTAGCGGCCGACGCCCGGACGCACGTAGAAACTCGGGCTCTTCTCGTCGTGGAAAGGGCACAGACCCTTGAGTGCGCCGACGCCGCCGGTCTTCAGGCTGACGTAGTCGCCGATGACGTCGCCGATGTTCGTGCGGGCTTTGACCTCTTCGATGTCGCTTTGTCGAATCCGGCCGGCCAGGCTCTCGATTCTAGTGAGCCGCACCGACCCTCAACGGCGGCCGCCGGAACCTGTGGATGAGGCGCTCGCCGGAGGTTGCCTGTGGACAGCGGGTGTGCAGCTCACTCCGATACTCGGCCTCACTCCCCCGGTGCTCCCCTTCACTCTCCGGGCGGCCGCCTCCGGCGGGTGTTCTGCGCGATCTCGATGATGGCGCAGAACACTTCGATCCCGACACGCAGGAGGAGGACGGCCAGCATCGCGCCGACCAGCGTGATGAGGACGCCGAAGAGGAACACGAACGCGCCGATCGGCGCATGGGTGGCGATCGCGGACGTCAGCGCGTTGGCGAAGCCGACGATGACCCCCAGCGCGATCAGGACGAGTCCCACGACGTACACCGGGCCCGCGAGCTTGCGCGTGACGTAGTTGGTGAAGGTGAAGTCGAACAGCGAGGAGAAGAAGCGCGAATCGTCGAGCCGGTCGGCGAGGTCGGTCACCGTCCGGCCGTAGGGCACCTGGTGCGGTCCGGGCGATTCAGCGGCGGTGCCCCCCGCGACCGCGCCGGTGGCCGGATCTGCGGCTGCTCCCTCTGTGATCGCTGTCCCGGCGCCGGCCGGGGTCTCGGCGGCCGGGGATTCTTCGGCGGCGGCGATGGGCACCGTGGCTGCCTCTGCTTCGTCGGGTTCGTCGGCCTTCGTGGTGTCCACAGTGGTCTCCCCGGTGGTGTCGGATGTGGCGGCTGCGGGCGCGGCGGGCGCTGCGGGTCGGGTGACCGATCCTGCCCGATCGAGGGCCGCGTCAGGCGAATCGGGCACGGCGCCGTCAGCGAGCTCCCCAGCGGCCGGCAGTCGCTTGGTGGGTGCGGTATCTGCTGAGGTCTTCGACGAGGAATCGGCGGTGCCCTCCGTCAGCGGCTCTGCGGGCGAGGACGAAGTGTCGCGCTCGGTGACCGCCCCCTTCGCGCGGACGGCACGAGCCGGTGCGGGTGCCGATCCGGGCGGGGTGCTCCGCCGCGCGAGTGGTTCGCGCGCGGAGAGCGCCGCATCCATGATGTCCGGGGCTTCCCCCTCGGGCGCGATCGGGGCAGGCTTGGCGGTCGTTCGGCGGGAACGGGCGGCGGGCGCCTGTGCGGCGGTGGGCTTCGCTGCGGACTTTGCCGCAGCGGACTTCGCAGCTGCCGACTTTGCCGCAGCGGACTTCGCAGCTGCCGACTGTGCCCCAACCGACTTCGCGGCTGCCGACTTCCCGGCTCCCGACTTCGCGGCTGCCGACTTCGCGGCTGCCGACTTCCCGGCTCCCGACGTTGCACCGGCCGCCTGTGCCCCGGCCGTCGTTGGCGGAGCCGGCTCGGCCGGTGCCGCGCCCGACGGTTCGCCCTCTGCGGGGCTTCCGCCGTCCGACGGTGGTTCTGCGGTGCTCATTCGTTTCCTCCTGAAGGCCTGACCCCAAGCATTCTGCACAGGGCGGCGGTATTCAACCCCGGCCGTGCGCATCCCCGTTTCGTGTCGCTCAATGCTGGACGAGCCGCTCGTACCAGCTCAGCGCGGACTGGTCGGTGAGGCTGGCGACCTGGTCGGCCACGACGCGCCTGCGCTCGTCGTCGGTGGATGCCGCTCGCCAGTCCTCGGCGAATCCCGGGTCGAGCTCCGCCGGCCCCCGCTGGTAGAGCAGGTCGGCGAGGGTGGTGAGGATCTGCCGCTGCTGGGCGTAGATCGGCTGCCGCGTGTTCCGCGACATCACGAATGTCGCCACGATGCCCTTGAGCACGGCGATCTCTGCCTGGATGCCCGGCGGCACCACGACGTCGGCGCCGAAGCGGATGAGATCGGTGCGCCCGGCGGACTCCTTCGTCGCGTGCACGGCCGCGTGCGCGAACCGTCCGATCAGCTGGCTCGTGAGGTTCTTCAGCCGCGCCTGGGACCGGCGCGAGCCGTCCCACCCGTCGAGCCAGATGTCCATGCTGTCGAGCCGGTCGAACGCCTCGATGAGCTCGTGGTGGGTGACCTCGCCGCCGATCCACTCGTGCATCGACTGGACGAGGTCCTCGTGGTCGACCCGGCTGCCGAGGGCCGCCACGTCGATGTAGCCGTTGACCACCGCGTCCTCGAAGTCGTGCACGGAGTAGGCGATGTCGTCGGAGAGGTCCATCACCTGGGCCTCGATGCAGCGCTGGCGCTCGGGTGCGCCGGCGCGCATCCACTCGAAGACGGCGCGGTCGTCGGCGTAGAACCCGAACTTGGCACGCCCGCTCGGATCGGCGACCGACGAGGATGCGGGCCACGGATACTTGCAGCTGGCGTCGAGGCTCGCCCGGGTGAGATTGAGGCCGTAGGGGCGCCCGTCGTTGCCGAAGACCTTCGGCTCCAGCCGGCTGAGCAGTCGGAGCGTCTGCGCGTTGCCCTCGAAGCCGCCGATCTCCGCCGCCCACGCGTTGAGCGCCCGTTCGCCGTTGTGGCCGAAGGGAGGGTGCCCGATGTCGTGCGCGAGGCAGGCGGTGTCGACGATGTCGGGGTCCAGTCCCAGGCTGTTCGCAAGCTCGCGGCCGACCTGCGCCACCTCCAGCGAGTGGGTCAGGCGGTTGCGTGCGAAGTCGAGGCCGGCCGTCGGGCTGAGCACCTGCGTCTTCGCGGCGAGCCGGCGGAGCGCGCTGGAGTGCAGCAGGCGCGCGCGGTCGCGCGCGAAGTCGCTCCGGCGGCTGGAGTGCTGCTCCGGCATCCACCGTTCGCGGTCGTGCTCGGTGTAACCGGGTGCGCCCTCAGGGAACTCGTCGCGCGATCGTGCGCCGGAGCGCGGTGCCGCCAGTTCATCCACCACTGTTGTGCACCTCCGCGTCGGCGACCTCTGCGCGCGCAGCACCATCGAGATCGCGGCTCGCGAGCCATCCATCGGGCAGTGCGGGGCGCTTCGGCGACCCGGCGCGACCGCGCTGGCCCTCTGCGGCCTCGCCTGGGTACTCCTGATCGGCGTCGAGGGTCGCGAGCAGCTCGTCCATATGCTCCAGCGTGTCGACGGTGGCGAGGCTTGCACGCAGGTCGCCGCCGACCGGGTAGCCCTTGAAGTACCACGCGACGTGCTTGCGGATGTCGCGGCAGCCGCGCTCCTCGCTCTCGAAGAACTCCGCCAGCAGTTCCGCATGACGACGGAACGCCTGCGCGACCTGGCCGAGTGTCGGTCGGGCCTGCGCCGCCTCCGCCTCCGAAGCGCTGAGCTCGCCCGCGCGTGCGCGGAATGCCGCGGCCAGGTCTCCGAACAGCCTGGGGCGGCCGAGGCAGCCCCGGCCGACGACCACGCCGTCGCACCCGGTCTCGTCGACCATCCGGAGAGCGTCGGCGGCCGACCAGATGTCGCCGTTGCCCAGTACCGGTGTCGAGGTCACGGTCTCTTTGAGCTTGGCGATCGCCGACCAATCCGCCTGCCCCGAGTAGAACTCGGCAGCCGTCCGGGCGTGCAGAGCCACGGAGGCGACACCCGCGCCCTCGGCGATGCGGCCGGCCTCGAGGTAGGTGAGATGGTCGCTGTCGATGCCTTTACGCATCTTGATGGTCAGCGGGATGTCGCCCGCCGCATCCACGGCGCCTTCGACGATCTCGCGGAACAGCCCCAGCTTCCACGGCAGCGCGGCCCCGCCGCCCTTGCGCGTGACCTTCGGCACGGGACAGCCGAAGTTGAGGTCGATGTGGTCGGCGCGATCCTCTGCCACCAGCATCGTGACGGCTTCGCGGACGGTCTTCGGATCGACCCCGTACAGCTGGATGGAGCGCGGCGTCTCCGACTCGTGGTGCGTGATGAGCCGCAGCGACTCGGGCGTCCGCTCGACCAGCGCTCGGGACGTGATCATCTCGCTGACGTAGAGCCCGGCGCCGAACTCCCGGCACAGCCGGCGGAACGCCGTGTTGGTGATCCCGGCCATCGGAGCGAGGACCACAGGCACGTCGAGCCGCAGCGGACCGATGGTCAGCTGGGGCGCGTGGCTTATCGTTGCAGTGGTAGACATCTCACTCGATTCTCCCAGAAGGCGTGCTGAGCTATGACCGAGAGCCCGGAATCTGTGGAAGACTCCCCCAGCGTCGAAGCTGTGGACACCGGTCGGGAGCGTGTGCTGGCCGATGCGGCAGCTCGCGGTGTCGACATCCGGATCATCGAACGGCCGGCCGCCCGGAGCCTCGCCGAGGCGGCGGAGCTGCTCGGCATCCAGCCCTCCGACATCGTGAAGACCCTGGTCGTGAAGCGCAGCGACGACACCTTCCTCTTTGCGCTCGTGCCCGGCGGACGCAAGATCGCCTGGCCGAAGCTGCGCTCCGTGCTCCAGGTGAACAAGCTGCAGCTGCCGGACGCCTCGGTCGCGCTCGCGGCGACCGGCTACGAACGCGGCACGATCACGCCGTTCGGAAGCACCACCGCGTGGCCGGTCGTCGCCGACGCGACCATCCCGGGCCGGACGGTCTCGATGGGTGCAGGCGAACACGGCTACTCCCTCTTCGTCGACGCGGACGACCTCATCCGCGCCTTCGGCGCCACCGTCGCCGACATCACCGACCCCGAGTAGCCCATCCACTGGTCCCAACATGCCGTAAAGGCACAGCGGCTTACGGCGTGTTGGGACCAGTAGTTTCCCGCCCGTGGAGAACGCACGACGCTCGCGCGCTGGATGATGCAGAGTGGCGTCATGAAGCAGCCGGGACCGCTCCCATCGATCCTCCGATCTCCCGCGTTCTCCGTCCGCGTCGCGGTGCAGGCCGGGGTGCCGGTACAGCGTCTTCGCCGCACAGACCTCGATGCGCCATTTCACGGCGCCCGGCTGATGCACGCGTCCAGCGGAGCCGATCTGCTTGCACGCTGCGCCGCGTACCGGACAGTGATGACTCCGGGCTGTTTCTTCAGCCACACCACCGCTGCATGGATTTACGGTCTCCCCTTGCCACGAAGTCACCCGGAGAACGATCGGCTTCATGTCTCGGCAGTGCTGCCTGTTCGAGCGCCGAAAGGTCGGGGTGTGCGTGGACACGCGCTTTCGAGCCGCCCATCAGTGCGACTGGTTCGCGGGATGCGGGTGCCAGAGCCCGCGGAGGTATGGTGCCAACTCGCGTCTCTCCTGACACTGGATGAACTGGTCATCGTCGGCGATGCCCTGGTGCGTCGGATAGATCCGTTTTGCGAAGTGTCCGAGCTGATTCAGGCGGCCTGTGAGATCTCCGCTCGACCAGGCGCCCGTAGGATCCGCGAAGCGATCCGGTTGGTGCGGGCTCGGACAGATTCGCCGATGGAGACGGTGCTCCGCCTGGCCGTCGTGCGCGCCGGCCTGCCTGAGCCTCAGGTGAACCACCCCATCGCCGACGGCTCCCGGAGGATCGTCGCCTCGGGTGATCTCGTGTTTCCCGCGGCGCGGCTGGTCGTCGAGTACGACGGGGACCATCACCGTACGGACGCAGTGCAATATCAGACGGACATCGATCGTGTGTATCGGATCGAATCTCTCGGGTGGACGGTCGTCCGCATCAGCAAGATGCACATGCGTGACGGGGCGAACGAGGCGCTTGCACGTATCCGGCAGGCTCTGAAAACGAATGGTCCCAACATGCCGTAACGCTCGGCGCTGACACGGCGTGTTGGGACCAATAGTTACGGGAGGGTGCAGGTGTCGCCGTCGCAGACGGCGCCGGCGGCGCCGAGTGGGACGAGCGGCAGACGCGGGGCCGGCTGGGGCGCCGGAGGCGCCCCAGCGGCGGGCGCAGCCGGCGTCGCCGGCACGGCGGGCGTCACGCGGTCACCGCGGCGCGCTCGGACCAGACCTGCTCGAGGACCTGCGCGAAGGCCTGCGCGTCCTGCGCACCGGAGACGCCGTACCGGCCGTCGATCACGAAGAAGGGGACGCCGTTGATGCCGTACTCGGTCGCAGTGGCCTGGTCGGCGCGTACGTCCGCCAGATACTGCCCGGATTCGAGGGCCGCCAGCGCCTCGGCGCGGTCCAGTCCTACCTCCGCGGCCAGGTCCGCCAGGTCGGCGATGCGGCCAACGTGACGTCCCTCGATGAAGTACGCGCGGAACAGGCGCTCCGCCAGCTCCAGCTGCGCACCACGCGCCTTCGCGAAGTGCAGCAGTTCGTGCGCCTTCACGGTGTTGGTGTGTTTCAGGCTGTCGAAGTCGTAGTCCAGTCCGACGGACGAGGCGATTCCGGTGACGCGCTCGAGCATCTGCTCGACCTGCGACGCCGGCAGGCCCTTGTGGCCCGCGAGGAAGTCGACCTCGCTTCCCTCGAAGTCGACCGGGGTGTCGGGCGAGAGCTCGAACGAGTGGTACTCGACCTCCACAGAGCGGTCGTCGCCCGCCGAGGCGAAAAGGGCGCTTCCGCTCTCGAAGCGGCGCTTTCCGATGTAGCACCACGGGCACGCGATGTCGGACCAGATGTCGATCTTGATGGGTTCGCTCACGTCAGGCGCAACATCCTGCAGCGGTCCGACTATTCCGCGACGGGCGCATCCACTGCACCCCCGAACCGGCGATTGCGGCGCAGGTAGAGGTCCACCGCCTCCCAGAGGTCCGTCCTGCTGAAGTCGGGCCACAGCGTGTCGAGGAACACCATCTCGGCGTAGGCGCTCTGCCAGAGAAGGAAGTTGCTGGTCCGTTGTTCGCCCGAGCTTCGGACGAAGAGGTCCACATCCGGCATGTCCGGGAGGTAGAGGTGGCGCTGGATGGTCTTCTCACTCACCGCGGACGGCCTCAGCCTGCCTGCGGCCACCTCCTCGGCGATCGCCCGCACCGCGTCGGCCACTTCGGTGCGACCGCCGTAGTTCACGCACATCGTCAGGGTGAGGACGTCGTTCCCGGCCGTCAGCTGCTCGGCGTACTGCAGCTCCTTGATGACCGACGACCAGAGCCGGGGTCGTCGTCCGGCCCAGCGCACCCGCACTCCCCACTCGTTGAGCTGATCGCGGCGCCGGTGCAGCACCTCCCGGTTGAAGCCCATCAGGAAGCGGACCTCGTCGGGCGACCGCTTCCAGTTCTCGGTGGAGAACGCGTACACGCTCAGGTGCTTGATGCCGGCCTGGATGGCGCCGGCCACCACATCCAGAAGCGACGCCTCCCCTGCACGGTGTCCCTCGATCCGGGTGAGGCCGCGACGGTTCGCCCACCGGCCGTTCCCGTCCATCACGATCGCCACGTGCGAGGGAACGCCGCCCGCCGGGAATGCGGGTGGATGGACGCCGGTCCAGTCGAGCGGGCGGTACTCCACCGCATCCTTGTGCGTGTAGGGCTTCGGACTCATCCACTCGCCTTCTGGTCGTGCGTGTCGTGCTCGCGCTGGTCGTCCCGTTCGCGCGTGTCGTCGTGCTCTCGCTGCGACGGCGCGCCGCGCTGTTCGTTCCGCTCCGGCGGGATGTGCTGCAAAGAGCGCAGCCCGCGTTCCAGATGCCACTGGGTGTACGCGGCGACCACTCCGTTGGCGCGGCTGCGGGTGGTGTCGGATGCCGCGTCCGCCGCCTCCCAGTCGCCGGACAGCAGCGCGCCGAGAAGCGCGATGGTGGGAGCATCCACCTTGGGCGCGCCCGGGGGCGCACAGTTGTCGCACACCACGCCGCCCAGCTGGACGACCACCGCCGTGTGCGGACCGGGCGCGCCGCAGCGGGAGCAGTCCTGGAAGCTCGGAGCCCAGCCGGCGAGCGACAGCGCCCTCAGGAGGTAGGAGTCGAGCGTGAGGCCGGCACCGTGCTCCCGGCGCGAGAGGGAGCGCAGTGCACCCACGAGCAGGAGGTACTGCTGGAGGGATGCTTCGGCGTCGGTCAGCCGGTCGGCGGCCTCCACCATGGCGTTCGCTGCCGTGTAGCTGGCGTAGTCGTCCGCGATGAGCGCTCCGTAGGCGCCCAGCGTCTCGGCCTGCGTGACGATGTCGAGACTGCGCCCCTCGTAGAGCTGCACGTCGGCGACCATGAACGGCTCCAGCCGCGACCCGAACCGGGATGCGGTGCGTCGCACACCCTTCGCGACCGCCCGGATCTTGCCGTGCTGACGGCTCAGCATCGTGACGATGCGGTCGGCTTCCCCCAGCTTGTGGGTGCGGAGCACGACGGCTTCATCACGGTAGACAGGCACACTCCAGTATCGCGCGGCGGGCTGACAGTACGGCGGAGGCGGTGGTCCGGCGCGCGGGCGGCCGCATGAAACCACCGGTCCCGACATGCCGTATGGCGTGCGGGCGCTGCGGCGTGTTGGGACCAGCAGATCGCGAGAAGCCGAGTCGGCTCCACCGCGCATGATAGATATGACAGATGAGCACCCCCGCCCTCGCCATCGGCGCCCTGTCGATCCCGCTGTGGGGCGACCTGATCGCCGTCGGAGTCGGCAGCCTCCAGGGTGCGATGTTCGCGGCGGGATTCCGCGACCGCCGGCTCGATCTGCTCGGCGTCGCGATCATCGGGGTGGCCACGGGCGTCGGCGGCGGCCTCCTCCGAGACCTGCTGCTGAACGTCACGCCGCTGGCGCTCCAGTCCAACTGGTACCTGCCGATCACCGTCGTGGCTGCGCTGCTCGGGATGCTGCTGATCCGGCTGTTCCGGCGGCTGGATCCGCTGATCACCCTCCTGGATGCGCTCACGATCGGCCTCTTCGGCGCGATCGGCGCGAGCAAGGCGCTGGCCCTCGGCCTGCCGGAGGTGCCCGCGGTGTTCGTCGGGGTGGTCTCCGCGGTGGGCGGATCCATCCTGCGGGACATGCTGCTCAACCTGCCGATCGCGCTCATGCACGTCGGCTCGCTGTACGCCGTCGCGGCCGGCGCGGGCACCATCGTCCTCGTCGTGATGATCGACTTCGGCGCGCCGCTGACCGCAGCGGCGATCGTCTGCGTCCTGGTGACCCTGGTGATCCGCCTGCTCGCCGTGCGCTTCGGCTGGAGCCTGCCGGAGCAGCGGGAGCTGGGACGCATCCCGCGTCCGCGCTGGCCTCGCCTCATCCGCGCGCCGCACCGGACCGCGGAGAGCGCTGCGGAACGCACCGCCGACCGCACGGACACCGGCACGCTCCCCCGCTATCGCATCGACAAGGGCGAGTAGGGCCGTCGGAAACGGAGGACTTCCGTCCCGAATGACGCGGAAACGCGGGGAACGGAGGCGATCATGTCTGTTCGGGACACGATCGCCTCCGTTCGCTACGCGTGACGCGAGTCGGGAGACGCGAGACCGGGAGGGCGGGCGTCAGGACTCAGGCGCTGACCAGCTGGTCGGCCGAACGGCCGGCCGCAGCGCGCACGGCGCGGTTCACCGCGGAGACGACCGCCTTGAACGACGCCGTCGTGGTGTCCGCGTCGATGCCGACACCCCAGCGGCGCTGGCCGTCCACATCCAGTTCGACATAGGCGGCGGCCAGCGCCGACTCGCTTGCCGACAGCGTGTGCTGCGAGTAGTCGTACAGGTGCGCGTCGACGCCGTGCTGCTTCAGGACGTCGAAGAGCGCGGCGATCGGACCGTTGCCCTCTCCGGTGGCCTTGGAGACGGTGTCGCCGTCCCGCAGCGTAACGGTGAGGACCACGTGGTCGCCCGTCTCGTTCGTGGTCGACGTGCTGCCCAGCTCGAACCGGCCCCACTTCGCCTCGGGGTCGGAGGTCGGAGCGGGCAGGTACTCGTCCTGGAAGATCTCCCAGATCTGGTCGCTGGTGACCTCGCCGCCCTCGGCATCCGTCTTCGCCTGGACGACCCCGGAGAACTCGATCTGCAGCTTGCGCGGCAGATCCAGCGCGTGGTCGGTCTTCAGCAGGTAGGCGACGCCGCCCTTGCCCGACTGCGAGTTGACGCGGATGACCGCCTCGTAGCTGCGGCCCAGGTCCTTCGGGTCGACCGGCAGGTAGGGCACCGCCCAGACCAGGTCGTCGACCGACACGCCCTGCTCGGCAGCACGCGCCTCCATCGACTCGAAGCCCTTCTTGATGGCGTCCTGGTGCGATCCGCTGAACGCCGTGAACACCAGGTCTCCGCCCCAGGGGCTGCGCTCGCCGACGGGCAGCTGGTTGCAGTGCTCCACCGTGCGCTTGATCTGATCGATGTCGCTGAAGTCGATCTGCGGGTCGATCCCCTGCGTGAACAGGTTCACGCCCAGGGTGACCAGGTCGACGTTGCCGGTGCGCTCGCCGTTGCCGAACAGGCAGCCCTCGATCCGGTCGGCTCCGGCCATGTAGCCGAGCTCGGCGGCGGCGACGGCCGTTCCGCGGTCGTTGTGCGGGTGCAGCGACAGGATGACGTTCTCACGGTGGTTGAGGTGCCGCGACATCCACTCGATGGAGTCGGCGTAGACGTTGGGCGTCGCCATCTCGACGGTCGCGGGCAGGTTGATGATGACCTTGCGCTCCGGCGTCGGCTCGAACACCTCCAGCACCTGGTTGCAGATCTCGGCCGCGAACTCCAGCTCGGTGCCGGTGTAGCTCTCGGGCGAGTACTCGTAGTAGATCGCCGTACCCGGCACCAGGGACTCGAACTGGCGGCACAGGCGTGCGCCGCTCAGTGCGATGTCGACGATGCCCTGCTGATCGGTGCGGAAGACGACCTCCCGCTGCAGGATGCTCGTGGAGTTGTAGAGGTGCACGATGGCCTGCTTGGCGCCCTTGATCGCCTCGTAGGTGCGCTCGATGAGATGGTCGCGAGCCTGCGTCAGCACCTGGATCGTGACGTCGTCGGGGATCGCTCCGGTCTCGATCAGGCTGCGCACGAAGTCGAAGTCTGTCTGGCTTGCGCTGGGGAAGGCGACCTCGATCTCCTTGGAACCCCGGCGCACCAGCAGGTCGAACATGATGCGCTTGCGCTCGGGGCTCATCGGGTCGATGAGCGCCTGGTTGCCATCGCGGAGATCGACCGCACACCAGCGCGGTGCCGTCTCGATCCGCTTGTCGGGCCACGTGCGGTCCGGCAGCTCGACGCGGATCTGCTCGTGGAACGGGCGGTACTTC
>JBQCCO010000290.1:0-5004 GCA_051962155.1 Leifsonia sp. | reverse complement strand
GCTCCTTCGCTCGGCCTGGTGTATCCACGAGACGTGGACCGGCTGAATTTCGAGCCACATGATCCCTGTACACCCTATCATCTACCCAAAATTCAAGCTAGAATCGACCGTGAGGAATCGGCTTTGATTCCGATGAATGGGTCGGTTCCGGCCATATTGAAGGCACCGAGGTTCAAGGTCCAATACTGGTACCGATGCGAACACTCGTCGTGCAAGGGCCACAAGAATCGGATCCTGGATTGGGAACTGACAGCGTTGCAGAACCGCTATCGCAGCGATCAGGAGCTCAAGCATGCGGTGGTGCACAACTTCTTCGAGGTGATGTTCGCGCCTGATCGAGCGGCAGGCTTTTACATGGGCAATTTTGAGCTTGCTGCTCGTCGGGCCAAGTTCAGCGTATTGGGTGTTTATTGGCCGCGCGTCAGGGACACCGTGTTGTCAACGCCCGAGTTGTTTTAGGTGCTCACCGAGTCGAGTTCAATGAGTTTTTGAGCTGCTTCAATTACCTGTTCTCGGTGACAATGGCGCTCGTCTGCTTCAAAGCAGAGCACCGCGACGAGATGGTTCCGCGCAAGCGCAGCCAATTCGTCGAGATCTGCGATCGCTGCCTCCGAATTCAGGGTTTCGCGGTATCGATCGCGTGCGTCTGCCGCCCTTTCGCTGGTCAGCTCAGCGTACCCATCGCGGTTGTCTCGTTCGTTGCCAAGTGCCGGACGGTGCAGATAGGCGATCCCAGCCTCGTCAAGGGCAGCCGCCAGCGCCTTCTTGGCGAACCCGCGTTTGCGTGAAATTGCATTGAGGCGAACGTCAACAAGCGTATGCACGTCCCTGAGGCGAAGCCGAGAGATGAACGATTCGATGGTGTGGCCTTCGTACCCGATGCCGATGATGCCCACTGGGGCGTCCTTCCGTTGTCGGTGTGCGGCGACGCGGCAGCGTGCGCTGCAATAGAGTGCGTCTTGGCGGCCAGCGAATGTGCTGGCGCAGTGTTTGCAGGTCCGAGTTGGGCTCTTGCGTAGCCGGATCTCGGAGGCGGCCGCAGATGCAAGCATCCTCAGCTCGTCCAACGATAGGTCACTCACGGCCTGCATGTAACGAATAGTAGGCGTTACACTTACTGCATTCTAACTGAAATCTGACATAAGATGGGTTATCAGTAGATTTTCGAGGCGACGAAATGACACCAGCACGCGGCCGATTGAACCCGGTGCTGCTGGGTTAGCGAGTCAGGTCGTATAGCCTGTCGGCGAGCTCGTCCAATTTCTCCCGGGCAGCTCTCGGGGACAGCTCGGACTCCACCGAAGGCTCAAGGGTTATATCCATCAATCCGCCCATCCCGAGCACGACCCCATGAAGCTCAGCTGCGACGCGGTCACCCACGTCAGCGGTGGTGCCGTCCTGTTGCAGGACAGTCAGTCGTTCCGCAAGCCAACTTGCCCTGTCGGGTCGGCCACACTTCCGCAAGAGATCGACAATCTCGGCCAGCACTGCTGTCAATGTTCCTTGTGTCATTGCAGAGGCTCCTGCCCGATCTGCTTGAAAATGTTGCTGCCGTCGGTGCCCCGAGGCAGCAGTGCTTGCTGACCGGTGCCGCCGGCTACATCGCCGAAGTACATGGTTGTATCTTTCGTGAGCTTGTAGGTCGTAACGACGTCAGCAGTGTTTTTCCATTTGGCAATGTTGTACATGGACTCGGCCTCAGCGGCCGTAGCCGGTTTGGAGAGACCAAAGAATGATCCAGGACCTTGGTTCGTGCCCTCTGCGCGGTAGAAGATCGTTCCAGCTTTGAAGGTCTTTGTCACGTAGCTGCCATTGGCGAACGACTCAGCAATCGTGCCTGTGAGCCTTGGTAATGCGGTCCCCTCGACACTTGTCTGCTCGGATTCAGAAGCCTGTCCTTCCTTATATAGGAGAGCGAGCGTTGCTATTACCCCAACAGTTGCACCAGCGTAGTAGAAGGGGTCGTGGCGGACGGTGCAGGTGGAGCCGGTCAAGAGCTGCGCCACGGTGGCGGTGCCGCCGCCGGTTGCGCCGTCGCCGATTCCGACTAGGAAGGAACCGATGGCGGCATCCCTGTTTGCCTCCTGCGCGGCAATGGAGGGTCCGAGCCCGGCCCAGAAGAAGTCGTTGTAGGTGCATGCTCGGTCTTGTGGTGTGCTGTCCATGCCGACGCAGAGGCCATTTGGATCTGAAGCGCTGAGGGGGTCGCCGGCGACGTATTCGTAGGGTTGTCGTGTTTGGTTGACGGCGGGGTCGACTTGGAGGAATTGTCCTGTTTGCGGGTCGTATTCGCGGGCGCGGAGGTAGTCGGTTCCGGTGGTGGGGTCGGTCCATGCAGATGCATACCCGAATGCGCTGCTGCTGGTTCCGCTGTGGGCGGTGACGGCACCGTATGGGCTGTAGTCGGTGGTCGAGACCACCGCGCCCGTGTTGTCTGTGATGGTGCGCACGGATCCGACGTTGTCGTTGTGTAGGTATTCGATGGCGCCGGTGTTGTCGTCGATTTGGGCGATCGGGGTGGTTCCGGTGGCGTAGACGTAGCTGTGGGTGCCGTCGTCCAGCAGCAGCGGGATCGTGTGGTTGGGGTCCCAGACGAAGTGTTGGGTGGTAGCGCCGGCGGTGCGGGATTGCCGCAGTCCGGTGCCGTCGCTGGCGTAGTCCACTGTTGTTGTTCCGGTTGTGGCGGAGGCGAGCTTGCCGCTGGCGTCGTAGGTGTAGTCGATGCTGGCTGTTGGCGCGCTGGAGGAGGTGGTGACGGAGTTGGTGCGCGATCCGTTGTCGTCGTAGCTGTAGGTGGTGCTGGTTCCGTTGCCGGTGTTAGTTGCCGAGGCGAGTTCTTGTTTGCTGTTGTAGCTGAACGCGTCGCCCGTGGGTGTCGCGGTGATCTTCCCGGCCGGACTGGTCGCGAACCCGGTCGTGGGTGCGGTCGTGCTGAGCTGCCCGAGTGCCGTGTAGCCCCAGCTGTTGGTGGCCGCGGTCGGGTGCAGGGCGTCCGTCGTGGTTGAGGAGGTCAGTTGGCCGGCGTCGTCGTACCCGTATCCGTAGTCGGACAGTGTTGCCGAGCTCGTGGCGGAGGTGACGTCGGTGAGTTGGTCGTTCACGTTGTAGGACCGCGTCTCGGTGACGCCGGACGGGTCGGTGCGAGTGTTCAGCAGCCCGTCCGCGGTGACGGTGAGAGTGGTGGCATGGGAGGCCCAATCGGTGACTGAGGTCATGTTCCCGGCGTTGTCGTATCCGTAGTTGACGGTCTTGGAGCCGGGGTAGGTGATCGAGGTCAGTTGCGAGGCGTCGTCGTAGCCGTAGCCGATGCTCTGGCCGTTGCCATTCTGCACAGACGTCATTGCCGCATCGGCGTTATACGCATAGGTGGTCGTGCCGGTGGCGTCGGTCATGGTGTGGCGAGTGCCGTCCGGGAAGTACGTGTAGCTGACGTCGTCGGCAGTGCCGGGGTAGTCGACCCCCGTCAGCCGGCCACCGTCGTCGTAGCTCCTGGTGGCGACGACACCATCCGGGGTGGTGACCGTGTGGATGCGGCCAGCCGTGTCGTAGCTGTAACTGGTGGTCATCGACCCGGGCTGGGTCTCGGAACTCAGCAGGCCAGCATCGTCGTAAATGTAGCTGGTGACGTCACCGTCCGCGTTCGTGAACGACGTGTGCGCACCATCCGCGTTGTAGGTAGAGGTCTCCGTGCTGGTGTCCGGGAGGGTCGTGACATGCAGTTGGCCGTCATCGGTGTAGCTGTACGAGGTGACTCGGCCCAGCGGGTCCGTCCTGGAGATGAGCTGTCCGGCATCGTCGTAGGAGTTGGTGGTGACCTTACCTCGGCCGTCGGTCGCGGTAACCGTCCGGCCGTCCGCGTCATATGTCGACAACGTGACCGCACCAGATGGCAGCGTGGTCGAGGTCTTGTGACCGGCGAGATCGTAACCCAACGAGGTCACGTGAGTGCCGGCATCAGTCGTGGAGGTCAGCCGGTTCAGTGAGTCGTACGCATTCGTCGTGACATGCCCATTCGGGTCCGTCACCGTTGCCACTGCCCCACGAGTCGTGTACGTATAACCAGTCGCCTTGCCGCGCGCATCAGTGCTCGAGGTCCGCTGATCGGCCGCGTCGTATGTAGCCGACGAGGTGTGCCCCGCAGCGTCCCTTGTCGAGGTCAGGTTCCCATCAGCGTCGTACGTGTTCGTCGTGGTGTTCGCGTTCGGGTCGGTGACCGTCAACACCCGGCCCGCGTTGTCGTACGTGAGAGTGGTGACCTCACCGGCGGCATCGGTCTTGCTTGTCGTGAATCCGCGACTGTCATACGCCTGGCAGGTCTGCCGTGAATCGGGATCGGTCGCGCACAACGGACGGCCAGCCGAATCGTAGGTGAAGGAGGAGCTCTTACCGAGTGGGTCGATGGAGGTCGCGATGGTCCCATCCGCGTTGAACGTCCAGGTGGAGGTGTGTGCTCCGGCGGTGGTGACGGAGGTCATGTCGCCGGCGCCGTTGTAGGTCATCGCAGTTGTGCGATTCAGCGGGTCCTTCACCGAGGTCACATCGCGTAGCGCGTCGTAGGTCCGGGTCGTAATCTTTCCCAGCGGATCCGTGGTGGTCAAGGCGTTTCCGGCAGCGTCATACGAATAGGCAGTTGTGTGCCCGAGCGGATCGACCTGAGACAGAAGATTGCCGGCCGTGTCATACGCGTACTTTGTCGTGGATGCCAGCGCCGTGCCGCTTGCTGTGGTGATCGATGCGGGCTGACCTTGGTTGAAGGTGTATTTGGTGACGGATCCGTCCGGCAGGGTCACCGTCGTCGCGGCACCCGAATACGCGAACGTGGTCGCCCGGCCGACCGGATCTGTCTGGGAGGTCACCTGGCCAGTGCTGTTGTAGACGTTGGTTGTCACTCCGCCGGCTGGCTTGGTCTCGGTGAGGATGCGATGCGAGGAGTCGTAGGTGTATTTCCAAATACCGCCGTCCGCGGCGGTCACCTTGCTGAGGTTGCCCGGGGTGTCATAGACG
>JBQCCO010000289.1:0-3370 GCA_051962155.1 Leifsonia sp. | reverse complement strand
TCTCGGCTTCCTCGTCGATGTCGTCTTGATACTCGGTCTTCTTCTCCCGATATCCGAAGATCTTGATCGACTTCTCACCCTTCCTCACCTGGCGGCCCCTTGGCTTGCCATTGCCGGTACCGGGCGACCATCGTCGCGTTCGGTGCCCGCGACAGGATCAAGAGCAGATTTTCAGGCTGTAGCTGTGGAAGGAGCGGGCGAACTTCAGGAACGCCCGCCGCTGACCTCTGTCGGCGAGCTGCTGGACTTGTACCAGGATCGACGCGTGCAGTGCCTTCGCCTCAGCTTTACGGTCCCGCGCGCTCCGGCGATGGCCTTGCCCATAGCCTCTGCCTCCTGATCGTTCTTCTTGCGGTTCCGGCACAAAGATCGAGCGCGGGCGGAGGCAGTGCAGTGTCCGGAGAGGGCGGTTGCTAAGCGCAGGGAGCGCAGGGAGTGGAGTCTGCAAATAGCGTGTGGAGGGAACGAAGCTGGTGGAGCTCGCTATGATCGGCTGCCGGATTGGAGAGCGGCTCAGAAGGACGGGTACGCCATATCGACGTCGCTTCGGCCGGATCCGAGTATGCAACGAGTGGGGATGTCCCATCTGCGCCGACGTGAGCGTCCCGTTGGCGGATCGCGTTACTGACTCGTGGCGTCTGCCGGTGACGGCTTGGCCGTCGAGCCGCCGGCGACGAATGAGACGGGTGTCACAACCGAGCGGGCCGGAGTCCGGGGGTTGGCAGTTCGATCCAGCAGGAGCGCTATTGCTGTCTCGGCCATCCGGTGCAGTGGCGTTCTCACCGTCGTCAAGCGCGGCATGGTGAGGGCGGCAGCAGGAGCGTCGTCGAACCCAACGATCGAAAGATCTCGGGGGACTTCTATGCCAAGGGTTGCAGCAGCCCCCATGACACCCATGGCGACGGCATCGCTAGCTGCAAAGACAGCAGTCGGAGGTTCATCAACGGTTACTAGACGGGAGAGAGCAGCCGCTCCGAAGTCAGCGGTATAGGCGCCAGACATTGAAATCTGTTCTCGCGAGTCGATTCCCGCCTGCTGGAGCGCATCTCGCCACCCGCGCTCGCGCTCGGCGGCCGACCCGAGCTGCGGCGGTCCGCCGATGAACGCCACCCGGCGGTGACCGAGCGATAGAAGAGACGCTGTCGCTTGGTAACCGCCGGAATAGTCATCGGCTAAGACCGTATCCACTGGTGGCAGACCCGGAATGTTTTCAGCCACGACGACTACTGGCGGTCCCTGTTCGATCGTATGGATGAGGCCCTCGTGGTGACCGAGATTGCCAATACAGATGAGTCCGTCAATTCTGAGCGAGTTAAAGAGACCAATGTATTCGTCTATATGCCCGGAATATTCTCTGGCGGAGGCGATGAGAGCTGCAAAGCCGACCGCCCTCGCGGCTCGTATCATCTCATTCGCGGCCTCGCCGAAGTATGGATTTCCAACCTCGGGAACGATGATGCCGATCACGCGCGTTCTGTGTTCCGGGAGTGTGGGCAGTGGCGCGCCCGATTTTGGCCGATAGTTCACTTCGCGCAAGGCTCGAAGAACGCGCGCTTCAGTATCTTGTCGTAGCGCAAGCTCTCCCTTGAGATACCGAGAAACGGTCGACACGGAGACGCCGGCTGCGGTCGCCACTCGTTGCAGCGTGACCCCTTTTGCCATCCCGCCGGTCCTTCCCCAGTATTCGACACTCCCAATAATGGCCGCCTCGCGCAACAAACGCAAATTTGTGTAACCGCGCAAAGCCGTGATGTACCCAAGTGAGACGTGTAGACAGCACTCCGCGCATGCGCTACGGTACTCATCAAGCAGATTTTGTGTACTCCGCAAATTTGCGCAGAATTGCGTATCAGTTACGCAAAGAAAGCCCACAAGGCCAGCTAAGTGACAGATTTTTTAGGCGTGGCGGCGATGCCGACGGCGCCAGTGTTCACATACGAAGGAGTAGAACAGTGAATTGCATCACCGGATTGCGCCTAGGCATTCTTGGCAGGAGACGAGTTAGAGCAGGCGTCGCAATCGCTGCGTCGCTTGCAGTCGTGGTTGGTATCGCCGGATGCAGCGGCACGAAGGACGCAAGCGAGAACGCTACGCCCACGACCGCGCCGGGAAACCCCACTACAGGCGACATCACCTGGTTCTCAAACGCAATCACGCATGGAGTCGACAACCCGCAGGGGATATTGATCGATGCCTTCAACAAGAGGTACCCGAACATTCACATCAAGGTCGTCGCAGCCACTCCGAACGGCGACACCAATCGGGCAAATCTGACCTCGCAGATCTCAAGTGGTGGCGGCCCGGACCTTTACATGGCGGATGGTACTTGGCCCGCCCAATTCGCCGCGCACGGACTCGGGGTCTCCTTGTCCAAGTATCTGCCGAAGAGCTACTGGTCCCAGTTCGCTGACGGCCTTGTCGACAGTGCTTCCTACAAGGGGGAGTCATACGGAATCCCTCTCTACACCGACCAGGGATTGCTCTATTACCGAAAGGACCTCCTGGAAGCGAACCATCTCTCGGTGCCGAAGACCTGGGAGGAGCTCGTCGAGGACTCGAAGAAGGTTCAGGCGACGGGGCAGGTCAAGAATGGGTACGTCTTCCAGGGTGCCAACTACGAGGGCGCGACTTGTGTGTTCACGGAACTGCTGGCAGACGCGGGCGGCAAAGTGCTCAACAGCTCTGGCGCCAAGTCCGAGCTGGATGGTCCAGCGACAGTTAAGGCGATGACATTTCTCAGCGATCTCGTCAAAGACGGGGTGAGTCCGGCTGCAGAGTCCACGTTCCATGAGAATGAGGCGCTCAACGTATTCAACGCGGGGGACGCTCTCTTCCAGCGCAGTTGGTCCTACGCATACGCAGCCGCGCAGGGAACTGGATCTGCTGTCGTCGGCAAGGTGGGCGTTGCGCCGATGCCGACTTTCGAGGGGCAGGACGCGCCCGGCTACTCCACCATCGGAGGTTACGACCTGATGGTGAACCCGCATTCCAAGAACATTGCTGCCTCCCTGACCTTCGCGAAGTGGCTGACGAGCACGGAAGCTCAAAAGATCTTCGCCACTCAGTTCAGTGTTGTGCCCGTGACGAATTCAGTCCGGAACGATGCGGAAGTCCGAAAGAGTAACCCCGTCCTCGAGACCATCAGCAACGTCAAGCTCGTCGCGCGTCCCTCCTCCACGCCCGAATATTCGAAGGTGAGCAATGCCATCTTCACTGCGGTAACCGGAGTGGTCTCCGGTTCGGACACGCCGAAGGATGCCGCGAAGCAGGCGAATGAACAGGTTGCTTCGGCGATCGGGAAGAACGGCGGTCTTTAGCCTCGTCCGGGCAGGGGACAACGTTTCTACCTGCCCGGCCGACATGTCCGGGG
>JBQCCO010000288.1:0-5793 GCA_051962155.1 Leifsonia sp. | reverse complement strand
GACGTCAAGGAGGCCATCGTCGACGGGGAAGTGACCGTGAACGGCGAGGTCGACCGGCGGCGCGGGCGGCAGCTGCAGCTCGGCGACGTCGTCACCTTCGAGGGACGCAGCGTCCGCGTCTGCCCGTGAGGATCATGTCGGCCGGGATGTTCCGCTTGTCGATGTCCTCCACGGCGGGTCGCTTCGCGAGAGACTCTAACCGTGAGCGCGAATCAGGAAAAGCAGCCCTACGTCGTCGCTGTGAGCAGGGATGGCGACCATCGCTTCAGTAAGCCGGTCGTCGACCAGGTCGTCCTCATCGAAGGGTGGGGCGTGGAAGGCGACGCGCATGCTGGCACGACCGTCCAGCACCGGTCCCGCGTCGCCCGCGACCCGTCGCAGCCGAATCTGCGGCAGGTGCACCTGATGCACGCGGAGCTTTTCGACGAGGTCGCCGACGCAGGGTTCCCGGTCGCGCCGGGACAGCTGGGCGAGAACGTGACGACTCGCGGAGTCGATCTGCTTCGCCTGCCGACCGACACGCTGCTGCACCTCGGCGATGACGCATGCGTGCGGGTGACCGGATTGCGGAACCCGTGCGAACAGATCAACGGCTTCGAACCGGGACTGCTCCGCCAGGTGCTCGGCCGGGCCGAGGACGGTTCGATCGAACGAAAGGGTGGAGTCATGGCCGTTGTCGTCGCTGGAGGAATCGTCCGCCGCGGCGACCGCATTCGAGTCGAGCTCCCGTCGGGGGAGCACTCTCCGCTCATCCCCGTTTGAGGACCGATTGTGAACATCACCCTGCTCGTCCGGTTCGTCGCCGTGGCCGAAGAACTGCACTTTCCGCGTGCGGCGAATGCACTGAACATCCCTCTCGCTTCTCTCTACTCGTCGATCGCGAAGCTCGAAGAAGAAGTGGGATCGCCCCTCTTCGACCGAAGCTCGACGGGAACCCGGCTGACCGCGGCCGGAGCCCTCTTTCTTGCCACGGCCCGGGACGAGATCGCTGCGGCCCCTGCTCCGGCCCAGAAGCCGGTCGTTCCCGCTGGCGGAAAAGCTAAAGCCTCGAAGGGCAAGGGACGCGCCCCGGCGGTGAAGGGGCAGCCGAAACCGTACAAGAAGCGTCAGGGGCGTTAGCCTCCGCATCCAGATGTGCGCGTCATTGGTGCTCGGGGAGGAGCGGCGTCGACCAGCCGGGATCGCGGCCGAGCTGCGTTGCACGAGCGACCGAGGTCGCACCGAAGCGATCGCGAACGGCGTCGAGGACGGTGTCCAGTCGCGCGCCGTCGTCCCAGTCGATCGGGAGCTCGGGCTGGAAGCTGTCGGCGCGTCCCAGCTGCGACAGCGAGATGCCGATGAGGGTGATGCCTCGTTCGGCGATCTCGGGCTGAGCGGCGGCAAGGAGGGTGCGGGCGACGGCGAGCAGCGCCGACGTCCGGTCTGACGGGAAGCCGAGGGTGCGCGACCGGGTGGCTTTGGCGAAGTCGCCGTACCGGAGCCGGAGAACGATCGTGCGGCAGGTGCGGTCGCCATCCCGGAGCCGGCGAGCGAGTCGATCGACGATCTGGGTCAGGATGAGGTCGAGTTCGTCCGCCGTGCGCGGGCGGCTGCCGAGCGCTCGCTGCGAGCCGATGGATCCGCGCCGCTTCGTGGTGTCGACCGGGCGCGGATCCCGCAGCCGGGCCAGTGCGTGCAGGTGCGCGCCGGCCGCCCTGCCGAGCAGCCTCTCGGTCGTCGCCTCTTCGAGCTCGGCGAGCTGACCGACCGTGCGGATACCGAGCCGGTGCAGCTTCTCCGCTGTGACTGCGCCGACGCCCCACAGCCGTTCCACCGGGAGGGGGAGGAGGAAATCCTGTTCCCGGTCGGGTTCGACCAGGAGCAGCCCGTCCGGTTTGCTCACGGCGCTGGCGACCTTGGCGAGGAACTTGGTCCGCGCGATCCCGACCGAGATGGCGAGGCCGACCTCGGCGCGAACCCGCTGCCGCAGTCGTGTGGCGATCTGCTCGGGCGTGCCGGCGATGCGCCGGAGCCCTCCGACCTCCAGAAAGGCTTCGTCGATCGACAGTCCCTCGACGAGTGGGGTCGTATCCCGGAAGATCGCGAACACCTCCTTGCTCGCCGCGGAGTAGGCGTCCATGCGCGGCGGGACGATGACGGCCTCCGGGCAGAGGTCGCGCGCCTGCCGGCCGCCCATCGCGGTGCGCACTCCGCGCGCCTTGGCCTCGTAACTCGCCGCCAGCACCACGCCACCGCCGACGATGACCGGCCGGCCGCGCAGCGCGGGCGCGTCGCGCTGCTCGACCGAGGCGTAGAACGCGTCGAGGTCAGCGTGCAGTACGGTCGCCTCGTCCCGCATGCCGGCCTCCGTTCGTCCCTGCGTCCAGTGGAATCGTCGCAGGAACCGCGGACATACGTTGCGGGCCCTTCAGTCCGACCCGTGCTGGAGTCCGGCGCACAGCAGCTCGGCCAGCGTGGTCAGATCCTCGAGGGGGTCATCCACCTGTCCGTGCGGCTCTCCATCGACCGACTCGTCGGTCAGCGGGGGAGTCGTGACGATCGCTCCCCACGCCAGCGCGGCGGCACGGAGCCGCTTGCTGCCGACCGGGATGTGGAGGCTGCCGGCCAGCACCTTCTCGATCGTCGCGTACAGGGCACGCCGGTGGGCGGCCAGCTTGGCCTTGACCTCCGGATGCGAGTGCTGCTCGCGCCACACGATCACGCGGATCACGTCGGAGTCGGCCTGCACCAGGAAGAGCTTCTGGCTCAGATTCAGCAGAGACCGGACGGGCTCGCCCGGTTCGATGAGCGGGTCGGGATCGATCTTGCCCGGCCCCAGCCTTTCGCCGACCAGAGCGGCGAGGATGTCCTTCTTCGACGGGAAGTAATAGAACAGCAGCCCCTTGGGGACTGCTGCTGCGGTGGCGATGGCCGAGGTCGCCGTCGCGTCGAAGCCACGTTCGGCGAACAGGGTTTCGGCTGCGTCGAGGATGCGCGGGCGCGCTTCAACTGCGGTGTCCACGGTCTGCTGCCGCCGCTTCGAATAGGGGCGAGGGGCCGGAGGCCGGCCCCTCGCGCTGGGGGTGTTCTAGTGCGTTGCCTGCGGGTGATGCGTGTGCATTGCCGGCTGGAGGGCCAGGAGGCCGACGACCAGCGCGACGACACCCGTTATCCACGATGTCCAGGCGGCTCCCGTCGCCGTGGCATAGCCGCCCACCCAGGGGGAGATGATGAGCAGGACGCCGAGAACGGCGTGGATCCATTCCATCGCGACGAGTCCCGGCATCGCCAGGCTCCACACTCCCGATGCGATCAGCAGCACACCGAGGACGATCATGATCGGCATGGATGCGCCCATCTGGTGCGTCCAGAGCGTCGACAGTGCCGCGTAGAGACCGGCGGCGACAGCCACCCAGTCCTGCCAGCGAGTCCACTTATTCATCGAAACCAACATCCCTTCGTCAGTTGGCTCCCGGTCTGGGGGTCGACTCCATTATAAGTTGATTGACCGCCCGGTCAAATAGTTGTTTCTCAGAAGATTCCCCGCTGCGTCGCCTGCGCCCGCAACTGAAGGAGATTCGAACCGAAACCGTTCGAATCTCCTTCAGTACTGCCATTCGAAGGAGATTCGACACCCGATCTCCTTCGGTACACCCGGAGCGCTCACGCTAGACGCGCGCGGCAAACGCCTGCGTCAACGCAAAGACCGGTGTACCGTTGCGGGCAATAGACCGGTTTCCCCGGTCTCCCGGTGGCCCAGCGGGCAGCGGGAGGACGGCGGGTTCGAGGTGAAGGGACACTGATGTCATCGCCTGAAGTTCCGACACGGGGGCCGGCGCGCCCCCTGCCCTACGTGATCTCCGGCATCCTGCTCGTGATCGCGATCGTGGTTCCCCTGATCGTTCCGATCTACGCGAGGAGCGAGCCGACCCTGGCCGGCATCCCGTTCTTCTACTGGTATCAGATGCTGTGGGTGCTGATCGACGCCGGGCTGCTCTGGATCTGCTACGGACTGATCAGTCGCGAGGACCGGCGGCGCCGGGCCGCCGTGAGGGGACCGGAGGTGGACGAATGATCGCCGCAGCAGCCTCCGGCGCGCGACCTGTGAACGGCGTCGCGCTCACCGTCGTCATCATCATCTTCGTGATCGTCGCGATCATGGGGTTCGTCGCGGCTCGCTGGCGGATCACGCCGGAGGAGCGCGGGATGCGGACCCTCGACCAGTGGGGTCTCGGCGGCCGCGGCTTCGGGAGCTGGATCACCTGGTTCCTGCTCGGCGGCGACCTGTACACGGCGTACACCTTCATCGCGGTTCCGGCGGCGATGTGGAGCACGGGCGCGGTCAGCGGCTTCTTCGCCGTCCCGTACACGGTGATCCTCTATCCCATCGTCTTCCTCCTGATGGCGCGGCTGTGGTCGGTGTCGCACCGCCACGGCTACGTGACACCGGCGGACTTCGTGGGAGGACGGTACGGAAGCAAGACGCTCTCGACCGCGATCGCCGTGACCGGGATCGTCGCGACGATGCCGTACATCGCCCTCCAGCTCGTCGGGATCAAGGCGGTCCTGACGGTTCTCGGCCTGGGCAGCGGCGCCAACGTGTTCACGCAGGACCTGCCGCTGATCATCGCCTTCGTCGTCCTCGCCGCGTACACCTACACCGCCGGGCTGCGTGCGCCGGCGGCGATCGCGGTGGTGAAGGACCTGCTGATCTACATCGCCGTGATCGTCGCGATCATCTGGCTGCCCACGCAGTTCGGCGGATGGGATGGGATCTTCAAGGCGGCGACCACGAAGATGACGGCTACGAACCCGGCGACGAACCTCCCGGTCGGTTCCGTGATCCCCGGGGCGGCGAGCTTCAACGCCTACTGGACGCTCGCCCTCGGATCCGCGATGGCGCTGTTCATGTACCCGCACTCGGTGACCGGCGTGCTGTCGACGAAGAGCCGCAACACCATCCGCCGCAACGCGGTGGTGCTGCCGATCTACTCGCTGATGCTCGGGTTCCTCGCGCTCCTCGGGTACGTCGCCATTAAGGCGGGCACCAAGCCGATCGGATTCGACGGTGTCGTCAACCCGCAGCTGGTGGTCCCGCAGCTGTTCATCGACAACTTCCCGTCGTGGTTCGCCGGTGTGGCGCTCGCCGCTATCGCCGTCGGCGCCCTGGTGCCGGCCGCGATCATGTCGATCGCCGCATCCAATCTGTTCACGCGCAACATCTACCGCGACCTGTTCAAGCCGAACGCGACCGAGGGGGACCAGGCGAAGGTGTCGAAGTTCGTGTCCCTCGTGGTCAAGTTCGGCGCCCTGCTGTTCGTGATCCTGATGGACCAGTCGGCGGCGATCAACATGCAGCTGCTCGGAGGCGTGTGGATTCTGCAGACGTTCCCGGCGATCGTCGCGGGACTCTACACACGGTGGTTCCATCGCTGGGCGCTGCTCATCGGATGGGCGGCCGGGATCCTGTACGGCACCGTCGCCGCGTACAACGTGGTGAACCCGGTGACGCACGCGCACTTCGGCGGCTCGATCGCGCCCATCCCGTTCACGAACGTGCCGGTCTACATCGCCGTCACCGCGTTCGTCATCAACGCGCTCGTGTCCATCATCCTGACGGTCATCTTCCGGGCGGCCAAGGTCCCCGACGGGTGGGACCGCACGACGCACTCGGACTACGGCGCGGACGAGGGCGACCCCCGGGTGGTGGAGGTGCTCGAGCCGTACGAGCCGACGCTGGATCGGTGAGGCCTTTTCGCCGGTCGGAATCGAAGGAGATCGGGTGTCGAATCTCCTTCGAATGGCAGAAGTGAA
>JBQCCO010000287.1:0-5361 GCA_051962155.1 Leifsonia sp. | reverse complement strand
TGGGGTTCGAGGAGTGCGGGCCGCTCGGCGAGAACACGCCCCGCGCTCTCCACCCCGCCCCCCGCCCGCTGGCGCGGGCGCGGCTCGCCCTCGAAGCCCTCCCAGCGCAGACCGAACCGATCGGCGATCTGCGGCCACAGCCACCGCCAGCGGAACACGTCGCCGTTCGCCGTGTTGAACGCCTCGTTCCGTCCGTGCTCGGATGCCCAGATCATCTGCTCCGAGAGGAGCTCCGCGTCCGTGACGTCCGTCACCGAGTTCCACTGGGTCGCGGAACCGGGGAAGACGAACGGCAGCCCGCGGTCGGCGCAGAGCGCCGCGTACGTGCCGATCGTGAGGACCATGTTCATCGCGTTGCCTGTCGCGAACCCGAACACGGTGTGCGATCGATGGACGCTCCAGGTGAAGCCGGCACGCTCCGCGGCGGCGAACACCTCGTCCTCCTGCGCGTAGTAGAAGTTCGGGGTGGTCAGCCGGGGCGAGTCCTCCCGGAACGGCGTGTCGGGCATGACCCCCGTCGCGTAGGCCTCGAACGGTCCGAGGTAGTGCTTGAGCCCCGTCATCAGGGCCACGTGCTGCACCGAGCCGGCGTCGGCGAGCGCGGCGAGGACGTTGTGCACCGCTTCACCGTTGACGCGGATGTTCTCCGCCTCGGTGGGCATCCGCGTCCATGCCGTGATCCCGACGAAGGAGGGATGCACCTCGCGCAGCGCCGTCCGCAGGCCCTCAGCGTCCGCCAGGTCGGCGCGGACGGGCCGGACGCGCTCATCGGGCACACCGCCGCTCCGCGACAGGCCGAACACCTCCCATCCCGCGTCGAGCAGGTGCGCGGCGAGGTTCTGGCCGACGATGCCGGTGACGCCGACGACGAGGGCGCGGCGGGTGGGTTCGGTCACTGCTGGACTCCTTCGGATGGTGCGCGGTGCGCGGCGGGGTGATCGGCCAGGTACGCCTCGACGCCGGCGCGCCGCTCCTCGGGACGCTCGTAGGCCACCTCGACGAGCTCGAGGGGGATGCCGTCCGGATCGTGGAAGTAGACCCATCGCCAGCCCGCCAGCACGCCGTCGTCGACGACGTGGGCGGAGGAGAGTAACTCCACCCCCTGCGCCTCGAGCGCGGCCTGCACCCTGCCCACGTGGTCGACGCGGAGCGCGACATGCATCGCGCCGAGATGGTTCTGATGCACGGGGCCGTCACTCGGTTCCCGATTGGCGTACTCGAGCAGCTCCAGCACGTCGTCGCCGACCAGGAGGCAGCACTGCCGGAGTCGCGCACCCGGCACACCGACCCCTCGTTCCAGCTCCTCGCCATCGAACCAGGGGCTCGGCTCGCTGGAGAACGGGAAGCCGAGAACGCCGTGGTAGAACTCGATCGATCGGTCCAGATCCCGGACGATGATCCCCGTGTGGTGGATTCCTCGAATGGTCATCGGCACACTTCCTCGTGATCCGACTGTTCGGTGTCACTGAACAGTAACACGGGCGCGCTGTCGCGCTCGTGTGTACATTGAGCGGGTCCCGCACATCGCCCGGAGGACCGGTCGCCGGCGCGACGCATGGCCCGAGAGAGAGGCGCGGAGATGACGGACATCCGGGCGTTCGAGGTCGGCGAGCTCGGCCTGCGGCTCAAGGAGATCCGGCAGCGGGCCGGACTGTCGCTGCGCGAGCTCGCTCGTCAGGCGGGCGTCTCTCCCTCCCTCGTCTCGCAGATCGAGAACGGGAAGTCCCAACCCTCGGTCGGGACGCTCTACACGTTCGCCCGTCTGCTCGGGGTGACGGTCGACGAGCTCTTCGAGGCCGAGGAGCAGGCCCACGAGCGGGCGCTCGAGCTCGAGGAGCCGCAGGACGAATGGCACGGCAGCGGCCGCATGAACCCGATGAACGCGTGGCACCCCTCCGAGTACGCGAACCGGGTCTCGGTCGTGCATCCCTCGCACCGGCCGCAGATCACCATGGCCGAGGGTGTGGTGTGGGAACGCCTCGCGGCCACACCCGAGCACGCCATCAACTTCATGAAGGTGACCTACGCCCCAGGGGCGACCTCCTCCGCCGGAGGGGAGATGGTCACGCACGACGGGTACGAGTACGCGATGGTGCTGAAGGGCGAGCTGCTCGTGACCGTCGGGCAGGAGGTGTTCCACCTCCACGAGGGCGAGTCGTTCGGGTTCGACTCGTCCATCCCGCACGTCCACCGAAACCCGGGACCCGGGGTCTTCGAGGGCGTCTGGTTCGTGCACGGCAGCAGCCACCAACCGCCCGCCTGATCCCGTCGGTGCCCCGGAATCGGAGGCGCGTCATCACGCGGTGACCGCGATGTACTGGGTCTCGAGGAACTCGAGGATCCCCTCGCCGGCGCCCTCGCGACCGAGGCCGCTCTGCTTCGTGCCGCCGAACGGTGCCGCCGGATCGGAGACCACGCCCCGGTTGACCGCGACCATGCCGGCGTCGAGCCGCGTCGCCACCTGCATCGCCGCCCGCTCCTCGCCGAAGACGTAGGCGATCAGGCCGAACTCGGAGTCGTTGGCCTGCGCCACCCCCTCGTCGACGTCGGTGAAGCGGACCACGGCCGTGACGGGGCCGAAGATCTCCGTCGCGTTGATCGTGCTGCCGTGCGCCACGCCCGTGAGCAGCGTCGGGCTGTAGAAGGCGCCGTGCTCCGACGCGGCACCGCCCACCTCGATCGTCGCACCCTCCGCCTTCGCGGTGTCGACGAGGCGCGCGACCTTGTCGCGCTCGCCCACCGAGACGAGCGCACCCAGCTCGTTCCCGCGATCGAGGCCCGGCCCGACCTTCGTCGCCCGGAGCCGCGCGGACATGCGCTCCACGAACGCGTCGTGGACGGAGTCGTGCACGTAGAAGCGGTTCGCCGAGGTGCAGGCGGATCCGCCGTTGCGCATCTTCGCGAGGAACGCGCCCTCCACGGCCTGGTCGAGGTCGGCACCCGGCAGGACGATGAGCGGAGCGTTGCCACCGAGCTCCATCGAGGGGTTCACGACGCGGTCCGCGCAGACCTTCAACAGCTCGCGCCCGACCTCGGTTGAGCCCGTGAAGGAGAGCTTCCGGACGGGCTCGGCGGCGAGCATCCGCGCGACCGCCGGGCCGGTCGGGACGGGCGTCACGAGGTTCACGACGCCCTTCGGCACGCCGGCACGCTCGAGCGCGTCGACCAGGTACGCCGCGGTCAACGGGGTCTCCCTCGCCGGTTTCAGCACCGTCGTGCATCCGGCCGCGAGGGCCGGGGCGAGCTTCCTCGTCGCCATCGCGGCGGGGAAGTTCCACGGCGTGATGAGGAGGGAGACGCCGATGGGACGGTGCGTCACGACGATGCGCTTGTCGCCGGCGGGGGAGAGGCGCCAGTCGCCGGGGATCCGCACGGCCTCCTCCGCGAACCAGCGGAAGAACTCCGTCGCGTAGCCGGCCTCCGCCTTCGCATCGGCCCAGGACTTGCCGTTCTCGCGCACCATCAGCTCCGCGAGCACGTCCGCCTCGGCGGTGAGGATCTCCCACGCCCGGCGCAGGATCTCGCTGCGGACACGAGGCGCGGTCGCGCTCCACGCGGGCAGTGCGGCGGCGGCGGCGGCGACGGCGGCGTCGCAGTCCTCGGGTGTCGCGACGGCGAACTCGGCGACGGTGCTGCCGTCGGCCGGATCGAGCACGGGGAAGCGCTCGCCGGAGGAGCCCGGACGCCACGCCCCGTCGATGTACAGGTCGCGGAACACGGTGGTGGGCTCGATTGCGGTGGTCATGCCGGTCCTCCTCAGGATCGCGGGTCGTCGAAGACCGAAGGATGGTGGGCGAGCTGCAGCCGCGTCCTGCGGATGTGCCCGGCGAGGACGCGCTCGGCGTCCTCGGCATCGCCGTCGCGGACGGCTCGGACGAGCAGGTGGTGCTCGTCGTGGAGCGTCCGCATGTCCTCGGGCTGCATCAGCAGCGCGAACGCCCGGCGGTAGTGCTGGGTCGTGTTCCAGAGTCGGTGCACCGTGTCGCCGAGCACGGCGGTCTCGGCACCCTCGTAGGACAGGAGGTGCAGCCTCCGGTCGAGCCGGAGGAAGTGCTCCACGTCCTGCACGCGTTCGATCTCCTCCGCGAGCGTCGCGAGGCGCTCGATCCGTGCGGGGCCGAGGCGGGGCATGCTGCGGCGGAGCAGCAGTGGTTCGAGGCGTTCGCGGATCGAGTAGATCTCGTCGCACTCGTCCTGGCTGAGCCGCGCCACCCAGGACCCGGTGTTCGCGACCGTCGTGACGAGCCCGTCCGCCTCGAGGATCCGCAGCGCCTCGCGCACGAGCGCGCGGCTGGCGCCGAGCGACGCGGCGAGCGGCTCCTGCCGGATCCGGTCGCCGGGCCCCAGCTCGCCCCCGAGGATGCGGGCGCGCAGCGCATCCGCGATCCTGGCGCCCGCCGCGCCGTCCCGCACACCGGTCGGCCGCGCGGACACGTGGGCGCTCACTCCGCAGGCCGCGCCGGGTGCCAGAGCAGCACCGGTGCGTCCCGCTCGTAGGCCTTGCCGTCCGGGTAGGAGACGAGCTCCATCTGCATCCCCCACGGGGTGAGGAAGTAGACCCAGCGCTGACCGGCGCTCGCGTTCGAGCTGGCGGTCGGTTCCCCCATGACCCGCACGCCCTGCTCGCGCAGGGAGGCCACGGCGTCGTCGAGGTCGTCGACGTAGAACGCGAGGTGGTGGCCGCCGATGTCGCTGTTGCGCGGCTGCGGTCGTACGCCGTCGGCGGCGTCGTAGGAGAAGACCTCGAAGTTCGTGCCGTTGCCGCACCGGTAGAAGTGGAGGCGACGCATCACGGTGCGCGGGTGGACCCCCATGTGCTCGGCCATCCAGTCGTCGTCGGGATGGGCGACCGGGCCCAGTGAGTAGACGCGGGTGCAGCCGAGGACCTCGGTGAGGAACCGGTCGGCCTCGTCGAGGTCCGGCACCGTGAAGCCGATGTGGTCCGTGCCGCGCAGCCCCGGAAGCGTCATCAGGTCATCCCCTTCCCGCGTCGTCGCGGTCCGTCCGTTGCTCCGCCGCTGTTCAGTGCAGCGGTTGTGATTGGCGCCAATGTACATCTACAGTGAACACCTGCGGACGCTCGCCGTCCACCTCATCGATGGAGAAGAGGACGATGCCGAACCGAACCCGTCTCGACCCGGCTGTCGACTGGATCCGGCTGGAGACCACCGCGGAGGACTGGGCGCAGGCCGACCCGGCGCTGCTCACCGGCATGCTCGCGGAGCTCCACCTCATCCGGGCGTTCGAGGAGACCGTCCTCGAGCTGGCCGGTGAGGGGCTCGTCCACGGCCCGGCGCATTCGAGCGTCGGCCAGGAGGGGGGCGCGGTCGGTTCGATCATCGGACTCCGCACCGCCGACGG
>JBQCCO010000286.1:0-2281 GCA_051962155.1 Leifsonia sp. | reverse complement strand
CGGCCGGCACGCCGCCGGGTCCTGCCGCTGCTTCTATGATGCGCCGGCTGGTGACAATTTCGCAGGCGGTCTGATCCCGCTCTCAGCCCGCCTCGTCCCGGACTTCGTCAGCGACGCCGAACATGGCGGCGCCGGCGTGCGCGGTCCGGACCGCCCCAACGATTTATTCCACGCGGGTGTACTTGAGGAGGTAGCCGGCTGCGCCGGCTCGCAGAGCATCCCTTATTCGGGCCCGGTCGCCGTGCACGGTGAGCATGACGACTCGGCATCCAGGGTGGGCGGCGGTGATCCGGCGGGTCGCCTCAACGCCGTCGACTTCGGGCATGCCAATGTCCATAAGCACCACGTCGGGCACCGTGCGATCCGCCAGCGCGACCGCCTCCCGGCCGTCCGCGGCCGATCCCACGAACATTACGTCTGGCACGGTGTCGAACAGCCGCTTCAACCCCTCGCGGACGATCCCGTGGTCATCCGCGACCAGCAACCTGATCACCGAGCCCCCGCAGCACTAATCCGGTTCAGCGAAGCCGTGATCATCAGGAGTTCCTCGTCTCGCGCGCTCGACGACTGACGACGCCGTCCTGCCGCTCACCCGCTGCGTCTACTGGAGCGGACATCGCCGGCTCGATGCTGAACCGGAGCACTCCCCGGGCGTCCATCTGGACACCGTTGTGTCACTGTACCCAAGGTCGCCTTTGGACAACCGGCTTAACTCAGGAGGGCTCGTCGGGCGCGCAGACGACGGGATGATCTCACGGCGGCATTACAGCTCCCGGATGTACGCACTTGCCGCGAGTCGGGCGGCGCCAGGAGGCGCAAGTGACGATGAGCGGTCTCTTTGGAAGGGCTCGGCGACCGCCACCTCGAACCTCGACGAATTGGACTGAATGGTCCAGAGTTTGTATGCTGCCTGGGTTAACGGGAATGCGAGCGACCCGACCGGCCCGGGGTCTTCGGGAAGGCTTGCTTCGGTGAGGCCGAAGACACGTCGCGGCCAGGCCAGCCGTGAGCGGCTGGTCGAGGCCGCCGTGGCATCGGTGGTCGACCACGGCGTCAAGCAGCTGCGGGTCGATGAGGTGTTGGCCACAGCCGGGTCGAGCAAGAGCCAGATGTACCACTACTTCTCCGACCGTGACGCGTTGATAGACGCAGCCGTCGCGCGCCGGTGCGAGGAGTTCCTGGATCTGCTAGGCCAGGCATTCGGAGGCGTCTCGTCGCTGGACGCGCTGGGGAGTGTGCTGGCCGGGTTCGTGTCCGACTACGCCGGGCATCTCAGCGGCTGTCCGGTCGGGACGCTGGCCAGCGAGTTGACCGCAGGCCCTGAAGCGGCCCGCCAGAGGACCGTCGAGGCGTTCGGCGCCTGGGAGGGCTACCTGGCCGCGGCACTGCAACGCATCCAGGACGCGGGGGAGCTCGGGTCCGACCGTGACGCCGGAGAGCTTGCGCTCGGGCTGCTGGTGGGGTTGGAGGGCGGGATGTTCCTCAGCCAGGTGCGCGGCAGCGAACGTCCGTTGCGGGTCGCTCTCGACACCGCACTGGCCTACCTGGACAGTCTGCGACCAACACTGGACTAAGCGGTCCAGTCTGAGTTAGCCTTCGAGGAACCTGGACCGAGCGGTCCAATTTGGGTTTGGGAGGCTGACATGGCCACATCCGCCCTGGTAAGCCGCCGCACCACCGGGATCCTCCTGCTGGTGTGCGTCGTCCAGTTCATGGACGTCGTCGACGCGGCAATCCTCAACGTCGCCCTCCCCAGTATCGAGAGATCGCTCGACTTCACCCAGCAGAGCCTGCAGTGGGTCATCAGCGGCTACCTGGTCAGCTACGGCGGCTTCCTCCTGCTCGGTGGACGGGCCAGCGACCTGCTCGGGCGGCGGCGCATGCTGGTGGCCGGGACCACTGTGTTCGCGCTGTTCTCCCTGGGCGGCGCGCTGGCGCCGACCGGCGGGACGCTGGTGATCGCTCGCATCGCCCAAGGTGCTGGCGCTGCCCTGATGGCACCGGCAGGGCTGTCGATCCTGATGACGACGTTCCATGGCTCCGCACGGAACAGGGCCCTGGGGGTCTGGGGTGCCATGAGCGGGCTGGGCGCCGCTGCCGGGATCTTCTTCGGCGGGGTCATAACCGAGAGCGCCGGCTGGCGCTGGGTTCTTCTGGTCAACATCCCCATCTGCATCGCCATGGTGGTCGCGGCGCAGAGACTGCTGGCCCGCGATCACCGCGAGGATCGCGAGGGCAAGTTCGACCTGGGCGGGGCGGTCCTGGTCACCGCAGCCATGCT
>JBQCCO010000285.1:0-12412 GCA_051962155.1 Leifsonia sp. | reverse complement strand
CATCAGGCCGGGGTGCTCGGGACTGTGCGCCCGAGCAGGTCGTTTGCGGTCGATTCATCGGTGATAAGGATGGTTCAGATCCCGCTCGCGACGACGGCGTGCGCGACACTGTGCTTGGGCTCGCCGGCGATGACCGCGATGGAGGTGCGTGCCGCACGCAGCTCGTCCAGGCTGAGACCGAGAGTGCGGGAGTTCAGCTCGGGATCGGCCACCTGGCCGTCCTCGGTGATGAAGCGGCCGACCACATCGCCCACCGCTCCCTTCTCGGCGAGCGCGGCGACATCCTCGACCGAGAGGTAGCCGGAGTCGACGTGGACGGAGCTGGTGTCGACGACGCCCGCGCTGAACAGGTACGCGTTGGCGGCGCGGGCGAGCTCGAGGACGCTCTGCACCGAGCGGTCGGCCTCGATCGCCCTGCGGGTGGCGGCATGCTCGAAGATCGCCGGGCTCGGCAGCAGGGTCGCGGTGCCCTGCGCCTTGCGCGCGATGACCACGGCCGTGTCGGCCGCGGCGGTGGCCTGCCGGGTGGAGGAGACGCTCCCGTTGATCTGGACCGGGTTCACGCCGACAGCCCAGCCGGGACGCAGCCGCGCCGCGACGGCGTGCAGCGTGCGGCCCCAGCTCACGCCGAGGGTCCGCGGGACGGGGCGCAGGGTGGTCAGGTAGTCGGCGGCGGCTTGGGCGACCCGCCCCTGGACTTCGGAGTCCGACTCGGCGGCCGGCACGACCACCGCATCCATGAGGCCGTAGAAGGCGCAGAGCTCGCGCTCCAGCGAGAACCGCCGCGCACTCGGGTGCACGTTCTCGATGCGGACGAAACCGTTCTCGCGGGCGGCGACCAGCAGGCGGCCGACCTTCCAGCGCGAGACGTTGAGGGCGACGCCGATCTCATCCTGCGTCTTGCCGGCTTCGTAGTAGAGCTCCGCGGCTTTGACGGCGAGGATCTCGTCCGTATCGTTCAGTGCCACCTCACCAGCTTAGGAACCGGATGCGCACAGGAGCAACATGTGCGTGGTCACTGCTCAAATGAGCACGCAGCGATTCGTTTATCGTTGGGTCGTGCCTTCAGACCCCACGCCTGCCGCCACGACCGGCTTCACTCCCTACGCCCTCGCCGTCGACTTCGGCGGAACCAAGGTGGAGGCGGCCCTCGTGGATGCCGACGGGCGCCTCGTCGCAGGCTCGCGCCACCGCCGACCCACCGGACGCACAGCGACCGTGCCGGAGCTGGAGGAGTCGGTGGGCGGCGTCGTGCGCGCGAGTGCCGCATCCCTCCCGGCGGACGGCCGGATCGTCGGCGTCGGCATCGGCAGCGCCGGTCCCGTGGACCGCAGGCTGGGCCTCGTGTCCCCCCTGAACGTCCCGCACTGGCGCGACTACCCGATGCGCGACTTCGTGGCGCGGGTCGCCGTGGAGCTGGGGCTCGACGTGCCGGTGACGCTCGAAATGGACGGCGTGGCCATCACCATGGCGGAGCACTGGGTGGGCGCGGCGCAGGGCGTCGACAACGTGATGGGCATGGTCATCTCCACAGGGATCGGCGGCGGGCTCATCGTCGACGGTCGCGTGATCACCGGACCGACCGGCAATGCCGGCCACATCGGCCATGTGGAGGTCGGCGAGCTCCGCGGCGAGGACACCTTCGGCAACCCGTACGCGCTGGAGGCCATGGCGTCCGGCCCTCACACCGTCGCGTGGGCGCGACAGCACGGCTTCGCGGGCGGGACGGGCGAAGAGCTGGCTGCCGCCTACGCCACAGGCGACCCGGTCGCCCGTGCGGCCATCGCGCGCACCGGACAGGCGGTCGGCCGGGCGATCGCGTCGGCCACCGCACTCCTCGACCTGGAGCTCGTGGCGATCGGGGGCGGGTTCTCGCACTCGACTCCGGACCTCTTCGACCACATGCGCTCGGTCGTGGAGCAGCACTACTTCCCGTTCGTCCGCAAAGTCCGCATCGTCCCGTCCGCTCTCTCCTCCGAGGGCCCCCTCATCGGCGCGGCCGCCCTCATCCACCGCGCCCACCTCCTCCCCTAGCCGCGCTCCTGCGCCCCACCATCGAGTCCGCAAACCCTGCACGGACCCGGCTCGAAAACGTGCAGTCTTCGCGGACTCGATGGTGGGGCGGGGGGACCTGGGGGGGTCAGTCCTCGAGGTAGCGGGGGCGCGCGGCGAGGGCGCCGGCCACGGCTGCGGCGAGGACGGTGCCGGTGAGGACGACGAGGGCGAGCGTCCACGAGCTTGTGAGCTGGTGGAGGACGCCGACGGCGAGCGGGCCGAGCGCACCGAGGGTGTAGCCGAGGCCCTGCGTGAAGCCGCTGAGGGCGACGGCGCCCGCGTGGGTCCGCGTCCGCATGTTGATGAGCACGAGACACAGCGGGAACAGGAGCGGGCCGAGACCGGCGAACGCCACCCACAGCCACGTCGCCACGCCCGGGACGAGGATGAGGCCGAGGTAGCCGAGGATGAAGAACGCGATGCCGGCGTAGATCAGCAGGGCGACGTTCTTCATGCGGGAGGCGAGCAGGGGGACGAGCAGCCCGGCCGGTATGCCCATCCCGGCATATACCGACAGCAGCGCCCCGGCATCGAGCGGCGGCACCCCGGCGACATCGTGCAGGATCTGCGGCAGCCAGGCGAACATCGCGTAGGCGTTGAGGCTGGAGACGGCGAACAGCAGCATCATCGACCACGCCAGCGACGACCGCCAGACACGCTTCGCCATCGCCGGTTCGGCGGCCTCGACCTCCGCATCCCGGTCGGGGTGCGTGGGGCGCCGCGTGATCAGGATGCGCAGCCACGGCAGGATCGCCAGCAGGACGACCACGCCCCACATCCCGACGGAGACATGCCACCCCGCGGCGTCCGCGACCGGCACGGCGATCAGCGGTGGCAGGAGCGTGGAGACCGACATCACCGTCGCATACAGCGAGGTCACGAGCCCGATCCGATCGGGGAAGTACCGCTTCACCAGCGGCGGCAGCAGCACGTTGCCCACGCCCATCCCGGCGAAGGTCACCGCCGATCCGATCGCCAGGACGACGAACGACGAGGCGGACGCGCGGATCAGGTGCCCGCCCAGCATGACACCCAGCGCGATGAGCACGACGCTCTCGAGGCTGAGCCGGCGGGTGAAGGACGGCGCGATCAGCCCGAACAGTGCGAAGCAGACCGGGGGCAGCATCCCGAGCAGACCGACGTCGATGCTGGAGACGGGGAACTCGCCCCGGATCTCGGCGAAGATCGGCGAGAGCGCGGCGACCGCTGTACGGAGGTTCGCCGCGACGAGCAGGATGCCGAGCAGCGCGATCGCACGCCCGTGCCAGAGCGGCCGCACGCGGGCGGCCGTAGTGGCGGCGGAGGTCGCACCCGCCATCAGCCGAGCTCCCGGGAGTCCGAGGGGACGGACGGGACGACGCCGAGGATGCGCCGAGCGTCCCGCACATCCTCCGCGATCTGCGCGATCAGCGGCTCGACCCCGGTGTACGCGACCATCCCCCGGATGCGCTCGACGAACGACACCTCGACCGTGTGATCGTAGAGGTCGAGCTCGCGGTCGAGCACGTACGCCTCCACCTGCTTCTGCGGAACGCCCTCGAAGGTCGGATTGTTGCCGACGGAGATCGCCGCCGGGTACCGCTCCCCCGCGTCGGTCAGCCACCCCGCGTACACGCCGTCCGAGGGGATGAGGCCCTCCGACTCGGGCGACAGGTTGGCGGTCGGGAAGCCCAGCTCACGACCGCGCGCGGCGCCGTGCACGACGATGCCGCGGACCGTCGGAGCCGAACCGAGAAGCTCGCCGGCGTGCCGGACGTCGCCCTCGGCGAGGAGTTCGCGGATCCAGGTGGAGGAGACCCGCCGCCCGTGTTCCGGGCGCACGTCGTCGATCAGGACCACGTCGAAGCCGTGCGTCTCGCCGAGCCGGCGGAGCAGTGCGACGTCCCCCGCACCGCCGGCCCCGAAGCGGAAGTCGCTGCCCACCAGAACGGCGGCCGCGTGCAGCCGCTCGACCAGGATGCGGTGCACGAACTCCTCGGGCGAGAGGCTCGCGAGGCCACGGTCGAAGGCCACCATGAGCGTCGCATCGATGCCCGTGGATGCCAGAAGGTCGAGCTTCTGCGCGTTGCTGACCAGCGATGGCGGGCATTTGTCGGGCGCCAGGATCTCGAGCGGATTGCGGTCGAACGTGATGACGGTCGACACCAGCCCGCGCTCGGCGGCCACCGAGCGCAACCGGGCGATCACCGCGCGGTGACCGGTGTGGACGCCGTCGAACTTGCCGATCGTGACCGCGCTCGGCCCCCACCCGTCCGGGATCTCGGAGACGGCGTGGAAGACCCTCACGATGCGACCCCGGAGGCCGGGGCGACGGAGGAGGAATCGTCGAGCGGCGGGTGACCGCGCAACCACAGCATCCCGAGCACCGGCAGCACGAGCGGGATGAGGAGGTAGCCCATCCCGTACACCGACCACACCGTGGCGTCGCGGCCGAACGGATTGATGTCGTGGAGTCCCAGCACGGCCGGTGCGGCCACGCTGAGGGTCCCGACGATGAGCACGCCGGCCAGCTCGAAGCTGATCGTCGCCCACGCCACGCGGTACCAGACGCGCCCGGGAGCGATGAGCGCGATGGTCGCCAGGATGTACACGGCGGCGGACAGCGCCGACAGGGTGAAGGCCACCGGCGCCTCGTGGAAGCGGTCGATGATCTGGAACACGCTGCGACCGGTCGCCGCCAGCGCGAGCACGCCGTAGACGAAGACGAGCAGCCGGCCGGCACCCGTCATCCGGCGGGCGGACGTCCGCCGTCCGGGAGACGACGGTGCGGGCTTCGTGCGGGGTGACCGGGTGTGGTGGGACATCGCCTACGATTCTATTTCCCGCGCGGCGGGATCCGAGCGCGGAGGGTCAGGCGCCCTGCACGAACCAGATCTGGCCCATCCGGTACACCATCACCGCGATGGCGAGGCAGACTCCGCCGAGGATGACGGTACTCCAGCGATTGCGCTCGATCAGCGCCCAGAACCCGCCGGCGAGCGGCAGGATGAGCGCGGAGATCAGGTAGATGTAGAACTCCGCGAGGCTGCCCGTCGGGCCGTTGCCCACGAGCGGTGCGATGATCGCGACGACCAGCTGGGCGATCAGCAGCAGTTCGACGACAGCCACGGCGCCCATCGAGACGTCCCCCGGGAGCCGCCCCACAAGGCCGAGCACCAGGCACAGGACGCCTGCGGCGCACGCCACGAGGACCTGCGTCGTGGTGAACCAGTCGATCATCCGCGTCCGCCGGCCTGGCCGGCCGCCTCATCCGTCGGGAAGTTCACGAGCGTCCTGGCTTCCTTTCCGCGGAACTCGATCAGTCCCACAAGCGCTCCGGTCGGCGCGATCGCGGCCACCGGCCCGCCGCCCGGTCCCTCCCGGTCGGCGAGGTGGATGCGGCGCCCGTGCGTCAGGTCGATCGCCTGCTGCTCGGTGAGCTCGAGCGTCTCGAACAGCCGACCGGCGGCGTCCACCGCGGGGATCAGCGCCGCTTCCGCATCGAGCGTAGCGAGGTCGTGCGCGTCGCGCACGTCGTAGGCGCCCACGCGCGTGCGACGGAGCGCGGTGAGGTGGCCGCCGACGCCCAGCCCGGCTCCGAGGTCGCGGGCGAGGGAGCGGATGTACGTCCCGGACGAGCAGACGACCCGCACCTCCAGATCGACGGCCCCGGGCTCACGGCGGATCTCGAGCAGCTCGAACTCGGACACCGTGACGGCGCGCGGCTCCAATTCGACCTGCTCGCCGGCGCGCACCCGGGCATACGCTCGCTTGCCGTCCACCTTGATCGCGCTCACCGAGCTCGGAACCTGCTCGATCTCGCCGGTCAGTTCTGCGATGCCGGCCGCGATCGCCTCGGCGGTCACCGCATCCAGAGCCTCCTGCGATGCGGGAGCCAGAAGCTCGCCCTCGGCGTCGTCCGTCGTCGAGGCCGCGCCGAGCCGGATGGTCGCCAGATACTCCTTGTCGGCGCCGACGATGTACGTCAGCAGCCGGGTCGAGGAGTTGATGCCGAGGATGAGAAGCCCCGTCGCCATCGGATCGAGAGTCCCGGCATGGCCGACCTTGCGCGTCCCCGCCGCTTTACGGACGCGGGAGACGACGTCGTGGCTGGTGATGCCGGCGGGCTTGTCGATGAGGATGAGTCCGCTGCCCGTCATGCGCGCTGTGCCCCCGCCGCCCGGCCGTGATCCGCCTCTGCGGCGAGGTGCAGCACGAGGTCCAGCTTCGTGCGGAACGTGCATTCCAGCAGTTCCCTGGCGGCTTCGTCCTCGTCGTAGCTGTCCGGCAGCCGCAGCCCGAGCAGGGTGTTCAGCAGCATCCCCTCGGCGAGGAAGGCCCGCGTCTGCTCGGGAGTGAAGCCCGCCTCTGCGCGCAGGAGCCGGTAGATCGTCAGGAAGCCGGCCCGCGCCTGGGCGCCGATGGTCGGGTCGTGACCCATGCTGAACGCCTGCATCAGCACCAGCAGCAGCCCCCGGTCCTCGACCAGGCTGACGTACGCGAGGCCGAGGCGTCGGCCGATCTCCCCGTGGCCTCCGGCCGAGGTGGGCGCGGCGAGGTCGCCGGGAGTGCCGGCGGGAGCCCCGGCTGCTGTGGCATAGCCGGCGAGCGGCTCGTCGGGAGATCCTTCGGCCTTCCACTGCTCCAGCGTCTCGGTGAACGCGACCAGCAGCCGGTCGAGACACCGCGACAGCACGCCGAGGAACAGGTTCTCCTTGCCACCGAACATCCGCACCACGTAGGGCTGGCTGATTCCGGCCGCCTTCGCGATCTGGTCGGTCGTCGCCCCGAAGTAGCCGCGCTCACCGAAGACCCGGCTGGCGGCGTCGAGGATCTGCTCCCGGCGCTCGGACGAGGGAATCCTCTCGCTGATCTTGTCGCTCACACTTGACAGGTTATCAGTCGATTACTAGTGTCGGCTCTTGTAATCATTCGATAACCACATTCTTTCGGAGGCGTCCATGTCCGCTCCCCTCGCGTCCCGCAGGCGTATCCCGGTCTGGCTGGCGATCGTCGCCGCATCCCTGCCCATGTTCATGGCGACTCTCGACAACCTCGTGGTCACCAGTGCGCTGCCTGTCATCGCGAAGGACCTCAGCGCCTCCATCGAAGAGCTGCAGTGGGTCATCAACGCGTACACGCTGAGCTTCGCGACCCTCATGCTCATGGCGGTCGGACTGGGTGACCGGCTCGGACGGCGCTCCGTGTTCCTCGCGGGCATCGCCGTCTTCACCCTGGCGAGCGCGGCGAGCGCACTCGCCACCGAGCCGTGGGAGCTCATCGCCGCCCGCGCGGTCCAAGGCGCCGGGGCCGCGGCCCTCCTCCCGCTCTCCCTGACCCTGCTCGCCGGAAGCGTGAGCGAACGCCTGCGGCCGGCGGCGATCGGGATCTGGGGTGGAATCTCCGGACTCGGCGTCGCCCTCGGCCCTCTGATCGGCGGCGCTGTGGTCGAGGGATGGAACTGGCAGGCGATCTTCTGGCTCAACGTCCCGCTCGGCGTCGTGGCCATCCCGCTGGTGCTGTTCGCGCTGCCGAACAGCTTCGGCGACCGGGTCCGGGCCGATGTCGTCGGCCTGCTGCTGGCGGCGCCCGGCGTCCTCGGGCTCGTCTACGGGATCGTCCGGGGCAACCCGGCGGGATGGGGCAGTGCCGAGGTGCTGATCCCTCTGATCGCCGGCTCGGCGCTGCTGATCGCGTTCGTCTTCTGGGAGTCCCGGGCCGCCGCTCCACTGCTCCCCTTACGGCTGTTCCGCGACCGCAGCTTCACCGTCGCGAACCTGGTCGGCGTGACCTTCAGCTTCGGGATCTTCGGGGCGATCTTCATCCTCATCCAATTCCTGCAGGTCGTTCAGGGGCACACCCCCGTGGAGGCGGGCGTGATGACGATGCCGTGGACCCTCGCGCCGATGGTCGTCGCGCCGCTGACCGGCCTGGCGTCGTCGCGGACCGGCACCCGATTTCCGGTCGTCGTCGGCCTCGTGCTGCTGGCCGTCGCGATGGGCTGGGTCGCGCTGACCCTCTCGGCGACGCTGCCCTACGCCCAGATGTGGCCGCCCTTCCTCCTCGCCGGGATCGGCATGGGCCTCGTCTTCGCACCGAGCTCGACCGCTGTGCTCGCCAACATGCGGCCGGCCGACCACGCGAAGGCGTCCGGGACGAACTCCACACTGCGTGAGGTCGGCGTCGCGCTCGGCATCGCCGTGCTGACCGCCGTCTTCACGGGCGCGGGCGGGACGTTGACGCCGACCGGGTACGTGCACGCCGCCATACCGGCGGTCGGGGTGGGTGCGGCCGTGCTGGGCGTGGCGGCCGTGATCGCGCTGGCGCTGCCCGGCCGGCGGGCGGCGGCGCGGGCCGCGGCTGCCGTGACCGGGGCGGGTGCGGGTGCCGCCGCCGCCGACGCCGCGGCCACCGCCGAGCCCATCCCCGTTCTCGCGGACTGACGCCGCCATCCAGTTGACACGGCACGCCGTCACGCCTTGGTGCGCGACGGCGTGTTGCGTCAACTCGTTTCGTCCTGAGCCAGACCAGGGCCGATCGCAGGCCGGTCCGGACAGCGGCCACGCGCGGGCCGCCGCAGACCAGGCCAGGCTCGCGGTTAGGCTGGACCGCGTGCGTATCGGCGTCATCGGAGCGGGAGCCATCGGCGGAACGATCGCCGCGCTTCTCGACCGCGTCGGCCACCTGGTCGAGGTGACGGCCCGGGGCGAGCAGCTGGCGGCCATCCGCGGATCCGGGCTCCGGCTCGACGGCGGATGGGGCATCCACACCGCGCGCATCTCCGCCGCGGAGACGCTGCACGAAGTCCCCGAACTCGCGTTCGTGTGCACCAAAGCCCAGGATGCGCCTGCCGCGATCCGTGCCAATGCGGCGCTGCTCGACGGCGTCCCGGTCGTCATCGTGCAGAACGGCCTCGCCGGCCTGCGAGAGGCCGAGGAGCTGCTGCCCGGCTCCTCCTGCGTGGGCGGCCTGGCGCTCTACGCCGCCAGCTTCCTCTCGCCCGGCCATGTCTCCGTGACCACCACCGCCAACACCTACCTCGGCGCTGGCGACGGACCGCCGCCGCCGGCAGCTGTGGAGGCGGCGCGCATTCTCGACGCCGCCATGCCCGCCTTCGCCATCGACAACTTCACCGGTGCGCAGTGGACCAAGCTCATCGTCAACCAGATCAATGCGCTTCCCGCGATCACCGGACTGAGCGCGCAAGAGGTGCTCGGCGACCGGCGGCTGCGGCCGATCATGACCGCGAGCCTGCAGGAGGCCACCCGGGTTGGCTACGCCCGCCGCATCCGCTACGGCAGCATCCAGGGGCTGGACGACCGCCTCCTCCGCATCGTGGCGCACGCGCCGCGCTGGGCGGCCCAGGCGGTCCCTCTTCTGATGAAGCGACGGATGGGCACGACGCCCAACCCCGGATCGACGCTGCAGAGCATCCGCCGCGGTCAGCTCACCGAGATCGACTACCTCAACGGCGCCGTCGTGGATGAGGCGCGAGCTGCCGGCATCGACGCGCCCATCAACGCCGCGATCACAGCGCTGGTCCACGAGGTGGAGCGCACGCGCACCTTCCTCTCGCAGGACGATGTCGCTGCACGCATGCGCCCCCTCCTCGCCGCTTGATCCCGCACGGGCCTTGCCCTTCCGCCCACCCCCAGGACATTCGTCACGAATGTCGCCCTCGACGACCACCGAGCGGCGCGGCGCGAATCAGCCCGGCGTCGAGAGGGGACCTCAGACGCGGAAGGGCACCGCCGGCTCGGAGTCGTCCACGAGGATGTCCGCGTTCTCCAGCGGCCGCGCATCCTCCACGTAGACGGAGTCCTGCGGGGCATTCACGAGCAGGATGGAGGCGTTCCAGATCTCCCGCAGCTCCGGCCGGAGCGCGAACTCGCCGTCGATGACGAGCACCGCGTCCCGACCCGCCGTGAGCCAGCGCGCCTGGACCGGCCGATCCCGCTCCTCGTCGAAGGCGGCCGTCTGGAAGCCCGTACTGCCTCCCATCCGGTAGGGGTCGAGCAGCACGCGCCGCAGCGTCACGTAGTCGTAGCCCTCGCGGTAGTAGCTCACCGGTGTCTCGGGGCCCTGGCGCGTCCGGTACGCACGCGAGTGGTGGAAATCCCCGAGGGAGGCGCGGAACGTGTCAGCGCCCGCCTCCCGGAACACGGCCGCGAGGTCGTCCGCGAACGGCGAGCCCGCCAGCCCTCCGTCGACGGCGACGACCACCCTCCCCACCGGGAACACCAGCCGGAGGTCGCCGACCAGTCCGCGCAGGAACTGCACGCGAGGCGTCGGCGGAAGCATCATGCGAGAAGCATAGGCCGCAGCAGCCGTTAGCCTCGATGCATGCACGACTTCGCCGGGACGGTGGTGGCCTGGTACCACGCGAACCGGCGGGACCTGCCGTGGCGCCGCGACGGATTCACCGCGTGGGGCACCCTGGTCAGCGAGTTCATGCTGCAGCAGACGCCCGTGAGCCGCGTCATCCCGCGCCTGGAGGAGTGGCTCAGCCGCTGGCCGACGCCGGCGGACCTCGCGGCCGTCCCTCCCGGCGAGGCGGTCCGCGCCTGGCAGTCGCTCGGGTACCCGCGGCGTGCGCTCTGGCTGCATGCGGCCGCGGTGGCCATCACCGAACGACACGGCGGAGTCGTGCCGGAGGACGTGGATGCGCTGCTCGCGCTCCCCGGCATCGGCGATTACACGGCACGGGCCGTCGCGGTGTTCGCCTACGGCAACCGGCATCCGGTCGTGGACACGAACATCCGCCGCGTGATCGCCCGGGCCGTCGAGGGCCAGGCCGAGCCGGGACCGCCGGGCAAGCGCGACCTCGCGGCGATGGAGTCGCTGCTCCCCGACGAACGGCCGGTCGCCGCGGCGTTCAACGCCGGGGTGATGGAGCTCGGTGCGATCGTCTGCGTCGCCCGCTCCCCCCGCTGCGACGAGTGCCCGCTCGCCGACCGCTGTGCGTGGCGGCGGGCCGGATACCCGCCGTACGACGGGCCGCGCAAGGCCGTCCAGAAGCGCTACGAAGGCAGCGATCGCCAGGTCCGCGGCCGGATCCTCGCCGAACTGCGGGCGTCGCATCTCCCGGTGACCGCCGCCGAGCTCGAGAACGTCTGGCCGGATGCGGCCCAGCGCGACCGGGCACTCGCCGGCCTCCTCGCCGACGGCCTAGCGGTGCCCGCGGACGGCGGCTACACCCTCCCCTGACCTCCACGCAGCCCGCCCGGCCCCCAGTCCCCTGCAGCCCCCGCAGCCCCTGCGAAGTGCTCGTAGGTGCACGCGACACGCCGCGGCACCGTGCAACAACGAGCACTTCGCGCAAAGCGCGCGGCCGCACGGAGCCCCGGACAGGGCGGGCAGTCCCCGCGAAGTGCTCGTAGGTGCACGCGACACGCCGCGGCGGGGTGCACCAACGAGCACCTCGGCGCGGCAGGGGGCCGAGCACCCCGGGGCGGGACGTCAGCGGTCGGCGAAGACGAGCGGGTCCCAGTCGAGGATGCGCGAGCGGTACACGAGGCCCTCCGTCATGAACGGGTCGCCCTCGCGGAACCGCTCGGCGGCCTCGCGGGAACGGAAGATCGCCATGGAACCCTGCGTGGCCGGGTCGCCGAACGTGCCGATCATCAGCACCTCCCCACCCTTCGCGAACTCGTCCAGGTAGGCGCGATGACGTGGATAGGTCTCCACCAGTCGCTGGAAGTGCTCCGGGCCCGCGTCAGGGTCGGCATCGTAGAACGAGACGGCGTACATGCCGTCAGCTTAGGTCCGGGATGCGCTCAGCGCCCGGACGCGTCCGCTTCGTCCTCGTCAGCCTCGTCCTCGTCCTCGTCGGTCCGCGGCTTGACGTAGGGGTCCTCGTCGCCGGCGTAGCTCGCGCCCGCCGCAAGCCCTGCCACCTCGGTGTCGCGCTCGCGCGCCTCCCGCAGCAGGTCCTCGATGTGGGCGGCGTTCTCCGGGATGGCGTCGAGCTGGAACTCCAGGGTGGGCGTCAGCCGGGCGGTGATGTTCTTGCCCACCTCGCTGCGCAGCATCCCGGTCGCCGCCTTCAATGCGGCGGCGCTGTCCTCGCGCTCCTGCTCGCTGCCGTACACCGTGTAGAACACGGTCGCGTGCTGCAGGTCGCCGGTCACCTGGACGTCCGTGATGGTCACGAAGCCGAGGCGCGGGTCGCGCAGGCCGCGGTCGAGCCGCTTGGCGACGATCTCTTTGATTCTGTCCGCGAGTTTCCTCGCGCGAGCCGGATCAGCCATGTGTGTTTCTCCTTACGGGCGAGATGGCCGGTGGCAGAGCCACCGGCCATCTCGTGAACCTAGACGCGCGGCTTCTCGCGAAGCTCGGTCGTCTCGATCTCGTCGCCGATCTGGATGTCGTTGTACTT
>JBQCCO010000284.1:0-5698 GCA_051962155.1 Leifsonia sp. | reverse complement strand
TCGCCCCGTTCGCCTTCTCGAACGCCCCGCACACCGGGCACATCGCATCGAACCAGAGGTCGACCTTCCTGGCGCCGTTCCCGGCCGCGATGAACCCGCCGTCGAAGTCGACGGGACCATCGGTGCCTGTCGGCGGCTTGTCCGTCGCGACCGGCACGTTGGATGCGCCGCCCAGCAGCGAGCAGCCCGCCACGGCGAAGACGATGCCGAGGGCCAGGACCAGAGCCGCCGCCGTCCGTCGCAGGCGCCCGTCGACGCGGCCCCGCAGGCTCATACCGTCCTGCTCTGTGCGATCTTCGCCAGGAGTCCGTTCACGAACCCCGCAGAGTCGTCCGTCGACAGCACGGTCGCGGCCTCGACGGCCTCCGAGATGGCCACGCCCTCGGGGATCTCGTCGTTGAACAGCACCTCCCAGACGCCGATGCGCAGGATGGCGCGGTCGACAGCGGGCATGCGCGCGAGCGTCCACCCCTGGGCGTACGTCTCGATCAGCTCGTCGATCTCGTCCTGGTGCTCGATCACGCCGTCGAGGATCTCGCGGGCGTACAACCAGGACGCCTCACGCGCGGGCTCGTTCGCGGCGCGCTCGGCTTCCGTCGCCAGAGCCTGACGGAACGGGGTCTGGCGCAGGTCCGCGCTGTACAGCACGTCGAGCGCGCGCTTGCGCGCCTTGGTCCGAGCGCTCATCTAGTCGTTGACGCGGCCGAGGTAGTCGCCCGTGCGGGTGTCGACCTTGACCTTCGTGCCGGTCTCCAGGAACAGGGGGACCTGGATCTGGTAGCCGGTCTCCACGGTGGCGGGCTTCGTGCCGCCGGTGGAGCGGTCGCCCTGCAGGCCGGGCTCGGTGTAGGTGATCTCGAGCACGACGGACGCGGGGAGCTCCACGTAGAGCGGCAGGCCCTCGTGCAGCGCGACCGTCACGTTCTGGTTCTCGAGCATGAAGTTGGCGGCATCGGCGACGACGGGGCCCGGGATGGTGAGCTGGTCGTAGTCCGACGTGTCCATGAAGACGAAGTCGGCGCCGTCCTGGTACAGGTACTGGTACTCGCGGCGGTCGACGTTGGTGATGTCGATCTTGGCGCCGGCGTTGTACGTGCGGTCCACCGTCTTGCCGGTGGTCACGTTCTTCAGCTTCGTGCGGACGAACGCGCCGCCCTTGCCCGGCTTGACATGCTGGAACTCGATCACGCTCCAGAGCTGCCCGTCGATGCTGAGGACGACGCCGTTCTTGATGTCAGCGGTTGAGGCCAAGGGGATGTTCCGTTCGTTCGTGGAAAAGATTCGGGTGGATGCCGCGCTCGCGATGCGACGCTCGCTCGGGGCGGCGCACGGCGGCCCCACAAGATTCTAGACGTCAGGGCCGGTTTCGGCGAATGAACGCGAGCGCCAGCCGGTACGACTCGAATCCGAACCCGGCGATCACCCCGGTCGAGACGGCCGTGATCACGCTCGTGTGCCGGAACTCCTCCCGGGCGTGCGGATTCGACAGATGCTCCTCGATCACCGTGCCTCCCGACGAGGTCACCAGGGACACCGCGTCGCGCAGCGCGTAGGAGTAGTGCGTCCAGGCCCCCGCGTTCAGGATGACGGGGTCCCCCGAGTCCGCCGCCTCATGCAGCCAGCGCAGCAGCTGCCCCTCGTCGTCGGTCTGGCGCAGGTCGATGGTGTCGCCCGCTGCGTCCTCCTGGAGCACGGCGCGCAAGTCCTCGAGGGTCGCGGAGCCGTAGACGTCGGGCTCGCGCGTTCCGAGTCGGCCGAGGTTGGGTCCGTTGAGCACGAGGACGCTGGTCATGCGGTTCACCCTACCGGGGCCTCGCCCTCGGCCAGCGGACGGACGCGCACAGCCGACCACACGTCGTCCACGGACACGTTGCTGATCGGGCGCCAGCCGAACGCGCCGGACTCGCGGATGATGACGTCGCGGTTGACATCCGCCCGGCCGGCCTTCGGGTAGAGGAACCACACCGCTCGGGCGGCGGCGAGCACCGGCAGCTCGGAATCGAAGCGCTCCAGCAGCTCGTGGGTGGTTCGCACGAAGGTCACGGCCACGGCCGCCTCAGCGGCGGACGCCTCCGTCGTCCCCTCGGGAAGAGGGTCCAGGAGCGCACGCTCCCCCGCAGTCGCGCCGACGACGCTGACCGCGTCCCCCGGCTTGACCAGCAGCTTCTCGGCGACGGACTTCGCCATCAGGAACCCACTTCCTGGTACGCGGCGAAGAGCAGGCTCTGATCCGGGCCGGCCAGGATGGTCGGACGGGCCACGTCGTCGAGCACGATGAAGCGCAGCAGGCTGCCGCGCGCCTTCTTGTCGCGCTGCATCGCCGCCAGCAGCGTCTGCCACCGGCCGAGTGGATACGACACCGGCAGGGTGAGCGACTCCAGGATCCGCCGGTGCCGGTCGACCACCTCGTCGCTGAGGCGGCCGCTCAGGCGGGCGAGTTCCGCCGCGAACACCATGCCGACCGAGATCGCCGCGCCGTGCCGCCACTGGTAGCGCTCGGCGTGCTCGATGGCGTGCCCCAGCGTGTGGCCGTAGTTCAGGATCTCGCGGAGGCCCTGCTCGGTGAAGTCCTCCCCCACGACCCGGGCCTTGATGCCGATCGAGAGCTCCACCAGCCGACGGAACTCGGGCGTCTCCGGATCGGTCGCTCGCTCGACATCGGCCTCGATGATGTCGAGGATCTCGGGCTCGGCGATGAAGCCGTACTTCACGACCTCGGCGAAGCCCGCCAGGATCTCGTTCCGCGGCAAGGACGTGAGCGTGTCGAGGTCGCAGATCACCGCCGCGGGCGCGTAGAAGGCGCCGACCAGATTCTTGCCCTCTGCCGTATTGATGCCGGTCTTGCCGCCGACGGCCGCATCCACCATCCCGAGCAGCGTCGTCGGCACCTGGACGAGCTTCACGCCGCGCAGCCAGGTCGCCGCGACGAAGCCGGCGAGGTCGGTGACCGCCCCGCCGCCGAAGCCGATCACGGCGTCCGAACGGGTGAAGTCCGCCTGCCCCATGATCCCCCAGAGGAACGAGGCGACCTCGACGCGCTTGGCGGCCTCCGCATCCGGCACTTCCGCGAGCAGCACCTCGTACCGGCCGAGCAGCGACTCGCGCAGTTCGGCTGCCGCGGCGCCCAGGGTCGGCGGGTGCACGACGAGGATCTTGTTCACCGCATTTCCCAGGTGGGCGTCGAGGTCGAGGCGCAGGCCCCGCCCGACGACCACCGGATACGGCCGTGTTCCGGAGACGAGGATCTCGGTGGGTGCGTCGGTCATGCGTGTCCTTCCGTCTGCACCCACGCAGCGATCTCCTCGACGATGGCGTCGATGTACCGCGACGAGGTGTCGGCCGTGTAGTCGGCGAGCGAGTGGTAGAGGTCGCTGCGCTGTGCGACGAGGCGCTTCCACGACTCCAGATCCGTGATGAGCGGGCGCTTGCCGGTCGAAATGCGTCTCGCGATGGCTTCCGGCCGCACGGTCAGCAGGATCACGCGGGCACCGGCGAGGTCGGCCTGCGTCTCCGGGTCGAGGACGGCTCCCCCGCCGAGCGACACGACGCCGGGCTGCCGGAGCGCCCCCGCCACGGCGACCCGCTCCAGCTGCCGGAAGTACGCCTCGCCGTGGGTGGCGAAGATGTCGGAGATCGGTCCGTTGCCGGCGACCACCAGGGCGTCGGTGTCGACGAACGGCAGGTCCAGCAGCGCGGCGAGCCGCTTGCCGACGCGGGACTTCCCGGCCGCCGGCGGCCCGATGAGGGCGATGGTCTGCCCGTCCGGGAGCCGAGGTGCGTGAGGCACAGCGTGCTCCTCAGGTACAGGGTGCTCCTCAGGCACAGGGTGCCCTTCGGGCCTACGGAGCGCTTCAGGCATACGGGGAACTGAGGCGCTCAGTGGTGAGGTTCTGCGGGATGGCGTCCAGGTAGCCGCGGAGGTTGCGCGCCGTCTCGGCGATCGAGTCGCCCCCGAACTTCTCCAGAACGGCGTTCGCCAGCACGAGCGCCACCATCGCCTCCGCCACCACGCCGGCGGCGGGAACGGCACAGACGTCGGACCGCTGGTGGTGGGCCGGAGCCGCTTCGCTGGTCGCCACATCCACAGTGCGGAGGGCATGCGGGATGGTCGCGATCGGCTTCATCCCGGCCCGGACCCGCAGCACACCGCCGGTGCTCATGCCGCCCTCGGTGCCGCCCGCCTTGTCGCTCGTGCGGACGATGGCGCCGTCCTCGGCGAGCAGCTCGTCGTGGGCCTGCGAGCCGCGGCGCGTGGTGGTCAGGAAGCCGTCGCCGACCTCGACGCCCTTGATCGCCTGGATGCCCATCAGGGCGGCGGCGAGCTGCGCATCCAGCTTGCGGTCCCAGTGGACGTGCGAGCCGAGGCCGGGCGGGAGGCCGTACGCGAGCACCTCGACGACACCGCCGAGCGTGTCGCCGTCCTTGTGGGCGGCATCCACCTCCTCCACCATCCGTTCGGAGGTGGCCGGGTCGAAGCACCGCAGCGGATCGCCGTCGAGCGTGTCCACATCGGCGGGCGTCGGCAGCGGCGCGTCCTCGGGGACCCGGACCGGGCCGATGGAGAGCGTGTGGCTGACGAGGGTGATGCCCAGCTCGTCGAGGAACGACTTGGCGATGGCGCCGAGCGAGACCCGGGCGGCGGTCTCCCGTGCGCTCGCGCGCTCGAGGATCGGGCGGGCCTCGTCGAAGCCGTACTTCTGCATCCCGACCAGGTCGGCATGGCCCGGGCGGGGGCGCGTCAACGCCGCTCCGCGTCCGGACTGCAGCACCGCAGGGTCGACCGGCTCGGGGCTCATCACGTCCACCCACTTCGGCCACTCGGTGTTGCCGATGCGCAGCGCGATCGGGCTGCCGAGGCTCAGGCCGTGCCGGACGCCGCCGGAGATCTCCAGCGCATCCTGCTCGAACTTCATCCGGGCCCCGCGGCCGTAGCCGAGCTTGCGGCGCGCCAGATCGGCGCGGATCGCGTCGAGCGACACCGGTACCCCGGCGGGAAGACCCTCCAGGACGGCAATGAGTTCGGGGCCGTGGGATTCCCCGGCGGTGAGCCAACGAAGCATTCTTCGATTCTGGCATAGCGCCATGGAGCGCCCGGACCGGGTCAGCCCGCCAGCGGAGCGCCCTGCTCGTCGATTCCGACCGCATCCCGCATCGCGGCGAGGACGTCCGGCTCATCGGGGAGCGGCTGCAGCGGGTCGCCGGAGACGAACACGCGCACCTGCAGCAGCGCCTGGTGGACGAGCATGGCGAGACCCGAGACCGTGCGGCCGCCGACCGACTCCCACTGCGCCGCGAGCGGAGTGGGCCACGGCTCGTAGGCGACGTCGAATAGGAGCGAACGACGCCGGGTGGAGTCCGTGTACAGGGCCTCCGTGAGGGCGCCGCCCGGGACGGTGCTGATCACGAGCTCGGGCACGTCCAGTGAGCGATCCGCCTGCGAGAACGGGCGGATGCGGATGCGCAGGCCCAGGTCGTTGGCCAGCGATTCGATCCAGGTGCTTCGAGCGAGGTCGCGCACATGCACATCCACCCGCTCCGCCCCGAGCTCCGCGGCGGCGACGAGCGCGGACGCGGCGGTCGCTCCCCCACCGAGGATGTGGACGTAGCGCGCCTGCTCGAGGCCGGCTGCACGCAGTGCGTGAACGATGCCGGCGACGTCGGTGTTGAAACCGCGGACGTCCTCGCCGTCCAGCAGGAC
>JBQCCO010000283.1:0-7184 GCA_051962155.1 Leifsonia sp. | reverse complement strand
AAACACCCGGGGAGCGGCCCGCTAGGCGGTGGTGTCGCCCCCCTCTCGCACACCGGGCGTCAGGAAGCCGCTACCAGCGAGCTCTCGGGCGACTCGACGATCCGCACGATGTTCGGCACCTCGGCGACGAGGCGGTCCAGGGGCATCCGGAAGGCGAGTGCGCTGACGCTGATCGCGCCGCTGAGGCCGGAGAACGTGCTCTCGAAGGGAACCGCGACGCAGTTCACTCCCAGCTCGTTCTCCTGGTCGTCGATCGCGTACCCGCGCTCCCGCGTGGCTTCGAGTTCCCGCCACAGCGCGGGCACCGTCGTGATGGAATGCGGCGTCCGCGGCTCCAATGCCCGACCCTGGAGCCACTCCCTCAGCTCGTCCTCACTCCCCAAGCGCCGGCTCAGCAGCAGCTTCCCGACCGCCGTCCGGTGGGCGGGGTTCCGCCCACCGACCTCCGAGGTCAGCCGGACAGCGCCTTGGGGTGGGTCCATCTTCGCCCGGTAGACGACCTCGAAGCCTTCGAGGACAGCGAAGTGCGCCGTTTCTCCGTAGCGGTCGACGAGCGCTTGGAGTATCGGAGTGACCCTCACGGAATCCGGGCGCGCCGCGTGGTTGCGCAAGGCGAGCCGGATGAGCTCGTCACCGAGGACGTAGGAACCGCGAGCCACCTGTGTCGCAAGGCCCGCCCGGCGAAGGGCCGACAGCGCCCGGTGCACCGTGGGCTTCGAGCTGTCGACAGCACGCGACAGTTCATCGAGCGTGGCGCCTTCCGGTCGATCCGCCAACGCGATGAGCACCGCGAGCACGCGATCGGCGCCGACCAGCTTGGCGTCGTCCTCACTGTGGGCCACGAGGGCGCTCCTCTTCTTCGTTGAAGAATCAGGTTACCTTCCCCAGCGAGGAGGTGCGCAGCTCACCCCAGAACGTCGGCCAAGGCGCGCGTCACAGAGATGCCGCGCTGCCAGTCACCCCATTCATTGGTCACATAGGCGAAACCGAGTCTGGCGTCGATGTCCGCGAAGGCGACCTGCCCGCCGGCTCCGTCGTGCCCGAACGAGGAGGCCGACAGATACGGATCCCAGTCGCTGCGGATCATGAAACCGGCGCCGAAGCTCTGGTAGGGCGCCGGGCCCGTCACGAAGTAGGGAGCACCCGAGCTCCGTTCGGCACGCAGGGCCTCCACCGTCTCGGGCTCGAGGAGGCGGACTCCGTTCGTGTCCACGACCGTGGCCGAGTAGATCCGTGCGAGACCCGATGCCGTCGAGGTTCCGCCGGAACCCGAGAGCTCGTGGCGATAGAACGGAGCGACGCCTGCCGACTCACCCAGCGGGAGCGCCCCGATGAATCCGCCGATGCGGTCCGCCCAGTACGCCGTCTCGGCATCCAGCTCCGGATCCGGAGCGGCCGGCGTGGTCTGGTCGACGACCCAGGCGACGCGATCGTCCTCCTCCTGAGGGAGGCCGATCCAGGTGTCCGCGCCGAGAGGGGCCGCGACTTCCTCCCGGAACACGGTGCCGAGGGTCCTCCCTGTCGCGATGCGAACGAGCTTCCCGGTGATCGAACCGTGCGTGATCGCGTGGTAGTTGTGATGCCTCGGCACCTCCCACAGCGGCTCCTGTGCGGCGAGGAGGTCCGCGACGGCCAGCTCGTCGAAGGCGGCCACAGGGTCCACTTCGGCCCGGGGAGCCGGGATCCCGGCTCGATGCGCCAGGGCATCGCCGATCGTGGCGGCGCCCTTCCCGTGTGCGCCGAACTCGGGCCAGACGGCCGTGATCGGGGTGTCGAGCGACGGCAGGCGCCCGTCTTGGATGAGTCTGCCGACGACGATGGTCGCCAGCCCCTTGGTGCACGAATAGACCGTGGCGAGGGTGTCCGGGCCGAACGGCTGGCCGGTGTTGCGGTTCGCCGTCCCGGCCGAGATCTCGACGACGGGGGCCCCGTCCATCCAGATGGACAGTGCGGCACCGGTGCTGGTGTCGTCGGAGATGGTGTTCAGGAACGCGTCGGCCACCGGGCCGAATCCCGTCTCGACGAACGTGCTGCTCTGCGGCGAACTCATCCCTGGATCCTCTCGGCTCGGTGACCTCGTGCTCGAAAGCTATCGGCGGTCACCGCGATTCCGGGAATGCTTGCGCAACTTCGCCTCCACCGTCCCGACGAGCTCCTCGCCCGATGCCAGGAGCGCGGAGTTCGGGTTGGCGTTGACCTGCGTGGGATCCAGGAGAGACGTGCCGACCGGGATTCCACCGGTCTTGCGGAACTCGATCTGCTCGGTGAGTTCCGGCAGGCGGCGTTCGAACCGGTTGTAGAGCAGCGCGATCACGCAGACGAGCACGCTCAGGCCCGCCGGGATCCAGCTCATGAGCAGCACGATCCCGCCGATCGCCGTCGGCGACTGCGTGTTGTGCGCGCCGTTGTAGCCGACGACTCCGAGCACCAGGCCCGCGAGCCCGGCCGCGAGACCGCTTCCGGCGCTCTGGGCGAAGCTCTGCACTCCCCCGCCGACGCTCTCCAGCCGACGATTGCCCTTCCACTCGTTGTAGGTGGCGTTGTCGATGACCAGGACGGTTGCGAGGAAGGAGGCGGGCAGAGCGCCGACCGCGGTCAGGAGAGCGGCGATGAGCAGCAGGGGGATGTTCGCGCCGGCGAACGCGTACAGCGAGAAGCCGAGCGCACCGATCAGCGAGAATCCGGCGATCACGCGTGACACTGAGAACCGTCGCACCAGCGGGGGCAGGAGGGCGAGCACCGGAAGCGCCAGGATGTTGACGATGCCGAAGACGCCCATGATCGCAAGGTTGCCGACGATGTAGCGGAAGTAGTAGGCGCCGACCCCGACGCTTCCGACCACGGATCCGAGGAGCGTGATGCTGGACAGCATCCACAGATAGGGGTTGGTGCGCAGGACGAGCATGATGTCGCGCATCCGCACCCGCGGGCTGTCCGCCGCTTCGGTGTTGCGGATCTCCCTGATCGTGAAGAACCGCAGCAGGCCGAACACGGCGAGCGGCGCGGCCACGCAGATACTGACGATCGACCACGCCTCCGGCGTCTTTCCCGCCTGCTGGACCAGGATCGGGACCGAGACTCCCGCAAGGAGCGCGACTGCTCCGACAATCAGTCCGGACCGGGCGGACAGCTTGGTGTACACATCCCTGTTCGCGAACGCCCGCGCCATGTAGAGCGGCTGGTTCGCGTTGAACAGGGGAGTGAAGACCGCGGTGACGAGCAGGTACGAGATGAACACCCAGACGTACTTCGCCACCTCGCCGAGGCCACCGGGGACCGAGAACATCACCGCGGTGAAGATCCAGATGCCGACGATCGCGAGATCGAAGGGCCGGGCCTTCCCGAATCGCGTCTCCGGCGCCACGTCGACCAGCCATCCCGCCACGAGCGCGCCGACCGCGTCGACGAACCTGCTGAGCAGCAGCAGCAACCCGACGACGGGGGCGGAGAGCTGGAGGGTGTCGGTGCAGTAGATCGTGAAGAAGCCGAGGAAGAGCACATTCGCCGCATACGAGGCGTGCGACGACGACCACGCGACCAGTTTCCCGAAGGACACCCGGGTCGGGTCGAGCCTCTTCGCCTCGCGTCGAGTTGCTCGTTCGGTTGTCGACGACATCGTCATTTCGGTTCCTCCATTGGACACCACCCGGCGGCCGTGATCGCCGCTGTACGGAAATGATAGGCACGCGGCTTCGTGCTGCGCAATCTAAACATTCACATTTACTCAGTATTTGCGCAATGGCGACTGATGGCTATCGTGAAGACCATGACGAACACGCGCAGCAAGCGAGGCCCGTACGCGCGATCGCTGATGCGCCGCCTGTCGATCGCCGACGCCGTGCTCGAGATCGTCGACGAGCTCGGGTACGAAGGGGTGACCACAGCGCTCGTCGCCGAGCGATCCGGGTCGAACGAAGCGACCGTGCTCTACCACTTCCCGACGAAGGACCACCTGCTGCTCGCCGGCCTCGCGCGGCTGGACGATCTCGCAGCGGAGAGGTCGGGATTCGGGGCGGACGCCGACGTCGAGGACCACGACATCGACCCCGGCGCCCTGGACGAGCTGCTGCACAACGTCGAGTTCCCGCTCATCGTCAACGCGGGACCGAGGGATCGGCTCGTCTCCTACGTGCGAGGCCTGGCCATGACCCCGGGGCATCCCGCCGCGGCGTACTTCGCCGAGCGGGATGCCCGCGCGGTAGCGATCTTCACGCGCATCCTCGAGGCCCGGCAGAAGGCCGGACTGGTGCATCCGGCGCTCGAACCGGCCGACGTCGCGACCCAGTTCATCGCGCTCTGGCAGGGCCTGGGCGAACTGTCCGGGGTGGACTCGACCATCGACGCCAACCGGCTCCTGGAGCGCGGATTCCGGATGCTCACGGGCCAGGAGATCATGGAGGCTCAGCGCCGCATGCTCGAGCTCCCCTGACCGGGCTCGGTCAGCGGACGACGACCCGGACGCGCGCCAGATTCTGGATCCGGCCGAACGGCGACTCCCCGTCCGCCGCCTGCTGCGCGACGGCCCTCACCGTGACGAAGTGCGTGCCCGGTTCGCGGAAGACGTGCCGTCTCTCCTGGGTGACCGACGCCGCGGCCGCCACAGACTGCCGATCGGCGAACCGTCCGGTGTCGTCGAAGTCCCAGTGCAGTTCGACGATCCGCGAGGTGTGACCGGGGGTCTCCGCTTCCGCCCGGAGGACCACCGCTTCACCCGTCGCCACCTCTGCGCGGTCCGCGCCGTTCGCGGTCAGGGTGACGGTCTGCTGGATCCCCCCGCGCTCGGCGGCCGCAGCGGGGAGAGCGATCTGACCGTCCACGACCTCGTACCGGGTCGAGGGCGCGGGCTCGACGCCGGCCTCCGCCCAGGCGGCCACCTGCCGGAGTGCCGTGTGAAGAACCCCCAGATAGCTCACGGTGTGCGTCGGGTGCTCCTGGTACGCGACGTCTCCGTGCAGAGCATGGTCGACCATCCAGACCCGCAGAGTGCCGTCGGTCGTGTCGCCGAGGTGCTCTCCGACTTTCGACCGGTACCAGTCGGCCTGCCAGGCGAACGCCTCCCGGTCGTGGAGGGATTCGACGACGATCATCCTGGCGTCGATGTCGCCGGACTGGATGGTGCCGGACGCCCCGCGGGACATGATCGGCCCGAGCAGTTGCGGGCGTTGCGGGTACTTCGGGGAGCCGTCGGGCAGCCGGAACTGATCCCAGACGGCGAACTCCGCAGCGGGGACCTGATGCCGGTGGTAGGTCTGGGCGGCCAGGAGATTGCTGTTGTCGATGCTCACTTCATCGCCTGCGCGCAGTTCACGCAGCTCGGGCATCAGGTCGGGGAAGTCCACGATGACCAGGTCGCCTTCGGTACCGGTGCTGGTCGCCTCGGTTCCCGCGGCGGCGCCCGTCCGGACGGTGATCACGGCGTTCATCGGATCGGTGTGCGGAGCGTCCGCGATGCGGAAGGCGACGACGACGTCCGGGCCGGCGATGGCGCCCTTGAACGCTTCGTCGACGCCACCGGACGGCCCGTCGCCGACCCGGAGCAGCCCCGTCTCATGGGCCTCCTGGCGGGTGTAGACCCGGGTGACCGTGCTCGTGAGCTGCACCCGGTGGCGGTGGACGGACGACGCGGGATCGGCTCCGAGGTACCCCGGGAGGGTCCAGAAGTCCTGATAGTAGGCCGGGTCCATCGCCCCGAGCGATTTGTAGAGGACGCCGAATGCCTGGGTCCCCATCGTGCGATGGCCGTACCAGGCACGGGGCGGGAATCCCATCTTCGTCACTTCGTCGAAGGCGGCCCGCTGTTCGCCCGTGAGGACATCGTCGATCGTGCGGCCGGACCCCGGCTCGATGACATCGACGACGTCGTCGAGCACATCTCTCAGAACGCGCATCGCGTGCATCCGGACCGTGAAGACGTTGGGGATCGCCACGGGGCTCCCGATCACATACGGGACGAAGCCGTCCCAGACCCCGCGGGTGTTCTCGGCGGCCCCGATCGTGCGGAAGCCGCCGCCGGATCCGCCGAACGCGTAGCCGTACGTCCGGTGCGGGCCGTAGACCGACTGAGCGACCGACTTCGCATACAGCGCCGCAGCGGCATGCGACCGGTACGCCGCGATCGTCGGGTCATTGTCGAACTGGACCCTGCGCAGGTCGGCTGCGCCTCCGCCGTTCGTCTCGACGAAGAAGGCTCCGGATGCGAACGAGAAGCCGATCTTGTCCTCTTCGCCGGTGAGCCCCGGGGCGAGGTGCTCGCTCTCCGGGACCGGCGTGATGTGCTGATAGAACCGGCCCTCGTAGGCCTCGGCCGGCGGGAAGTAGAACGAGAACCGCGTATCGGTCCCCGTGAACCCTCCGTGGACGTAGCGGTGGGGCACGGGCTCGGCCCGGGCCTCGTCCACGTCGATGTACGGCTCCCGGAAGAGCTCATCCTCGATCCGGAACTCGGTGATCGTGTCAGTCATTCTCGCTACTCCTCGTCGAGGTCACGCTCGAAGCTTAGGTTTCGACCGCGGCTCCGTCAATCCTAATATTGAGCAAATGGGAATATTCAGACGGGCAGGGTCGATCGACGAACGATGAGCTCCGTGCGCAGCTCCACCCGTTCGTAGGGCTGCGGGCGCCCGGAGCGGAGCTCGCCCACGAGCTGCACAGCCCGGCGGGTCATCGCCGCCAGCGGTTGCCGCACGGAGGTCATCGGCGGCGAGGCGACCGCCACGCGGCGCTCGTCGTTGAATCCCACGACGCTGACGTCGTGCGGAATGGCCAGTCGCAGTCGTTCGGCCGCCCGGTAGACCGCCAGCGCCAGGTTGTCGTTGCTCGCGAAGACTCCCACCGGCGCCCCGAGCTCCCGGACCGCTGCCGCGAACCCTCCGGTGAGTTCCGCACCCATCCAATCGCTGTCGACCCGCGTGATCGTCCCGTCCGGGCACGAATCGCGGATCGCGGCCCGGAACCCCTCCTCCCGGGCCTTCCCGAAGCGATAGCGCGGAACACCGGCGACGAAGACGAAACGTGTGAGCCCGGACGCGGCGAGGTGGGCGCCCGCGTCGTAGCCGCCCTGCCAGTCGGTCGATCCGACGCTGGCCAGTTCGCCGCGAGGGTCGGACATCGGGTCGAGCAGGACGACCGGAATGGTCGCGTCGGTCAGCTCCTGCAGCTGCGCCCGTGTGGGCTTGATGACCCCG
>JBQCCO010000282.1:0-18582 GCA_051962155.1 Leifsonia sp. | reverse complement strand
GGGTGGAGACACGCAAAACAAACGGGGGCTGTTTCTCCCTCTCCCCCCCCCCCCCCCCCCCCCGGGTCCGGCGCGCGAGGGTCAGTCCAGCAGGTCCGCCCAGAGCGCCGTCGAGATGTAGCGCTCACCGGTGTCGGTGACCACTGCGACGATCGTCTTGCCCGCGTTCTCCGGGCGGGCGGCGACCTGCAGGGCGGCCCAGACGCTGGCGCCGGACGAGATCCCGGCGAGGATGCCCTCCTCGCTCGCGAGCTTCTTGGCCGTCGCGATCGAGTCGTCGAACGTCACGTCGATGACCTCGTCGTAGACGTCCGTGTCGAGCACCTCGGGCACGAAGTTCGCACCGAGGCCCTGGATCTTGTGCGGGCCGGGCTTGCCGCCGGTCAGGATCGGGGAGTCGATCGGCTCGACCGCGATCACCTGCACGCCGGGCTTACGCTCCTTGAGCAGCTGGCCGACGCCGGTGATGGTGCCGCCCGTCCCGATTCCGGCGACGAGGATGTCGATGCCGCCGTCGGTGTCCGCCCAGATCTCCTCGGCGGTCGTGGCACGGTGGACGGCGGGGTTGGCCGGGTTGGCGAACTGCTGCGCCAGGATCGCGTTCTCGGTCGAGGCGACGATCTCCTTCGCCTTCTCGACCGCTCCGCGCATCCCCTCGGGGCCGGGGGTCAGGACGATCTCGGCGCCGAACGCACGCAGCAGCACGCGGCGTTCCTTGCTCGCCGTCTCCGGCATGGCGAGGATGACCTTGTAGCCGCGGGCGGCGCCGACCATCGCGAGCGCGATGCCGGTGTTGCCGCTGGTGCCCTCGACGATCGTGCCGCCGGGGCGCAGCGCACCCGACTTCTCGGCCGCATCGACGATGGCGACGCCGATCCGGTCCTTCACGCTTCCGGCCGGGTTGGAGGACTCGAGCTTCGCCAGGACGGTCGCGCCGGAGTCGCCGGCGATCCTGTTGAGCTTGACGAGGGGGGTGCGACCGACTGCTTCGGTGATGTCGGCGTAGATGTTGGCAGGCATTGGCTCTCTTTCCGGTGGATGGATGGGATCAGAACGTGAGCTCAGGTGAGCTCGGTCAGGCGGAGGGGGGTCACGTGCGCGGTCTGGAGGTCATCGACGATCGTGGCGGCCGTTCGCGCGCCGGAGCCGGCGGCGTTTATCATCTGTTGGGGTCCCGGTACAACGATATCCCCGGCCGGGTAGTGGCCGGGGATCGACGTCCTCCCGCCGTCGTCGGTCACGAGGAAGCCGTCATCCGACCGGTGCGGGGCGAGGCCGTCGAGGAAGTCGCTCGCGATGTGCCACTCCGGGCGGATGAAGCCGCCGTCGATCGGGATCGACCTGCCGTCTTCGAGCAGTACGGCGCGAACCGTGCCGCGTTCCCCATCCAGGTCGCTGATGCGTGTCCGCTCCACCCGGATGCCGAGCGCGGCCAGCGCGGTCTCCTCGGCTTCGTCGATCGCGGGCGTGCCGTTGGTGAAGACGGTGAGGTCGCTGGTCCAGCGCGCGAGGTGCACCGCCCGGCGGGCGAGATCCGCGGTCTCCCCGATGAGGGCGAGCGGCCGTCCGCGGAGATCCCAGGCGTCGCAGGCGACGCAGCTGAACACGCTCATCCCGTAGTAGGAGCGGATGCTCGGCAGAGCGGGGAGCGTCTCGGTCAGCCCCGTGGTGAGGAGCACGCTCTTCGCCGAGAGGATGCGGTGCTCGGCGGGGCCGCGTCCCGTCACCTCGATGTCGAAGCCGTCGGCGGTCGGACGGACGGAGGTGACCGACCGTCGTTCCAGGTGCTCGACGTTCTCGTACGGGGCCAGCTCCGCCTTCGCCAGCGTGCGCAGCTCGGTCGGGCGGATGCCGTCGCGGGTGAGGAAGCCGTGCGAGCGGAGCGTGGCGGAATTGCGCGGCCTGCTCGCATCCACCAGCACCACATCCACCAGGGCGCGCGCGAGGTTGAGCGTCGCGGAGAGCCCGGCCGGCCCTCCCCCGATGACGACGACCTCAGGCATGGGCGACCTCCTGCGGAGGCAGCGCGGCGATCAGGGGGTGGTCGTACGGCTGAGGACCGACCTTGGAGGCCCCGCCGGGGTTGCCGAGCTCGCTGAAGAAGTCGACGTTCGCGGCGTGGTAGTCGGCCCACTCCTCGGGGAGGTCGTCCTCGTAGTAGATCGCCTCGACGGGACAGACCGGCTCGCATGCTCCGCAGTCGACGCACTCGTCCGCGTTGATGTAAAGGGAGCGCTCGCCTTCGTAGATGCAGTCGACCGGGCACTCGTCGATGCAGGCGCGGTCCTTCACGTCCACGCAGGGCAGGGCGATGATGTAGGTCATCGGGCGATCACCTCGCGGTTGGAGATCGCGACCTGCTCCTCGCGCGGGACGACCTTGATCCGCTCCCGGGTCACCTCGCCCGCGAAGCCGTCGCCGAGGGCGCGCTCGTGGGCATCGAGGGCAAGCCAGCCGTCCCAGGTGGTGTACTGCACGCCGCGGTCAGTGAGGAACTCGATGACCGCGTCCTCGTCCGGTCGTGCGGCGCCGGCGAGGGCTGCGTGGTCCTCCAGCAGCTTCTCGATGGTCTCCCCCGCGTCGCCCTTGGTGTGACCGATGAGGCCGACCGGGCCGCGCTTGATCCATCCGGTGGCGTACAGGCCGCGCACCGGCACGCCATTCTCGAGGACGCGCCCGCCGTCGTTCGGGACGACCCCGGCGCGCTCGTCGAACGGCACGTCGCGCACAGGTGTCCCCCGGTAGCCGATCGCGCGGTAGACCGCCTGCACGTCGTAGTCGACGAGCTCGCCGGTGCCGCGGATGCCGCCCTGGCCGTCCGGCTCGGTCCGCTCGAAGCGGATGCCCGCGACGGCCTCGCCCTGTGCACTGTCGGCCAGGATCTCGACCGGACGGTGCCAGAAGTGCAGGTGCAGCCGGCGCGGCGCACCGGTCGGCTCGCGGTCGCGCCACGACTGCAGGATGCGGGCCATGACCTTGGCCTGGTTGCCCGCTGCCCGACGCTCTCCCGTCGAGACCTCGTCGCTCACGCGATCGAAGTCCTCATCGTAGAGCACGATGTCGACCCCGGGCACCTCGCCGAGCTCGCGGAGCTCGATCGGGGTGAACTTGATGTCCTCCGGTCCGCGGCGGCCGAAGACGTGCACGTCCTCCACCGGGGAGGCGGCCAGGCCGGCGTGGACGTTGTCCGGGATGTCGGTCGTCAGCAGGTCGGCGGGGTGCTTGGCGAGCACCCGCGCGACGTCGAGGGCCACGTTGCCGTTGCCGAGCACCGCGAGCTGCGTCGCCTCCAGGGGCCAGTGGCGGGGGACGTCGGGGTGACCGTCGTACCAGGAGACGAAGTCCGCGGCGCCGAAGCTTCCGCGCAGGTCGAGCCCGGGGAGGTCGACCACGGCGTCGCGCTGCGCACCGGTGGAGAGGATGACCGCGTGATAGAGGGACTGCAGATCGTCGATGGTGATGTCGGCGCCGACCTCCACGTTCCCGATGAGCCGGATCGCGCCGTCGGCGAGCATGTCGTGCAGGGAGGTGACGATGCCTTTGATGCGCGGGTGATCGGGGGCGACGCCGTAGCGGATGAGGCCGTACGGCGCAGGCAGCGACTCGAACAGGTCGATGCGGACGTCGATGCCGGCCTCGGCGGCGCGGGTGCGCAGGATGTTGCCGGCGTAGATTCCGGCGGGTCCGGCGCCGACGACGGCTACACGGAACGGTCGGGTCATTGGGGGGCCTCTCTGTGGTGGGCAGTACGGGAGGATGCGGTGCTGTGGGATGCAGCTGCGGGGAGGAGGTCGGGATCGGCGAGTCGCACGACATCGCCGACGACGATGACGGCCGGGGACCGCACGCCGCGCACAGCGGCGTCGGCGGCGATGCTGCCGAGGGTTCCGATGGTGACCCGCTGGCCCTCGCCGTAGCCGTCCTCCACGATGGCGACGGGGCAGTCATTGCCGCGACGGCCGGCGGCGAGCGTCGCGGGCGTGGGGGCGAGCCCGGAGACGCCCATCAGCAGGATCACCGTGTGCTCCGGCCCGCCGGGCACCTGGTCGATGTCCGTGTGGGCCGAGAGCACGGTGAACCCGGCCGCGACCCCGCGGTGCGTGACGGGGATGCCGGCGATCGACGGGACGGCGATGGCGCTGGTCACACCGGGCACGACCTCCACCGGGATGCCGGCCGCACGGCAGAACTCGGCCTCCTCGCCGCCACGCCCGAACACGAACGGGTCGCCGCCTTTGAGCCGGACGACGCGCTTGCCGGCGCGGGCGTGCTCGACCAGCAGCTCGTTGATCCGCGTCTGCGGAACCGGGTGGTGGTGCGGCTGCTTGCCGACGTCGATGACCTCGACGCCCGGCGCGAGGTCCTCGAGCAGAGCGCGCGGACCGAGCCGGTCGGCGATGACGACATCGGCTGCGCTGAGCAGCTGGCGGCCGCGCACGGTGATCAGGTCGGGATGGCCGGGACCGCCGCCGACGAGCGCGACCGATCCCACAGCCTCCGAGCCCGCGACCGAGCCCGCTGTCACGTCGTTCATCGGGTCGCCCCCGTGAGCCCGCGGCGGCGCAGCAACGAGCGCTCGACCGGTGCGAACACGCACAGCTCCACGACGATCCCCACGACGAGGATGGTCAGGATCGTCGCGAGCACCGTCGGCAGATCGGCCAGTTCCCTGCTCTGCTCGAGCATCGTACCGAGCCCGAAGCCGAGCGAGTTGGCGATGATCTCGGCGGCCATCAGGGACCGCCAGGCGAAGGCCCAGCCCTGGCGGAGCCCCGCGACATAGCCGGGCAGCGCGGCCGGGAAGAGGATGCGGAGCTGCAGCTGGCTGCGCGAGGCTCCGAGGACGACGCCCACCCGGCGCAGCTGGGGCGGCACCTGGTCGATGCCGGCCAGGAGGCCGTTGATGATCGAGGGGACCGCGCCGAGCAGCACGACGAAGTACACGGCCGCGTCGGTCAGCCCGAACCAGATGATCGCCGCCGGCACCCACGCCACCGAGGGCAGCACCTGGAGTCCGGACAGGATCGGCCCGACCGCCCGGCGCAGCCAGCGCACCTCGGCCAGCAGCAGCCCGAGGGGGGTGGCGATCAGCACGGCCATCAGGAATCCGAGGCCGCCGCGGCCGAGGCTCGTCCCGATCGCTGTGGCGAGATGACCCGAGCTCGCAGCGCTGGCGAGCGCCGACACCACGTCGGCAGGGCCGGGGTAGAGATCCGGCCGCGGGTGGGCGATCGCGGTGTAGAGCTGCCAGCCGATCAGCGCGACGAGCACGAAGACCGTGGTCGGGACGGTGGCCCGGGCGAAGCGGCGAGCCCGGCTGGGCGCCGCATCCCGTGCGGTCTGGAGGGAGTCGAGCCCGGCCTCCAGCGCGTGCAGCTCGGACGCCTCGGCGCCGTCGCGTCCGGCGGCCAGTGTGATGGTGGCTTCAGGCGGCATTGCGGATCAGCTCCTCTCGCAGCCGGCGGGTGATCTCGTCGTCCAGGCGCGCGGCCTCCACCGGGTCCGCCCCGGCGCGCACCTCGGCCGGGACCTCCCACTCGGCGGCGACCGTGCCGGGGCGCGAGCTGAGCAGCACGATCCGCTGGCCCAGGCGCAGCGCCTCCCGGACGTTGTGGGTGACGAACAGGATGGTTCGGCCGGTCTGCCGCCAGATCCGCTCCAGTTCCACATGGAGGAGGTCGCGGGTGATGGCGTCGACGGCCGCGAACGGCTCGTCCATCAGCAGCACGTGCCGGTCCTGCGCGAGCGCGCGGGCCAGGGCGACGCGCTGACGCATCCCGCCGGAGAGCTGGTGCGGGCGCCGGTCGGCGGCGTGCGAGAGCGAGACCAGCTCCAGGAGCTCGTCGACGCGGGCGCGACGCCCGTCGCGCGGAGTCCCGGCGAGGTCGAGGGCGAGCTCGACGTTGCGGCGGGCGGTCAGCCAGGGCAGCAGCGCAGCATCCTGGAACATCATGGCGACGGGGCCGCTCGGCACCGCGATCGCGCCGGTGGTCGGCTCCTCGAGCCCGGCGACGAGGTTCAGGATGGTCGACTTGCCGCACCCGGACGCGCCCAGCAGGCAGACGAACTCGCCGTCGCCGATGCGGAGATCCACGTCGTCGAGGACGACAGGTGCATGGGCGCCGAAGCGCTTGCTGACGCCGGTCAGCGCGACGGCTGTGCGATCGAGGTCGGCCATGGTGCTACCCCAGTCCGCCGGAGGAGACGGCCGCCTGTCCGGCGGTCTTCCGGACCGCGTTGACCGCGGTCAGGTCGAACAGGCCCCTCAGCGAGCCCTTCGTCGCAAGGCCCACGGCCGCCGCATGCTGCACGAGCGTCGGGAACGCGGCGGCATCCGGGTCGGTGTCGAAGGAGACGTGGTCGAGCGCACGCGCGATCACGCCGGTCGCCAGGGTCTTGCCCGTATCGGCCTTCAGTTGCGCGTTGATGTCGGCTGCTGCCTTGGCCGGATCGTGCAGCGCGGCGACCGCGTCGGCATTGCCCTTCACGAGCGCCTGCACGGTCTGCGGATGCGCCTTCAGGAAGGCGGTCGACACCGCGAGCACGGTCGTCGGGAACCTCGTGGCGGGCCACAGCGACGCCTCGTCCACGAGGACCTTGGCGTTCCCGTCGATCACGAACCGAGACACCCAAGGCTCCGGCACCCACGCGCCGTCGATCTTCCCGGCCTGGAACAGCGTCAGCGCCTGGGCGTTGTCGGTCGGCGCGATGGTGACGTCTCCGCCGCCGCTGAGCGAGGTGTGCAGACCCTGCTTCGTCAGCCAGTAGCGCAGTGCCACATCCTGGGTGTTGCCGAGCTGCGGGGACGCGATCGTCTTGCCTTTCAGCTCGCCGGCCGAGGTGATGTCGCCCTTTACGACGAGGGCTGCGCCGCCCGTGGCGACACCGGAGACGATCCTCAGCGACTGGCCGCCGCTTTTCAGGTAGGAGTTGATGGCGGGGCTCGGGCCGATGTAGGCGGCGTCGATCGCACCGGCGCTGAGCGCTTCGATCTCGGCCGGACCGGCGTTGAACTGCTTGGTCTGCAGCTCCGTCTCACCCAGAGCCTTCTGCAGCAGCCCGTCGTGGATGCCGACCAGCGCAGGCGCGTGCGTGACGTTGTCGAAGTAGCCGACACGGATCGCCGTCGCCGGGGTCGGGGCGGCGCCCTCCGCCGAGGCAGCGCAGCCGGTGAGCATGGCGGTGGCCGCAGCCAGCGCGAGGACGGCGGCGGTGCGGAGCGGTGTTCGCACGAGGAGGCCCTTCTTCAGGAGACGATGCCGGCGGCGAGGGTCGCACCGGACTGCGGGTCGATGAGCAGGAAGGCGCCGGTGTGCCGGTTCACCGCGTACGGCTCGACCGGCAGCGCCTCAGCGAGCTGGAGCGTCACGTGGCCGATGTCGTTGACCTCGAGCGCGTCGGCCGGGACGACCTGGAGCGTGGTGAGGTCGCGGCGGCCGGCGATCGCGGTCAGCCGGGCCTGGACCGTCGCCGTACCCCACTTCAGAAGCAGCCGGGCGCCGGGCAGGCCGCGGGAGGCGTCCAGCCAGAACACCTCCGCCGTCAGGGTCGACTGCGGCTCGGGGAGGGTTCCGGCGGTGCCGATCAGGGCACCGCGGGCGAGGTCGAGATCGTCGGCGAGGCTGACCGCGGCGGACTGCGGTGCGGCTGCGACCTCCACACTGCGGCCCGCGACGTCGATGCGGGTCACGACCGAGGTCGCACCTCCCGGATGCACGCTCACCCGATCCCCCACGGCGACGGTTCCGGAGGCGATCCGGCCGGCGGCCGAGCGGTAGTCCCGGTACTCGGCCGCGTCCAGCCCGGGAGCCAGCGCTCCCTGGGGACGCAGCACCAGCTGCACGGGCAGCCGCAGCTCGGCGAGGGCTTCGACCTGGTCGCCGGTCGGAAGGGACTCCAGCAGTTCCAGCAGAGCGGGACCGTGGTACCAGGGCGTGCGTGGCGAACGCTCCGCGACGTTGTCGCCGTCGACTGCGCACACCGGGACGACGTGGAGGTCGCGGATGCCGAGCTCCCCGGTCACGGCGACCAGTTCCTCCGTCACCTCGCGCACGCGGTCGGCGTCGAAGCCGATCAGGTCGATCTTGTTGATCGCGACGATCACGTGCGGCACGCGCAGCAGGCTGATCACGGCGAGGTGGCGGCGGGTCTGCTCCAGGACGCCGTTGCGGGCATCCACCAGCAGCACCACCGCGTCGGCGGTGGTCGCCCCCGTGACCATGTTGCGGGTGTACTGCACGTGCCCGGGGCAGTCGGCGAGGATGAACGAGCGGGCATCGGTGGCGAAGTAGCGGTAGGCGACATCGATCGTGATGCCCTGCTCCCGCTCGGCGCGGAGCCCGTCGGTGAGCAGGGCGAGGTCCAAGCCGCCGGCCTCTCCCCCGAAGCCGCGCTCCCGGGACGTGCGCTCGACCGCATCCAGATGGTCGGCGAGGATCGCCTTGGAGTCGTGCAGCAGCCGGCCGACCAGGGTCGACTTGCCGTCGTCCACCGATCCTGCGGTCGCGAAGCGGAACAGCGTGCCGCGAGTCGTGGCGCGCTCGCCGGGCGCTGCCGCGCGGGTGTCGTCGTCGAGTTGGAGCGTCATCAGAAGTATCCCTGCCGTTTCCGGTCTTCCATCGCGGCCTCGGAGATGCGGTCGTCGGCGCGGGTCGCGCCGCGCTCGCTGAGCGTCGAGGCCGCGACCTCGCGCACGACGGCGGCCGCGTCACGGGCGTCGGACTCGACGGCCCCGGTGCAGCTCATGTCGCCGACGGTGCGGTAGCGCACCAGCCGCTTCTCCACGGTCTCGCCGCGATCGGCCGGGGAGACCGGTCCGATCGCACGCCACATCCCGTCGCGGGCGAACACATCGCGTTCGTGGGCGTAGTACAGCGGCGGCAGCTCGATCTGCTCGCGCTCGATGTAGCGCCAGATGTCGAGCTCGGTCCAGTTGCTGATCGGGAACGCGCGCACGTGCTGGCCGGGCGTGTGCCGCCCGTTGTACAGGCTCCACAGCTCGGGGCGCTGGTTGCGCGGGTCCCATTGCCCGAAGCCGTCGCGCAGCGAGAGGATGCGCTCCTTCGCCCGGGCCTTGTCCTCGTCGCGGCGCGCGCCGCCGAACACGGCGTCGTGCCGTCCGGCCTCGATCGCATCCAGCAGCGGAACCGTCTGCAGCGGGTTGCGGGTGCCGTCGGCGCGTTCGCTCAGCCGGCCGTCGTCGATGTAGTCCTGCACCCGCGCCACGGCCAGGGGGATCCCGAACCGCTCGGCCGTCGCGTCGCGGAAGTCGAGGACCTCCGGGAAGTTGTGCCCGGTGTCCACGTGCAGCAGGGAGAACGGGATGCGCGCCGGCCAGAACGCCTTCGCGGCCAGGTGGAGGACGACCACGGAGTCCTTGCCGCCGGAGAACAGCAGGACGGGCCGCTCGAACTCGGCGACGACCTCGCGGATGATGTGGATGGACTCGCTCTCCAGCTGGTCGATGAGCGTCAGCGAGGGCGGGGCGGTCAGCGTGTCGGTCATTCGTGGAGCCCGCATTCGGTCTTGGCGAGGCCGGCCCAGCGGCCGGAGCGCGGGTCCTCCCCCTCGGCGACCGGCTTGGTGCACGGTTCGCAGCCGATCGAGGGATACCCCGCCGTCAGGAGCAGGTTCAGCGGCACCGCGTTGGCGGTGGCGTACTCGACGAGCTCGTCGAACGTCCACGCTGCGAGAGGGTTGACCTTCACCAGGCCGTTCTTCTCGTCCCAGCTCACGAAGGGTGTCGCCGTCCGGGTGGGCGCCTCCTCGCGGCGCACGCCGGTGAACCAGAGCTCGTATCCGGTCAGCGCACGCTGCAGCGGCTCGACCTTCCGGCGGGCGCAGCACAGGTTGGGGTCACGTGCGAACAGCTCCGCGCCGAACTCGGCGTCCTGCTCCGCCACCGTCTGCTTCGGCTTCACGTCGACCACGCGAACGTCCAGTGCGCGCTCGACCTCGTCGCGCGTCACGTACGTCTCGATGAAGTGGTAGCCGGTGTCGAGGAACAGCACATCGACGCCGGGCAGGGCCGAGGCGACCACGTGCGGGAGCACGGCGTCGGCCATGGAGCAGGCCACGGCCGTGCGCTCCACGGCGAAGTTGTCGGCGACCCAGCGGACGATCTCCTCCGCGGTCGCGTTCTCCAGCTCGCGTGCACCGCGCTCGGCGAGAGCGCGGAGCTCGCTGACCGGCCGGAGGCCGGCGGGGCGTGCCGACAGGCTGCCCAGGTTCGTCGCGGTCATTGCAGCGCCTCCTCGTCGGCCCGGTGCGCCCAGTGGGCGAACGTCTCTTCCTCGGTGCGGTCGGACAGGAACCGCGTGACGATGCGCTCGACGTAGTCCGCGATCCCGTCGGCGGTCACCTTCAGCCCGCGCACGGTGCGGCCGAGTCCGGCCTCCTCGCGGTCGTGCGAGGCGAGGCCGCCGCCGAGGTGCACCTGGAACCCGGGCACCTGCCCGCCGTTGCCGTCGGGGAGCAGCTGGCCCTTGAGGCCGATGTCGGCCGTCTGGATGCGGGCGCACGAGTTGGGGCAGCCGTTGACGTGGAGGCTGAGCGGGGTCGGCAGGTCGAGGCCTTCCAGCCGGCGCTCCAGCTCCTGCACCGCCGTCGCCGCCGTCACCTTCGTCTCCACGATCGCGAGCTTGCAGAACTCGATGCCGGTGCAGGCGATCGTGCCGCGCCGGAACACGCTCGGCCGCGAGGAGAGCCCGAGGTCGTCGAGGTCGGCGACGGCCTGCTGCAGGTTCTCCTCCGGGATGTCCAGAGCGAGGATCTTCTGGTGCGGGGTCGTCCGAAGCCGGGTGGAGCCGTGCCGTTCCAGGAGGTCGGCGAGCTGTCCGAGCGTCGTGCCGGAGACGCGGCCGACGAACGGCGTGACGCCGATGAAGTAGCGGCCGTCCTTCTGCTTGTGGACTCCGACGTGGTCGCCCGGGGTCGTCGGCGCGGCCGGCGCGGGCCCGTCGGGCAGCGGCTCGCCGAGGTATTCGTCCTCGAGAACCTGGCGGAACTTCTCCACGCCCCAGTCGGCGAGCAGGAACTTCAGGCGGGCCTTGTTGCGCAGCCGCCGGTAACCGTAGTCGCGGAAGATCTGCACCACACCGTGCCACACCTCGGGGACGCGCTCGGCCGTGACGAAGGCGCCGAGACGCTCCGCCAGGCGCGGCGTCGTGGAGAGGCCGCCGCCCACCCAGAGGTCGAAGCCGACCCCGAGCTCGGGATGCTCGACCACGACGAACGAGACGTCGTTGATCTCGTGGACCACGTCCTGGCTCGGGTGCCCGCTGATCGCGGTCTTGAACTTGCGCGGCAGGTTCGCCAGCTCGGGGTCGAGCAGGAACCGGTCGGCGATCTCCTGGATCAACGGCGTCGGGTCGATCAGCTCGTCTGCGGCGATCCCCGCGACCGGCGAGCCGAGGAACACGCGCGGCACATCGCCGCATGCCTCCGTCGTGCTCAGGCCCACAGCCTCCAGACGCCGCCAGATCTCGGGCACGTCCTCCACCCGGATCCAGTGCAGCTGGATGTTCTGACGGTCGGTCAGATCCGCGGTGTCGCGTCCGAACTCGGTCGAGATGCCGGCGATGGTGCGCAACTGCTCGGTGGTCAGCTGGCCGCCGTCGATGCGGACCCGCAGCATGAAGTACTCGTCCTCGAGCTCGTGCGGCTCGAGGGTCGCGGTCTTGCCGCCGTCGATCCCGGGCTTGCGCTGCGTGTACAGGCCCCACCAGCGGAACCGGCCGTGCAGGTCCGTCGGGTCGATGGAGGCGAAACCGCCGTCGGCGTAGACGCTCTCGATCCGTTCGCGGACCGCGAGACCGCCGTCCTCCTGCTTCCACGCCTCGTTCCCGTTGAGCGGCGCCTTCCCGTCGATGGCCCACTGACCGTTCGGCCGGGCGTCGGATCGGCGCGGCCGAGCCGTCGGCGCGGGGGCGCTCTGTTCGGAGATCGTCACGAACTCGTCCTTTCTGAACTGCAGGCGGATCGGAGATCGACGCTAAGCGGCCAAGGGTCCTGGACGGAATGCCGGGGGTAATAAACCGACGCAATGCGGAGACCGTGTACGACCGCTCAGGCATCCTGGGACGACCGAAGCGGGCCGCTCCGACGGCCCGCGCATCCACGTCGCGGAGAGCCCATGATCGCCATCCTCACTGTCTCGCACGGCACCTCCGACCCGCTCGGCCAGCGGGCCATCGAGGGATACGCCGAGGCCATCCACCGCGAGGCCGGGGCGGACCTCGCCGCGCACGCCTTCGTCGATGTGCAGCAGCCGGAGGTGGGCACAGCGCTCAGCGACCTCCCGGCCGACGCCACCATCGTGATCGTTCCGCTCCTGCTGTCGCGCGGCTATCACCTCGGCTACGACATCCCGCAGGCGGCGGCCCCCTTCGGCGAGCGCGTCGTCGTCGCCGGAGCGCTCGGCCCGGATGCCCGGCTTGCCGACGTCCTCCGCCGCCGGATCCGGGAGGCCGGAACGGGTCACCGGGACACACTGGTCCTCGCGGCCGCCGGGTCCAGCGATCCGGATGGCGTTCGCGACGGTCTCGATGCCGGCGCTCTTCTCGCCGCCGCCTGCGAGCGGGAGGTCACAGTCGGCTTCCTCAGCGCGGCCGAACCGCGACTGGATGCTGCGATCGCGCATGCACGGTCGGCTGAGAATGCGACGGGCCGGGTCGTCGCCGCGAGCTACCTGCTGGCTCCCGGCTACTTCCACGATCAGGTCCGTAAGGGTGATGCGGAGATCGTGACCGATCCTCTGCTGCGGGCAGACGGTCCGCCCGACCCGGAGCTGGTCGCTCTCGCCCTCGACCGCTACTTCGCCGCGCTGCCGGACTCCACGTCGCCCTGAGCGGCCGCCACGAAATGGCGCCGCCGGACGAGCGCGACCACGGAGGCCACCACCCCCGAGCCGGCGCCGGCGAGCAGGACGAAGGCCGTCGCGATCACGCCCGGCGTCGACCACGACGAATCGGTCGTCAGGCTGACGATCGCCGCGACGCAGAGAAGCGCACTCATCACGGCGAGGAACAGGAGCGCCCGGCGGCGTTCGGTGTCACTGTCCGACATCCGGGACCTCCTCCTCGCTCGCGCACACTCACAACGGATCGGGGGGAAGACTATGCGGCCGGCGGGAGGGGCGAAAGGCACGGTTACGCCGTGTGAAGCCGGCCGCACCGTGTGTGCTGCGTTTTGGAACGTTTGCCGTTGCTCGCCCCGCCGCACATGTTCCGTAGGAACGCAGACGCCCGTTGCTCACACAGCACACGCTGAACGCGTCGCCGGATGGCGGCTGCGGCATGATGTGCGTATGTCAACTTCTGCGGCCGTGGTGGTGCGCGGTCTCCGCAAGTCGTACGGGGGGTTCGAGGCCGTCCGCGGCATCGATTTCGAGATCGCCGAGGGTGAGACGTTCGCGCTGCTCGGACGGAACGGCGCGGGCAAGAGCACGACGATCGAGATCCTCGAGGGCTACCGCGATCGGTCGGCCGGCGAGGCCTCGGTGCTGGGCGTCGACCCGGGCAAAGGCGGTACCGCGTGGAAAGCGTGGCTCGGCATCGTCCTCCAGTCCGGGTCGGAAGCCGCGGACGTGACGGTCCGGGAGCAGCTGGCTCAGTTCGCGCGCTACTACCCGCGCGGCAGGGACGTCGACGAGGTCATCGCCGCGGTCGGCTTGGAGGACAAGGCGAAGACGCGCATCCGCAACCTGTCGGGCGGCCAGCGGCGGCGGGTGGATGTGGCGCTCGGGATGGTGGGGAGGCCCGAGCTGCTCTTCCTCGACGAGCCGACGACCGGGTTCGACCCGGAGGCGCGGCGGCACTTCTGGGAACTGGTCCGATCGCTCAAACGGGAGGGGACGACCATCCTGCTCACCACCCACTACCTCGACGAGGCGGCGCAGCTCAGCGACCGCGTGGCCGTGATCGCGCACGGGTCGCTGGTCGACATCGGTGCGGTGGACGAGATCGGCGGTGCGTCGGCGCGCGTGCCGATCGTGCGCTGGCGCGACGCGGCCGGAGCCCTGTGCGAGGAGCGAACGCAGACTCCCGCCGCCGTGGTGACTCGGCTCGCTGCGGAGGCCGGAGGGGAGCTGCGCGACCTGGAGGTGGTCCGCCCGAGCCTGGAGGACATCTACCTCGGACTGGTGCGCGAGGCCGACGAACGCGCCGGCTCGGCTCGCGGGTCGGCGCCCGGGACGGCCGGCGACGACCCGGCGACCGGAGCCACGGAGGCGGCGGCATGAGCGCCGTCGCGCTGGGATGGTCCCGCATCCGCTACGAGGTCCTGATCTACTTCCGTCAGTCGGACACGATCTTCTTCACGTTCCTGTTCCCCGTCGTGATGCTCGGCATCTTCTCGGTCGCGTTCCAGGGACTGGGCAACGTGGGGGCCGCACCCGACGGCAGCGGCGGGATCACCCAGGCCGCCTACTACCTGCCGGGGATGATCGCGGCCGGAATCCTCCTCAGCGGCGTGCAGAACCTCGCGGTCGACATCGCCGTGGAGAAGAGCGACGGAACGCTCAAGCGGCTCGGCGGAACGCCCCTCCCGGTCGTGTCGTACTTCTTCGGCAAGATGGGGCAGGTCATCGCGACGAGCATCCTGCAGATCCTGCTCCTGCTGCTGATGGCGCATTTCGCGTTCGGCGTCGCGCTGCCGACCGACCCGGAGCCGTGGCTGCGGTTCGCGTGGATCTACGCGCTCGGGATCGTGACCTCGGCGGTGCTCGGGATCGCGCTGTCCGCGGTGCCCCGCACCGGGAAGAGCGCGACAGCGGTCATCATCCCGATCGTCCTGGTGCTGCAGTTCATCTCGGGCGTGTACCTGAGGTTCAGCCTCCTGCCGGCCTGGCTGCAGAACATCGCCGGCCTGTTCCCGCTCAAGTGGATCGCGCAGGGCATGCGCAGCGTGTTCCTGCCTGCGAGCTTCGAGTCGGCCGAGCCGAGCGGCAGCTGGCAGCTCGGCTGGATCGCGATCGTGCTGCTGATCTGGCTGATCGCGGGCCTCGTCGCCTCCCGCCTCACCTTCCGCTGGATCCGGAAAGACGGTCGCTGAGCGAACGGCGCCTGTCTGCTGCGGTTTGTGACGTTTGCGGTCGCTCGCGCCGCCGCACACGTTCCACAGGCACGCACTCGCAGTGGCGCGGGCGGGAGCTATGCGGGCTCGGCCTCGCCGTCGGACTGGATCAGGACCGCGCGAGGATCCGCAGCGAGCGCGGCGTCGTGGTAGCGGATCCAGGAAGCGATCTGCAGCGCCGACGGCTCCCGGCCTTCGGAGACCGCTGCGGCGATCTCGTTCGCGTACAGGTCTCGCATCTGTTCAGCCTGACGACGAATCGGCATCGGTCCTCCCCTTCGAGCACATCGACGCGCTCACTCCAGCATCCCGAGGAGCAACGCTACCCCCCGCGGCTCTGCCTCAGCTGCGCCCGCGACAGAGTACCGCGCCCGTACCGGCTGCGACGCGGGATGCGGCTGTCACCACCGGCCAACGACACGACATCGTCAGAATGTTATCCCTCACAAAACGCCACTTCCCGTCCCTCGTGAACCGCAATCCCTGCTGAATCCTGCCACTCAACCCGACCGCGTTACCCAATCGTTACCAACAAGGTGTTGCTCTTGAACGCAATGTGAAGGCTAACATTACGACGAGCCGGCGAGGTCCGGCACCCGAACGAGGAGGTTTGGCATGAAGAAACTTATGGGCGCCGTGGCTGCCCTGGGGCTGATGGCCGTCGCATTGACGGGATGCTCCGCAGGCGGAGCAGGCGCAGCGGGCGGAGGCGATGGCCACAAGGTCATCACCGTCGGCTTCGCGCAGACGGGATCCGAGAGCGGCTGGCGAGCGGCCAACACCCAGTCGATGAAAGAGGCGTTCTCGGCGAAGAACGGCTTCAAGCTGATCTTCAACGCGGCAGACAACAAGCCGGAGAACCAGATCGCCGCAGTGCACAGCTTCATCAACCAGGGAGTGGACGCGATCGTGATCGCCGCCGTCGTCACCACCGGTTGGGACGACGTCCTCAAGGAGGCGAAGGACGCCAAGATCCCGGTGATCCTCGAAGACCGCACGATCGACGCCGACCCGAGCCTCTACGCCAGCTGGATCGGCGACGACTTCAAGAAGGAGGGCGAGACGGCCGGCAGCTGGGCGGCGAGCACGCTCGGAACCTCCCCGACCAACATGGTCGTCCTGGAGGGAACCACCGGTTCCGCTCCCGCGATCGACCGAGCCAAGGGCTTCTCGTCGAGCATCGCCGGAACGTCGATCACCAAGCTCGACTCGCAGACCGGTAACTTCACCCGCGCCGACGGCAAGACCGTCATGGAAGGCTTCCTGCAGAAGTACGGCAAGAAGATCAACCTGCTGTTCGCTCAGAACGACGACATGGGTCTCGGCGCTCTCGATGCCATCAAGGCCGCCGGTCTGACGCCGGGAACGGACATCAAGATCGTCAGCATCGACGGCACGAAGGACGGGCTCACCGCCCTGGCGAACGGCCAGTTCAACTACGTCGTGGAGTGCAACCCGCTACTCGGCGACCAGGTCGCCTCCGTGGTGAAGGATGTCATCGCCGGCAAGAAGGTCGACAAGGCCTACACCGCGAAGGACCTCGCGTTCGACCAGGCGGCGGCCAAGGAAGCACTGCCCACCCGCAAGTACTGATCAGACGGAATAGGAGGCCACGGGGCGCGCGCAGGCTCGCCCCGTGGCCATCCCATCGAGGAAAGCAGGCTCACACGTGACCGACAATGTTGTCGAGATGCGGGACATCTCCATCTCGTTCCCCGGGGTGAAGGCCCTCGACCAGGTCGACTTCACCCTTCGGCCGGGTGAGATCCACTCGCTGCTCGGCGAGAACGGAGCGGGCAAGTCCACGCTCATCAAGGCGCTGACCGGCGTCTACCCGATCGACAGCGGCCGGATCGCGGTCGGGGGCGAGCCGCGCACCTTCGCCGGCACCGCCGACGCGCAGGACGCCGGCATCGCCACCGTCTACCAAGAGGTGAACCTCTGCACCAATCTCTCGGTGGGTGAGAACGTCATGCTCGGCAACGAGAAGCGCGGGCCCTTCGGGGTGGATTGGCGGACCACTCACAAAGAGGCGTCCCGGTTCCTCGGCGAGCTCGGCCTCGACATCGATCCACGGTCGCCACTGTCGTCTCACTCCCTGGCGGTGCAGCAACTGGTCGCCATCAGCAGGGCCGTGGTGGTGGACTGCAAGGTCCTGGTGCTCGATGAGCCGACGTCCAGCCTCGACCGATTCGAGGTCGAACAGCTCTTCGCCGTGATGCGGGCACTGCGCGACCGCGGCGTCGCCATCCTCTTCGTCTCCCACTTCCTCGACCAGATCTACGAGATCTCGGACCGTCTCACCGTGCTGCGCAACGGTCGCCTCATCGGCGAGCACGCCATCGAGGAGATCAGCCGCACGGAGCTCATCGCGGCGATGCTCGGCCGCGAACTGGCCGAGTTCGAGTCCATCGGCCGGTCGGCCGACCGCCAGGTCGATCGCGCAGGCGCGCCGGTGCTGAGCGCATCACTCGTGGGTCGCAAGGGCTCGATCGAGCCGTTCGACCTCGAGGTCTACGACGGCGAGGTCGTCGGCATCGCCGGCCTGCTCGGCTCCGGTCGAACGGAGCTGGCCCGGCTCATCTACGGCGCGGATCGCGCCGATCAGGGACGCGTCTCGGTCAGGGGATCCACGGCCCGGCTGACGAGCCCACGTCACGCCGTCGAGCAGCGCATCGCCTTCTCGTCCGAGGATCGCCGGGAGGAGGGCATCATCGCAGACCTGACTGTGGCCGAGAACCTGGTGCTCGGCGTGCAGGCGAAGCGCGGCTGGCTCCGCCGGGTGACCAAGGCGGAGCAGGCGCGGATCGTCGAGCAGTACATGGAGTCCCTCGGCATCCGCCCGGCCAATCCCAACGCGCTGATCCGCAACCTCTCGGGCGGCAACCAGCAGAAGGTCCTTCTCGCCCGGTGGCTCGCAACGGACCCGCAACTGCTCATCCTCGACGAGCCGACCCGCGGCATCGACATCGGAGCAAAGGCGGAGATCCAGCGGTTGATCGTCGAACTCGCGTCCGGCGGCCTCGCCCTCATCTTCATCTCGTCCGAGCTGGATGAAGTGGTGCGCCTCTCGCAACGGGTGGTAGTCATGAGGGATCGCCGCAAGATCGCGGAACTCGACAATGAAAGTCACGTCGATGTCGATGACATCGTCGCGCTGATCGCCAAGGAGGGCGCAGCATGAGCACGATCTTCAGGCATCGGCTGGTGTGGCCGATCGGCGCACTGCTGGCGCTCATCGTCCTGAACACCATTTCACGGCCCAGCTTCCTCAGCATCACCGTCAAAGACGGCGAGCTGTACGGGTCGCTCATCGACATCCTGCGCAACAGCGCGCCGCTGATGCTGATCGCCCTCGGGATGGCCCTGGTCATCGCGACCCGGGGCATCGACCTGTCGGTCGGTGCGCAGATGGCGATCTCCGGTGCCGTGGCCCTGACGATCATCTCCGGGTCCGGGTCGCCGGGCAGCCTGGGGACGGTGAGCACGGCCATCCTCACGGCCGTCGTG
>JBQCCO010000281.1:0-39920 GCA_051962155.1 Leifsonia sp. | reverse complement strand
GCCGGGGTCTTTCTGGATGCCGTCGGCCACTACACGACCGAGACCCTCATCGCGATCGTGCTGGGCGTTCGGGCTGCCGGCCTCCCGTTCGAGGTGCCGCAGGACTTCCTCTGGACGAACCTCGGCACCCTGCTCGCGCTCATCATGGTCCTCAACAAGGTGCTCAACTACCTGGTGCGTGTCTCGCGGGCGAGCGCCGGCCTGCCGAAGCTCGCCGACACCCAGGCGGAGTACTCGCCGACGCACGGTCTCGTCGCCACTCTGCGTCGCGCGGCCCGGTTCGTGCCGTTCCACCGCCTCTACCACTCGGTGGAGCTGACCATCCTGATCTTCGTGTTCTCGATCGTCGGCCTGTTCATCGGCTCGACGCTGGCCGACCGCATCCTGCTCTCGGCGCTCGTCCCGCTGGCGATCCTGTCGCTGGTGGGGCACTTCGTGGCCATCATGGCGTCGCGGCGGGTCCGTGGCTGACCAGCCGGCCGTGGCCGTCGTGGTGCTCACCCAGGGCACGCGGCCGGCAGAGCTCCGGCAGGGGCTGGAGTCCGTGCTCGCGCAGGAGGGCGTGGACATCGACGTGGTCGTGGTCGGCAACGGCTGGGATCCCTCCACCGCCGAACCGGCCCTGCCTCACGACGTGCGAACACTGGCGCTGCCCGAGAACGTCGGCATCCCGGCCGGACGGAACGCCGGTGTCCCGCTCGTATCGGGGGAGTGGCTGTTCTTCCTCGACGACGATGCGCGCATCCCGTCCCGCAGCTTCCTCGCCGACGCCGTCGCGCTGCTGCAGGGCGATGCGAGCATCGGGATGGTGCAGCCGCAGCTGCGCGTGCCCGATGGCGGACTGGCGCCGCGCCGCTGGATCCCGCGCATCCGGAAGGGCGATCCCAGCCGGTCCAGCAACGTGTTCGCCGTACTGGAGGCCGTGGTCGTGCTCCCGCGCGCCGTGTTCGAGCGTGCGGGAGGCTGGGCCGACCCGTTCTTCTATGCGCACGAAGGCATCGACCTGGCCTGGAAGGTCTGGGATCAGGGCAAGCGCGTCTGGTACGCCGGAGAGCTGGTCGCCGAGCACCCGGCCGTCTCGCCGACCCGCCACTCGTACTATTACCGGCTCAACGCCCGGAACCGCGTCTGGCTGGCGCGCCGGAACCTCCCGGCGGTGCTGGTGCCGCTCTACGTCGGGTCGTGGACGGGAATCCAGCTGCTCCGCTGGTTCCGCAAGCCGGCCGTGCTGCGCGCCTGGTTCGCGGGCTGGGCGGAAGGGTGGCGCTCCGATCCGGGCGACCGCCGCCCGCTGCGCTGGCGCACGGTCTGGCGCATGACCGCTGCCGGGCGTCCGCCGATCGTCTGACCCCGCCCCGCGCGCCTGCGCGATCCCGCCTGGCGCGAACGGCTGGTCCCGACACGCCGTTACGGCTGCGGGTCGTGCGGCATGTCGGGACCAGTGGATGCAGTCCCCGCGGTCAGCTCGCGCGACGGCCTGGCATCGCTCGCATCGCCGGACCCGCTCCGCCGGGGCAGGGCCCCGCGCACCGCCTTGCCCGCGCGGATCACGCGCGTACCTGTTGCCGATCCGATCCGGGCGACCTGGTTCGCCGTCGCCGATCCGAAGCGCGCGACCTGGCTCCCCGTGGCGGATCCCAGCCGACGCACGGCTCCCGGACCCTCCACGGGCGTCAGGACTTCCGGGATCACGACGGGAGGAGGCCCGAACGCCAGGCGCGCGTTCTGCACGACGCGCCGGCCGACGATGTGGTTTCCGGTCCCGCCGACGACCGCTCCGATGCCGAACGGGATGGCACGGGCCAGGATGCCGGCGCTGCCACGAACGGCGAACTGGCGGATGAACACGCGCTTCAGCCGGTCGACCAGGGGACCGACGACCATCGGCGGCAGGCTCGAGGTGACCAACTCGCCCCAATACGCCGTGCGGGTCACGCCGCCCCCGGCGAACTGGCCGGCGAGCTGACGGACGAGATCGGAGCCTTCGCGGCCGAGCATCATGGTGAGGACGAGCGCCCGTCCGCGCTCCGGGTCCTCGACGGCGATGCCGTGGAGCTCGCTCATCGACTGGGCGAAGAGGGCCGTCGCCTCGAGGAAACCGGCCGTCTCGAGGCCGGACAGGGCCAGCGTCACACCGGTCCCGATCGCCGGGATGACCGCCGTCACCCCGACCGCGGCGCCTCCACTGGTCACTGCGGCCAGGTACCGTCGCTCCAGGATCCGCCCGAGCTCCTCGGCGGACGCATCAGGATGCCGCCGCCGGATGCTGCGCAAGTGGGCGATCACAGCGGGCCGCTGGATGCCGAGGAAGCGATCGAGGGTCGCATTCAGTGCTCGGGGAGTGTCGCCGCCCGGCTGCGGACCTCCCGTGACGGAGACGAACGGTTGCTGCTTCTTGGCCATCTCCTCAGAGTGTAGGCCGATCCGCCGCTACCGCGAGCGGCGCGCGCGACGTCGGCGTTCCTCCAGGTATTCGCCTGCGCGGAGCACGCGGTTGCCGGGCGGGAGGTGTTCGCTGCCGATGTCCGCCGTGAGGGTGGCGATGTCGGTCCCGAGGACGGTGGCGATCCGGAGGATGGTCAAGAGGCTCGGATTCGCGTCTCCGCGTTCGATCTTTCCGTAGTTGGTGACGTGCATGGTGGCGAGGCTCGCGATCGCCTCCTGGCTGAGGCCGAGTTGGATGCGCGCGAGGCGGATGCGCTCGCCGAGCAGCTCGGAGGCGGGTGCGACGGGGATCTTCATGGTCCTTCCAGTGAAGAACGCGCGTACCCTCCGGCTCAAGAGCACCTGCACCCCGATCGCCGGACCTCACGCCTTTCTCCCCGGAATTGCCTTCGTTCCACGCATTCGCTCGGCCTGCCCTCGGGCCGCCGGGGCGACCCGAGGGCAGCGGTCACAGGCTGATCTGCCAGAGATACTCGCGACCGTCGGGCGGGAACCAGCGCACGACGAGGACGGTGTCACGCGCGGGATCGGCGCTCGTCACGCTCGCCCGGACGCTCTCGCCCGGAGGCACGGAGGTCGGGCCGCTCACCTGCAGCCGCGAGCTGCCGGCGACGCTCACCGTCACCCCGCGGAGCGTCTCGCGCCCGCTGTTGACCAGGCGGAGATGCGGTGCTGTCGAGCGGTCGACGCGCCAGGGAACGGGATAGGCGAGGCGCCGGGGACGAGGGGCCGGAGAGGGACTGCGAAGAAACCGGAGACGATTCATGCGATTGACGCTAACCAGCCCCTCCGACGCCCGATGGCCCTTAACCGGGCACGAACACCACTTCCGGGGATAACTCGCCGAATTTTTTTCTGTGGACGATTCCACGCGAAAGCGGAATTCGGCTGTGACCAGGGGATCCGTCAGCTGCTGTAATCGGTGTTGTAGAGCTCGAGCACGTCGTCGATCGGGCCGTCCAGCACGAGAGCGCCCTTGTCGAGGTACAGTCCGCGTTCGCAGAAGCGGCGGAGATCCTTCTCGTTGTGCGAGACGAAGAACAGCGTCCGGCCGCCGGCGAGGAGTTCCTCGATCCGGCGGTAGCACTTCTCGCGGAAGCCGCGGTCGCCGACCGCGAGCACCTCGTCCACGAGGAGCACCGGCTCCTCGAGCTGAGCGATCACCGAGAACGCGATGCGCACCTTCATGCCGCTGGAGAGGTGCTTGTAGGGAGTGTCGACGAAGTCGCCGATCTCGGCGAAGTCGATGATCTCCTCGAACCGGTCGTCGATCTGCGACCGCGACATCCCGTGCAGGCCCGCCGTCAGGTAGACGTTGTCCCGCACCGTCAGATCGTCGACAAAGCCGCCGGTGATCTCGATCAGCGGCGCGACCCCCTCGGTCACGGTCACCGACCCCTCGTCCGGCAGCAGGACGCCGGCGACCAGCTTCAGCAAGGTCGACTTGCCCTGGCCGTTGCGTCCGACCACGCCGATGGACTCGCCGGGACGGACGTGGAAGCTCACATCCCTCAGCGCCCAGAAGTCGTCCGGACGCGTACGGCGCTCCCGGGTGGAGAAGAGGTCCTTGAACGAACGGCGCGCTCCGCGATTGCGGCGGAAGCGGACGCCGAGACCGTCGACGGCGATGACGGGGGCCACTCAGATCTCCTTCAGCACGTCGCGCTCGAAGCGCTTGAAGACAGCCCACCCGATCCCGAGCAGCACGACGGACATCGCGGCGCTCACACCCACCAGGAACCAGTCCAGCTCCTCTCCGAAGAAGGCGGACCGGTACAGGCTGAAGATGCCGGTCAGCGGGTTGAACGCCGACCAGAAGTGGAGCGAGAACAGAACGTCGTTCGAGGCCCCGGGATGGGTGGTCAGGTAGGCGGCGCAGTGCCGCGCCGCCACTCCGTCGCCGCAGCCCCCCGGCAGGTCCCGGGCGCTGTAGATGATCGGGGACGCGTAGAAGAGGAACCGCAGCGCCAGCTTGGCCGCGCGCTCGAGGTCGCGGAAGAACACCACGAGCGGTCCGACGATCAGGCCGACGCCGACGGTCAGCACGGTCTGGATGAGGATCGCGAGCGGGAAGAGCAGCACATCCACGTTGAGCCGCGCGCCGCTCAGGATGGCGAAGAACGCGAGCACCGGCAGCGAGAGCAGGAACTCGATCCCCTTGGAGGCAACGATCCGGTTGACCCAGATCGTGCGGGGGATCATCGTCGAGCGGATCAGCTTCGCCTCGCGGATGTAGGCACGGGTGCTGTCCGACACGGCGCCGTTGAACCACATCCACGGCAGCAGGGCGGCGAGGAGGAACACGATGTACGGGTTCTCACCGACGTTGCGCTTGAAGATGACCGTGAACACGAACCAGTAGATCCCGCTCATCACGAGCGGGTCGAGAATCGACCAGACGTAGCCGAGGGCGCTCGTGGAGTAGCGGACGCGCAGATCGCGCTTGGTCAGCAACCACAGAGAGTGCCGGTAGCGCGTGAAGGGCGAGCGCTGGGCAGGGCGCACCTCAGTGGGGATACTGGTCACGGGAACCCATCGTATTGATCGAAGCTGCGTGAGGACTCACGCGACCTCGACTATACGAAAAGATTCGCGCGCTCGAGGTCCTCCTGGAAGTCGACCTCGACCGCGTACAGGTCGGAGATGTCGACCGGCTCGACGAGCATGCGGTCCTGCTCGATCGCGAGCTCGACGCCGCGCTCGAAGTAGTCCTGGTCGCCGACTCGCTGCAGCTGGCGCAGCAGGGTCGCCTTGTCGGCGGCGGAGACGTAGTTGATGCCGACCGCCTCGCCGAGGGCGTTCTTCACGGTCTTCGACAGCTCGTGGATGTATCCCTCGGGACCCGTCGTGTACTTGACCTCTTCATCGGCGACCGACGAGGTGTTGACGGTGACGAAGCTCTGGTCGCGCGCGACGATGGCCGCAGCGCGGACGAGGACGGCCGGGTCGAAGACGACGTCGCCGTTCATCCAGAGCACGCCGCCGGGGGCGGACGCCTGCAGGGCGCGCATGAGGCTCTTGGACGTGTTCGTCTGGTCGTACTGCTCGTTGTACACGAACTGGGCGTCGGGGAACGCCTCGATGATGTGCTCCAGCTTGTAGCCGACGACGATCGTGACCTGGGCGTCCTTGCCGAAAGCCGCGTGGATGTTGTCGAACTGCTGCTGCATGATCGTGCGGCCGTCGCTCAACTCGGTCAGCGGCTTCGGGAGGCTCCGTCCGAGCCGGCTTCCCATGCCGGCCGCGAGAATCACTACCTGGGTCGTCACAATCATCTCCTTGGTCAGACGCGAACCAGTTCAGCGGCTCCCTGTCGGTCGCCGCCGGCCTGACCCCAGGAGGTTCACCCAGGCTTCATCCGCGCTTACGCGTGCAGACACGCCTTTATGCCTCAGCCAGAGTACCGGTACCCCCTGCCTGGGGGCAGGGGTTGACGTCGGTCGTTGTTGGGTCGTTATGTTCCTCACAGGACATTCCGAGGCGCAACGCACCGCATCACACCGGACCGGGGGGTTCGCATGCAGGCGTGTGTTGGTACGTTAGCGGGTGTGAGTTTCGACCACGCACGTTCCCCCAGCACCGAGTCCGCCGAGCGGACCCAGGAAGCGGAGCGAGCCGTGGAGGACTCGCAGAGGGGGGAGAACATGGCGGATTCCGCCGACACGCCGGCCGCCGAGAGCACGGCCGATCGCGGCGCCGCTCCGCGGAGCACCGCTCAGCGCGCACCCGCCAAGACGGCCGCTGCGGCAGCCGGGACGAGCACCCGCGCGCCGCGCACGCGGACCACCGCCGCGAAGCCTCGGACGACTCCCCGCACCAAGGCGCCGAGCCCGCAGGCCCAGCCGCAGCAGGCACCGGCGGTCGCCGTGGAGGAGCCCAGGAAGCCGCTCGTCGTCCGCCCGACGGTTCTCGCCATCCACGGAGTGCACAAGCGGTACGGCGACATCGTGGCGGTCGACGGCGTGACGCTCGACATCGCCGAAGGCTCGTTCTACGGCATCGTCGGGCCGAACGGCGCCGGAAAGACCACGACCCTGTCCATCGTCACCGGGCTGCTCCGGCCCGACGCCGGTCGCGTCGTCGTCCACGGAGTCGACGTGTGGACGGAGCCGGTGCGCGCCAAGCACATCATCGGTGTGCTCCCGGACAAGCTCCGGCTGTTCGACCGGCTCACGGGCGCGCAGTTCCTGCGCTATGCGGGGACGCTGCGCGGCCTCAGCGCGAAGACGGTGCGCGCCCGCACGGCCGACCTCGCGACGGCGTTCGGCATCGAGGACGCTCTGGACCGCCTGGTCGCCGACTACTCCGCCGGCATGACGAAGAAGATCGCCCTCGCGGCAGCCATGATCCACTCGCCGCGCCTTCTCGTGCTCGACGAGCCGTTCGAGTCCGTCGACCCGGTCTCGGCCGCGAACATCATCGACATCCTGCAGCGCTACACCGCTGCAGGCGGGACGGTCGTCGTCTCCAGCCACGGAATGGACATGATCCAGCGCGTCTGCGACAGCGTCGCCATCATCGTCCGCGGACAGGTGCTCGCCTCCGGAACCATCGACGAGGTCCGGGGCGAACAGACGCTCGAAGAGCGCTTCGTCGATCTCGCCGGCGGTCGCAAGGCAGCGGAAGGCATGGAGTGGTTGCACAGTTTCTCGGACTGAAGCTGCGGATCATGGGCAACGCCTTCCGGCGCAGCCCCTGGCAGGTCTTCGGCCTGGTGCTCGGCCTGCTCTACGGAGGAACCGTCACCGTCCTCGTGGTCGGCTCGCTCGTCGCCGCCCGCGTCGTCTCGGACGCCTCCGGTACGCACACGGTGCTCGTCGTCGTCGGCTCGGTGGTCGTTGCGGCGTTCGCGCTGCTTCCCCTGCTGTTCGGAGTCGACGACACGCTGGACCCCCGCGAGTTCGCGCTGTTCGGCATCCCGAACCGGAGTCTGGCCACCGGACTGCTGCTGGCCGGGCTCATCGGCGTGCCGTCGCTCGTGCTCATCGTCTGCAGTGCCTCGACGGTGATCACGTGGTCGCAGAATCCCGGCACGGTTCTCCTCGCCGTCGTCTCGGCGGCGGTGGCCGTGCTCACCTGCGTCCTCGCTTCGCGCGTCACGACGGCCATCGCCCACGCCTTCCTGGCGACGCGGCGCCCGCGGGAGGCCGGCAGTGTGATCGGCATCCTCGTGCTCGTCGTCATCGCGCCGGTGATCGTTCTGCTGGGGACCGTGGACTGGGGCCGCGACGGCCTGGGAACGCTCGACGCGTTCGCCGGGTGGCTTCAGTGGACGCCGCTCGGCGCTGCGTGGTCCGTACCCGGCGCCGCCGCCCAGGGGGACTGGGGAACGGCGCTGCTGCAGCTGCTGGTCGCCCTGGCTGCCCTCGGCGTCCTCTGGCTCGTCTGGATCGGACTGGTCGGCCACATCGTCGCGTCGCCGGAGCGGGAAGCCCGCTCCAAGGCGTACCACGGCCTCGGCTGGTTCGACCGTCTGCCGGGTGGACCCACGGCGGCCGTCGCCGCACGGTCGATGACCTACTGGGGGAGGGACGGCCGGTACTGGGTGTCTCTGGTGCCCGTCCCGGTGATCCCCGTCTTCGTCGTGGTCGCCCTGACGCTCGCCGGCCTGCCCGCGCACTTCATCGCCCTCGTGCCGTTGCCCTTGGTGTGCCTGTTCCTCGGCTGGAGCATCCACAACGATGTCGCCTACGACAACACCGCCATCTGGCTGCATCTCGTGTCGGGCGCTCGCGGCATCGCGGACCGGGCCGGACGGATGTTCCCGCCGGTCCTGGTGGGAATCCCGGTGCTGGTGATCGGCTCGATCGCGACGACCATCGCGTACGGCGACTGGGCGGTCCTGCCGTCCGTGGCGGCCCTCAGCGGAGCCATCCTGGTGATCGGCCTGGGTCTCTCGAGCATCTCGTCCGCGCTCTTCCCCTATCCGGCGACCAAACCGGGCGACAGCGCCTTCACGCAGCCGCAGACCTCCGGGGCCTCCGCGGCGCTGGCGCAGTCTCTGAGCTTCTTCGCCATCCTGATCCTCGCCTCACCGGTGCTGGTCCTCCTCGTGCTCGGGCTCACCGTCGACGAGTTCTGGCTCGCCGTCGCTCCGGTCGCTGCGGTGGTCATCGGCTTCGGGACGCTGTTCGTGGGACTCTGGCTGGGCGGTCGCCTCTTCGACCGCCGCGGACCGGAGCTGATGGCGTTCGCCAACCGCAATGACTGAGCCGGGGAGGCCCATCCTCCCCGCTGACCTTCGTCACGAATGCGCGCTCCGAGCTCGATGAACGCGGCATTCGTCACGAATGTGCGTCCATCCACGTGTCTACACTGGAGGCATGAACGACGCGAGCATCTCCGAGCCGGGCGGCGAACCCTCCGGCGGCGGTGCGACCACGCTCGAACGCGAGCTCCAGGAGTTCCTGCAGAACGAGGAGCCCGGCGATCACGAGCGCTTCTCGCACTACGTGAAGAAGGAGCAGATCCTCGAGTCCGCGGTCACCGGCAAGCCGGTGAAGGCGCTGTGCGGCAAGATGTGGACGCCGAACCGCGACCCGCAGCGGTTCCCGGTCTGCCCCACCTGCCGCGAGATCTACGAAGGCCTGCAGGGAGACTGAGGGGCTCGGCGCCGGCGCCGGGCGCCGGTCAGCGCCCCGACCGGGTGACCGCGATCATTCGAAGATCGTGGGCAGTACCGGGTCGCCCCGGCCGAGCCGGAACGCCTCATCGGGCAGTTCGCTCATCGCGAGCTCCCGGTGTTCACGCGCCCGGCGCGTCCCGTCGACGCCGAGGTGCTCGCGGTGCACCTCCCCATCGGTGATGAGGGGGACGAGGAGGTCGCGGCCCGTGTCATCCGGCGTGTCGCCCCTCTCGACGATGTGGACCACCTCGGCGACCGCCGTCCCTGAGCCGTCCAGCCGCCGCACCGGGTGCTTCCGCCCCCCGACGCCGGCCTTGCCGTCCGACTTCTTCGCGACCGAGATCCACTCGCCTTCGGTCCCGCTGGGGCGGTGCGCGACGAGCTTGTAGACCATCCCCGAGGCGGGGTAGCCCGAACCGGTGACGACCGAGGTCCCCACCCCGTACGAGTCGACAGGCGAGACGGCGAGTGCCGCGATGGTGAATTCGTCCAGATCATTGGTGACCGTGATGCGCGTCTTCGTGGCGCCGAGGGAGTCGAGCTGGCCGCGCACCTGCTTCACGAGCTTCGGGAGGTCGCCCGAGTCCAGGCGCACCGCCCCCAGCTCGGGACCCGCCACGCGGACGGCCGTCTCGATCGCCCTCTCGACGTCGAAGGTGTCGACCAGCAGCGTCGTGCCGGGGCCGAGCGCATCCACTTGGGCCCGGAACGCGGCCTCTTCGCTGTCGTGCAGCAGCGTGAACGCGTGCGCCGCGGTGCCCATCGTCGGAACGCCCCAGGTGCGGCCCGCCTCCAGATTGGAGGTGGCGGAGAACCCGGCGATGAAGGCCGCGCGCGCTGCGGCGACCGCGGAGCGTTCGTTCGCGCGACGGGAGCCCATCTCGGCCAGAGGACGCCCGCCCGCCGCCGACACCATGCGCGCGGCTGCGGAGGCGACTGCGGAGTCGTAGTTGAACACGCTCAGCAGCAGGGTCTCCAGGAGGACCCCCTCGGCGAAGGGAGCATCGACGACCAGGAATGGCGACCCGGGGAAGAACAGCTCCCCCTCGCGGTACCCGCGGATGGTCCCCGAGAAGCGGTAGTCGGCGAGCCAGTCGATGGTCTCGTCCCGCACGACGTGGTTCTCGCGCAGGGACCGCAGCTCCGCATCCTCGAACCGGAACTGCTCGATGAGCTCCAGGAGCCGGCCCGTGCCCGCGAGCACCCCATAGCGCCGGCCGGCCGGGAGGTGCCGGGTGAAGGCCTCGAACACGCACTCGCGGTCGTGGGTGCCGGCGAGGAGCGCTGCGTCGAGCATCGTCAGCTCATAGCGGTCGGTCAGGAACGCGGAGGAGGCGGCTCTCTCGATCACGCGGCCCAGCCTACCCACCGGCGGATCGCGGCCGGCCCGTGACGGCGGGCGGGTAGGCTGGTCTGCTGTGACGGATGCGCCGATTGGGATCTTCGACTCGGGTGTCGGTGGGCTCACCGTCGCCCGCGCGATCCGCGACCAGTTGCCCAACGAGTCGCTGCTCTATGTCGGCGACACCGCCCACTCGCCCTACGGGCCGAAGTCGATCGCCGACGTCCGCCGCTACTCGCTCGAGGTGCTCGACTTCCTGGTCGACCAGGGCGTCAAGCTGCTGGTGATCGCCTGCAACACCGCGTCCTCCGCCATGCTGAGGGATGCGCGCGAACGGTACGAAGTGCCCGTCATCGAGGTCATCCAGCCGGCCGTGCGTCGCGCCGTCGCCGCCACCCGCACCGGGCGCGTCGGCGTGATCGGGACCGCGGGGACCATCGCGTCCCGCGCCTACGAGGACGCCTTCGCCGCGGCTCCCACCCTGCAGCTCTTCACCCAGGCGTGCCCGCGCTTCGTCGAGTTCGTCGAGTCCGGAGTCACCAGCGGCGAGGAGGTCCTGCGTGTCACCGCCGACTACCTCCGGCCGCTGCGCGACGCGGACATCGACACGTTGGTCCTCGGCTGCACGCACTACCCGTTCCTGAAGGGCGCGATCTCGTACGTGATGGGCGAGGGCGTCTCCCTGGTCTCCAGCGACACGGAGACCGCGAAGGACGTCTACCGCACGCTCGTCGGCCAAGGGCTGGAGCGGCGCTCGCCGCTGCCCCCCACCATCCGCTACGAGGCCACCGGCTCGGACGCCGACTACTTCCTCCGCCTGGCCCACCGCTTCATCGGCCCGGAGGTCTCCCGCGTCGACCTGGTGCACACCGGCGTCATCGACCTTCCCCTCTGAACCGTCCCCACCCCTACCCAGGAGATCCCGTGACCGACATCACCCGCGCCGACGGGCGCACCCCGGACCAGCTGCGACCGGTCACCATCGAGCGGGGCTGGAGCCGCCAGGCCGAAGGGTCGGCGCTGATCTCGTTCGGAAACACGCGCGTGCTCTGCACGGCCTCCTTCACCAACGGCGTCCCGCGCTGGATGGCCGGAAAGGGACGTGGCTGGGTCACGGCCGAGTACGCCATGCTGCCGCGCTCCACAAACGAGCGGATGGACCGGGAGTCCGTGAAGGGACGCGTCGGCGGCCGCACGCACGAGATCAGCCGGCTGGTCGGCCGGAGCCTGCGTGCCATCGTCGACATGAAGGCCCTCGGCGAGAACACCATCGTGCTCGACTGCGACGTGCTGCAGGCCGACGGAGGCACCCGCACGGCCGCGATCACCGGCGCCTACGTCGCCCTGGCAGAGGCGCTCGAGTGGGGCCGGGAGCACCGCTTCATCGGGCAGAAGGCCACGCCGCTGATCGACTCGGTCTCGGCCGTCTCGGTCGGCATCATCGACGGGACGCCGATGCTCGACCTCGCCTACGTCGAGGATGTGCGCGCCGAGACCGACATGAACGTGGTCGTGACGGGTCGCGGCCTGTTCGTCGAGGTCCAGGGGACCGCCGAGGGCGCACCGTTCGACCGGCGCGAGCTCGACTCCCTTCTGGACCTGGCGCTCGCCGGCACGACGGACCTCGCGCGCATCCAATCGGCGACGCTGACGCCGGTGGCCGCCGCGGAGGCGTGACGGTGGTCCGCGTCGTCCTCGCCACCCACAACCCGCACAAGGCCCGGGAGTTCCAGGAGATCCTGGGGCTCGAGATCCCCGGACTCGAGATCGTCGCGTACGACGGTCCGGAGCCGGTGGAGGACGGGACCAGCTTCGAGGAGAACGCCCTCCTCAAGGCTCGTGCCGCGGCCGCGCACACCGGCCTCCCGGCTCTCGCCGACGACTCGGGGATCTGTGTGGATGTGATGGGCGGCGCACCAGGGATCTTCTCCGCTCGCTGGGCGGGCTCGCACGGCGACGCCACCGCGAACCTCCGACTGCTCCTCGACCAGCTCGCCGACATCCCGGATGCGGAGCGCGGCGCGCACTTCACCGCCACGCTGGCGCTGATCGTGCCGGGAGGGGAGCCGACCGTCGTGCAGGGATTCTGGCCGGGCGCCATCGCGCGCGAGCCGCGCGGGGAGAACGGGCACGGCTACGACCCGATCTTCCTTCCGCTGGGCCATGACGTCACGGCGGCGGAGCTGTCGCCCGAGGCGAAGAACGCCGAGAGCCACCGATCGCGGGCCCTCGCCGCGATCGTTCCCGCCCTGCGGGAACTCAGCTGAGAACGGCACTCATTCCCAACTGGCAGGCACCCCTGGCGGGGGCGCCGACTTCTCTCTACCGTTGAAGCTGAGATGAGTCACGACCACGGCCGCACGGCCAACCGCAATCGCCTGCTGATCGCTATCGGCATCGTGGCGGTGGTCCTCGTCGTCGAGGTCCTCGGCGCGTGGCTGAGCGGCTCCCTCTCGCTCCTCGCGGACGCCGGCCACATGCTCAGCGACCTGGCCGGGCTGCTGATCGCCCTGGTCGCGACGATCGTCGCCGCCCGCCCGGCGACGGACAGGCAGACCTTCGGCTATCGGCGCATGGAGGTCTTCGGCGCGCTCCTCAACGGGCTGATCCTCGTCGTCGTCGCCGTCTTCGTGACGATCGGCGCGATCGGCCGGCTGGTCGGAGGCGAGACCGAGGTGCACAGCATCCCCATGCTGATCGTCGCCTCGATCGGCCTGGTGGCGAACCTCGGCGCGTTCCTGCTGCTGCGCCCGGCGGCGGAGCATTCGATCAACATGCGGGGAGCGTACCTGGAGGTGTTCGGCGACCTCGTCGGTTCGGCCACCGTCATCGTCGCCGCCGTCGTGATCATGCTGACCGGGTTCGCCCCGGCGGACGCGATCGCCTCGCTGCTGATCGCGGCGCTGATCGTGCCGCGGGCCTTCGTGCTGCTCCGGGATGTCGTGCGCGTCCTGAGCGAGGCGGCTCCCGCGGACACGGATGTGGCCGAGATCCGGGATCACATCCTCGGCACGCGCGGCGTCGTGGCGGTGCACGACGTGCACGTCTGGGCCATCACCTCCGGAGCGCCCGTGTTCAGCGCGCACGTGGTGTGCGAGCCAGCGGTATTCCGGGAGGGGCGGACCGGCACCCTGCTGGACGAGCTGTCCGGGTGCCTGACGAAGCACTTCGACGTGGAGCACTCCACGTTCCAGCTCGAGCCCGCCGAGCACGCCGCCCACGAGGACGAGTTCCACCGCTGACGCGCCGCCGCGGCGGAGCCGGGCGGGCGCCGGAGCGGCGGCTCAGGCCTCCGGGCGGGAGGGCGCCGGCTCGTCCGCGACGACGGGCGCAGCGGCTCCGTCCTGTGTCGAAGCGGCCTGGGCTGCGGCGGCCTCGGCCGCGGCGTTCCGCTTCGCCTTCCGGGTGGACTGGATGTAGTGGTACAGCGTCGGGACGAGCGTCACCACGACTGCGCCGATCAGGATGACGTCGATGTAGCTCGAGACGAAGGTGGCGACCGGCGGGATGTAGCCGATGAGGAACCCGAAGTACGTCACCCCGGCGCCCCACAGCAGTGCGCCGAGGGCGTTGTAGAGCGAGTACTTCCGGTAGTTCATGTGGCCCACGCCCGCTGCGACCGGCGCGAACGTGCGCACGATGGGGACGAACCGGGCGATGATGACCGCGAGGGCGCCGAAGCGCTCGAAGAAGTGGTTGGTGCGGCGCACATTCTCCATCGAGAACAGACCGGTCTCTTTGCGTTCGAAGACCCTCGGGCCCGCCTTGTGGCCGATGAGGTAACCCACTTCTCCGCCGAGGAAGGCGGCGAACGCGATCGCGAGGGCCACCCACCAGATGTCGACGCCGAACACCGTGGACGTGTGCGTGAGCAGCCCGGAGATGATGAGCAGAGTGTCGCCGGGGAACAGGAAGCCGATCAGCAGCCCGGTCTCGGCGAACACGATGCCGCAGACCACCAGCAGCGCCCACGCACCCGCCGAATGGATGATCGTGTTCGGGTCGAGCCACGGGATGAGGCCGGCGTGATGGATCACAGTTCTCCAGGAAGGATCGGTGGGAAAGCTGTGCCCGAGTTTAGCGTCGGCAGGATGAGCGAACCTGCACGAAGCGTGCGAATCACGCCCTGCCGGCAAAGATCATCCCGCAGGCCTACGCCGCCGATCCCCCTATCGACATTCGTGACGAATGTGCACTCACCCACGGCAAGACGCGACATTCGTCACGAATCGTGAGTGCGGGAGAAGGGACTCGAACCCTCACGCCGTGAAGCACAGGAACCTAAATCCTGCGTGTCTGCCAGTTTCACCACTCCCGCGGTGCGCAGCGCGCTGCGCGGCTACGACCCTAGCTCATCCCATCAGTTCGCGGACACGCGGGGCGACCTCCGTGCCGTACAACTCGATCGAGCGCATCAGGTCCTCGTGGGGGAGTGTCCCGTTGCTCATCTTGAGGTCGAAGCGCGAAGCGCCGAGGCCGTTCGCCGCATACGCGATCTTCTGAGCCACCGTCTCCGGCGAGCCCACGACCAGTGCGCCATCCGGCCCGGCCTCGTGCTCGAAGCGCGCGCGGGAGGCGGGCGGCCAGCCCCGCTCGCGGCCGATCCGGTTGCTCATCACCTCGTAATGCGGCCAGAGCGTGTCCTTGGCCTCCTGATCGGTCTCGGCGACGAAGCCGGGGGAGTGGATGCCGATCGGCAGCGTCGTATCCTGTCCGAACTGCTCCAGAGCGTTCCGGTAGAGCTGGGCCAGGGGTTCGAACCGCATCGGACCGCCGCCGATGATGGCGAGCATGAGCGGGAAGCCGTAGTGCGCGGCGCGGACGACCGACTCCGGGCTTCCGCCGACCCCGATCCACGTCTTCAGGAGGCCGTGCTCGAGGTGCGGATAGACCGGCTGCCCGGTGAGCGGTGGCCGCAATTCGCCGGTCCAGGTCACCGGCTCCTGCTTGCGCACCTCGGCGAACAGGCTCAGCTTCTGCTCGAAGAGCTCCTCGTACTGGGCGAGATCGAACCCGAAGAGCGGGAAGGACTCGATGAAGGATCCGCGCCCGAGGATGACCTCCGCGCGGCCGCCTGAGACGCCATCGAGGGTGGCGAACCGCTGGAAGACGCGAACGGGATCGTCCGAGCTCAGCACGGTCACCGCCGAGCCGAGGTTGATGCGCTCCGTCTGCCCGGCGATCGCCGCCAGGACGACCTCGGGCGCGGACACGGCGAAGTCCGTGCGGTGGTGCTCGCCCACGCCGAAGAAGTCGAGTCCCACCCGGTCGGCCAGCACCCCTTCGGCCACCACGTTGCGCAGCACCTGCGCCTGCGGAAGCGGCTTTCCGTCCGCGTCCAGCGTCACGTCGCCGAACGTGTCCATGCCCAGCTCGATCGTCCCGGTCATCTCATCCTCGATTCATGCGTCTGCATGGAAGTAAGCGCAGCCGGTCCGAGGGTATTCCTCGCTCAGGCCGGGCGGGGTCTGCGGGGGACGTAGCGTGGGATGTAGCGGGCCAGCATCGCCGCGCCGGCCAGGCCGAGCAGGCCCATGGCCCCGCTCGCGAACGAGAGGGACACGAGGGCCGTGAGCAGGGACACGAACAAGGGAGCGGCCGCTTGCCCGGCATCGGCGGAGAACCGCCACGCGCCGAGGAAGGGCGCCGGACGGTCTTTCGGCGCCAGATCCGCGCCGAGAGTCATCACGATGCCGTAGCCGATGCCGTTGGCGACCGAGAGGAACAGCGATACGCCGATGTACCAGGCGATGCGCGCATCCACGTCGTGCGAGAAGGCGAGCACCACGAAGCCGAGACCTAGGCCGATCATGGAGGGGATGGCACTCCACATGCGGCCGAACCGGTCCATGATCTGGCCGCTCGCATAGAAGAGGGCGAAGTCCACCGCGCCGGCGATGCCGATGATCAGTGCGGTGTTGGACTCGCTCAGGCCGATGGAGACGGCCCACAGCGGCATGAGCACCGTGCGCGCCGAGCGCACCGCGGCGACCAGCGAGACGCCCGCGCCCATCCGCATCAGGACCTCACGGAAGGACCAGATCGTGCGGAAGAGACCGTGCGTGCGCTCCTCCGCCTCCTCTTCGCCGGCGGTCACCTGCGCGCCGGCCTCGTCGGTGACGAGCGGCGAGGGGCCGAACATCTTCTCGGGGTCGGGTAAGGCGAGCAGCACGATCACGGAGCCGAGGCAGCTGACGATGAAGATCCAGAACACCGACTGGGTGGAACCGGTCCCCGCGATCACCGCGGAGGCGATCAGCGGACCGATGAACCAGCCCCCGCGGAAGATCCCGCCGAGCGTCGACAGCGCCCGCGCCCGGTACCGGGCCGGGACGTAGGAGGTCATGAAGGCGTGGCGGGCGAGTGCGAAGACGGCTGTCGCGACACCGACCACGAAGATCCCGCCCATCAGCACCCAGTAGTTCGGGGCGAGGAGGCAGATCACGACGCCCCCGATCGCGATGACCGCCGCACCGATCATCGACGTGCGCTCGCCGACGCGTGACACGATCCATCCACTCGGGATGTCGCCGACCAGTTCGCCCAGCATCACCATCGAGGCGATGAAGCCGGCCATCGCAAGGCCGGCACCGAGGTTGCCGGCGGCGACGGGGATGATCGGGATGATGGCGCCCTCTCCAATGGAGAAGAGGAGCGTGGGGAGGAAGGCGGCGAGGGCGACCGAGCGGAAACTGAAGGGGCGCTCGTCGGAAGTCATCTCGTTAACACCGTACAACTTTGTCGCGGTGCCCCCGTCCGCCCGCTCGGCACGGGCCGGTAGGCTGGAGCGCGACATGATCGAACTCGACCTCTCCTCTCAGATCGCCGACCTCCGCTCCACCTTCGCCGACATCACGGCGGTGGTCGGCGTCGACCGGCTGCGCGCCGAGATCGCGGATCTCAGCGAGAAGGCGGGTGCGCCGGATCTCTGGGACGACACCGTCAACGCCCAGAAGGTGACGAGCGCCTTGAGCCACCGCCAGTCCGAGCTGGCGCGCATCACGGCCATCCAGCGGCGACTGGACGACCTGGAGGTGCTGGTCGAGCTGGCCAACGAGGCCGAGGACGAGGAGTCCGCCGCCGAAGCGCGTGCCGAGCTCGCATCCCTCCAGAGCGCCCTCGGCGAGCTCGAGGTGCAGACCCTGCTCAGCGGCGAGTACGACGAGCGAGCAGCCATCGTCACGATCCGCTCCGGCGCAGGCGGCGACGACGCCACCGACTTCGCCGAGATGCTGCTGCGCATGTACCTGCGCTGGGCGGAGCGGCACAAGTACCCGGTGAAGGTGATGGACACGTCCTACGCGGAGGGCGCGGGCATCAAGTCCGCCACCTTCGAGGTGGATGCGCCCTATGCCTTCGGGACGCTCTCCGTCGAGGCCGGAACGCACCGCCTGGCCCGCATCAGCCCGTTCGGCTCGGCGGACAAGCGACAGACGTCGTTCGCCGCCGTCGAGGTCATCCCGCTGATGGAGGAGGCCACCGAGGTCGATGTTCCCGAAGGCGACATCCGTGTCGACGTCTTCCGTTCCTCCGGCCCCGGCGGTCAGTCGGTCAACACGACCGACTCGGCGGTGCGGATCACGCACCTTCCGACCGGGCTCGTGGTCTCGATGCAGAACGAGAAGTCCCAGATCCAGAACCGCGCCGCGGCCATGCGCGTCCTCCAGACCCGCCTGCTGCTGCTCCAGAAGGAGGAGGAGGCGGCCAAGAAGAAGGAGCTCGCCGGGACGATCACGGCGAGCTGGGGCGACCAGATGCGCTCCTACTTCCTGTACGGGCAGCAGCTCGTGAAGGATCTGCGCACGAGCTTCGAGTCCGGCAACCCGAGCGCCGTGTTCGACGGCGACCTCGACGGCTTCATCGCCGCAGGAATCCGCTGGCGTGCGGGCAACAAGGCCGAGGCGAACGCTTAGGCCGCGTTGAGCACGAGGTTCGGTCCGATCGCGCGGGCCTGGAGCTAGACGCGTGCTTGAAGCGCCCGTTCGAGTTGCGTTCGCGTGGGTGCGCCGGCCAGTCCGTGCTCAGTGAGATAGACCCGACAGGCGAGGTCGGCGGTTCGTCCGTCAGATGGGAACAGGTCCTCGCCGTCGACGACGATGGTTGGCGAGCCCGCGAATCCGGTGCTCGTGGCCTCGCTCTCCGTGCGGATCAGAACGAACTCGACGGGCACGTCAGCCAGGCCGGTCGCGTCCAGCGCCTGCCTAATCCGCAATCCCGCCTCTTCCCAGTTGGGACAGTCGTCGATGTGCAGCACCTGAACTTTCACTCGACCATTCTCTCGCCCCCGCCGGGGTGTGGGACGCCCGTCCCGCTCCCCTTCCCGGAGCGGACGGTCGAAGTCGCCCGGAGGTCAAGCCGTTCGTGGGATGAACTGATGCGGAATCACGCGCACCGCGCGTCCGGCTCACTGTCAGGCTTGACCGCAAAGGGCATGTCGTTGCTGCGGATCGGCCCGGGACTGCATAGTCTCAAGGGGTCATGATCCGGTTCGAACACGTATCCAAGCAGTATCCGGGCACAGCGCGCCCGGCACTGAACGGCATCAACCTCGAAGTGCTGCGCGGAGAGTTCGTCTTTCTCGTCGGCGCTTCGGGCTCCGGCAAGTCCAGCTGCCTGCGGCTCATCCTCAAAGAGGAGAAGCCGACCAAGGGCACGATCCACGTGCTCGGGCAGGACCTGGGCACGATCTCGTCGCGCAAGGTGCCGTACTTCCGCCGCAACATCGGCGTCGTCTTCCAGGACTTCCGGCTGCTGCCCAACAAGACGGTGTTCCAGAACGTCGCGTTCACGCTGCAGGTGATCGGCAAGTCCCGTGGCTTCATCCAGGAAGCGGTTCCGGATGTGCTGAAGATGGTCGGGCTGGACGGCAAGGCCCAGCGCCTCCCGCACGAGCTCTCCGGCGGTGAGCAGCAGCGCGTCGCGATCGCACGAGCGGTCGTGAACAAGCCGCAGGTGCTCCTCGCCGACGAGCCGACCGGAAACCTCGACCCCGCGACGAGCGCCGGCATCATGGCGGTGCTCGAGCGGATCAACGCGGGTGGCACCACCGTGCTGATGGCCACGCACGAGGCCGGCATCGTCGATCAGATGAAGCGCCGCGTGATCGAGCTCGTCGGCGGCCAGATCGTCCGGGACGAGCGTCACGGAGGCTACGGCTTCACCGCCGCCGTGCCGATCGCTCAGCCGCTCGAACGCGATGAACCGGTCTCGGCGGCGACTCCCGCCTACGCTGCGGCGATGCCCGCAGCCCCGGCAGCGCCGGTCGCGCCCGCGCAGGCGCCGATGTCGCGCCCGCACACGCCCACCTCGACGCCGACCGCGCCGGTAGCCGTACCCCAGCAGACTCCCGCTCCCATGCACTTCGCGACCGCGCCCGTCCCTCCGCCCCCTGCGTCGGAGGAACTGCCGGAGCACCTCAACTTCACCGCCAACCTCGACCTGCGCGGCCTCCGCGAGGGCTCCGAGCGCGATGACGACCAGAATGTGGGGCCGACGAAATGAGATTCGGGCTCATCTGGTCCGAGGTCGGAAACGGCCTCCGCCGCAACCTGTCGATGGTCATCTCGGTCGTCCTCGTCACGTTCATCTCGCTGACCTTCGTCGGCACCGCAGCCCTCCTGCAGATGCAGATCGGCCAGATGAAGACGTACTGGTACGACCGGGCTCAGGTGGTCGTGTACATGTGCACCGAGACGGACAACTGCCCGGGCGGTGCGGCGACCACTCAATCCATCGAGGCGGTCAAGAAGCAGCTGCAGTCCCCGGAGCTCTCGCCGTACATCAAGAAGTTCTACTTCCAGGACCACCAGCAGGCCTACGAGCAGTTCAAGCAGGAGTTCAAGGGGAGCCAGATCGCGGACTTCGTCACGCCGGAGATGATCTCGCAGACCTTCTGGGTGAACCTCAAGAACCCGAATCAGTCGGCCGTCCTCACCGAGACGCTCTCCGGCTCCCCGGGCGTGCAGAGCGTGGTGGATCAGCGCAGCTACCTGGATCAGATCTTCAACATCCTGAACGCCGCCAGTCTGACGGCGATCGGCATAGCGGTGGTGATGCTGATCGCGGCGGTGCTCCTCATCGCCACCACCATCCGGCTCTCGGCTTTCTCGCGAAGACGGGAGATCGGGATCATGCGCCTGGTGGGAGCGTCGAACCGCTTCATCCAGACGCCGTTCATCATCGAGGGCGTGATCGCTGCGCTCGTCGGATCGATCCTCGCCTCGACGGTGATCGCGCTCGGCGTGCGCTTCTTCGTGCACGACTATCTGGGCCCACGCATGAAGTCCATCAACTTCGTCGGGATGGAACAGGCGTGGCTGGTGATCCCGCTGGTGATCGTGGTCGGGGTGGTGCTCGCGGCTGCGTCGGCGAACTTCGCGATCAAACGCTATCTGAAGGTCTGACCCCGAAGGGATCCGACAGCGGATAGACTGGTCTGCTGCCCGGCGAACCCGCCGAAGTGCAGGTCCAGTGCCGACGTCAGGAGTGAGCTGTGCCGAAGGAACGTGGCCAGAAGGTCGTGGCCACCAATCGCCGAGCGCGCCACGACTACACGATCGAGGACACCTACGAAGCGGGCCTGGTGCTCACCGGAACCGAAGTCAAGTCGCTTCGGCTGGGCAGGGCGTCGCTGGTGGACGGCTATGCGTTCGTCGACGGCGGCGAGGCGTGGCTGGATGCCGTCCACATCCCCGAGTACGCCGACGGCACCTGGAACAACCACGCCCCGCGGCGCAAGCGGAAGCTGCTGTTGCACAAGGCGCAGATCGTCAAGATCGAGAACAAGGTGAAGCAGGGCGGGTACACGATCGTCCCGCTCTCGATCTACTTCAACGAGGGACGCGCCAAGGTCGAGATCGCTGTCGCCAAGGGCAAGCGCGAGTACGACAAGCGGCAGGCGCTGCGCGAGCGGCAGGACCAGCGCGAGGCGCAGCGAGCGATGTCCACCCGCGGCCACCTGGGGGAGTAAGAGCCAGCGGAGGAGTAGCCCGGGGGAGTGCCGTGTCGGGGGGAACTGACAAACTAGCCGCATGGATTCGACGGCTCAGCGCATCCCGATCACCGGTACCTACAACTTCCGGGATGTCGGCGGGTATCCGGTCGACGGTGGCGTGACCCGCCCGGGCAAGCTGTTCCGGGCGGACGCCCTCGGGCGGCTCGGCGAGGAAGGTCGCGAGGGGTTGCGCGAGCTGGGGATCCGCATCGTCATCGACCTCCGCGACGACTTCGAGGTCGAGGCGCTGCCCGACGACCTGAATGGGCTGGAGGTGGACGTGCTGCGCCTCCCCGTCTTCGAGGGCTCCGGCGCATCTGCGTCGAGCATCGGGTCGACCATCGTCGACCTGTACGAGAAGATCGTCTTCCAGCACACCGAGGTGGTCGTCCGGGCGCTGCGGGAGATCGCCGACACCGGCGGCGCACCCGTCGTCGTGCACTGCACAGCGGGCAAGGATCGCACGGGCATCGTCATCGCGCTGGCTCTGCTGGCCGTCGGTGTCGACCGCGAGACCGTCCTCGCCGACTACGAGCTCAGCGAAGAGAATCTGGCGGGACCCTGGATCGAGGGGATGCTCGCGCTCGTCCGCGGCTACGGGGTCCAGGTGACGCCGGATCTCCGCGTCATCCTCGGTGGGAGCCCGAGGGAGGCACTGGAGACGACCATCGACCGGATCGAGCAGCGCGCGGGCAGCGTCCGGGCGTATCTGCTCGACGCGGGACTCGACGAGTTCGAGCTGGTCCGCTTGCGATCAGTGCTCGTCGCGCCGGCCTGATGGGCGTGCATTCTCATGGGACGCATAACGAGCTCCCAGCGGGGACAAGGGTCGCGGCGGTTCCATAAGAGGATGAGCGACACCCAGCCCACCGAACCGCTTCCGTCGGAGCCCGGCCGAACGCCACCGGGACCGTATGGTGGGGCGCCAGACGGCGCGGGGCCGCATGGCACAGCGCAGTACGGCGCGGCGCCGGGCGGCTCGGCCCCATACGGCGCGGCTCCTGGCGGTCCCGGGCCGTACGGCGCGGGCGGCTAACGGGCCGTGCCGGGCGAGCCGTTCTACAAGCGGCACGGACTCGCCTTCGCGATCTCCACGCTCGTCCTCTCGATCGTCGTCGTCCTCGGGATCGTGACGGCCGGCGCCCTCGCCGTGGCCAGCGTCGTCGCGCACGTCGGGGAGCGGACGATCTCGCACATGCTCCCGCCCGGACACGACGGGGCGCCCATGCCCGGGCTCCCCGGGCAGCCCGGGAAGGGCAACGGCAATGGCAACGGCGGAGGTGGAGGCGCCCAGAACGGCGGCGGGACCCAGCAGGGACGCGTCCTGCTGCGCGGCACCATCGCATCCATCTCGGGTGACACCTGGACCATCGACCGGCCGAACGGCGGATCCGTGGAGGTGACGGTCACGTCCTCGACGATCTTCGGCACGCCCGGCCAGTCGGCCTCGAAGTCCGACTTCGCGCAGGGCGACGAGGTCGTCGTCATCGGGAAGGGCACCGACGGCTCGGTGACCGCTTCGCGCATCCTGAAACTCGCCGCGTTCCCGACCCGGCCACCCTCGACGCCCGGATCGCCCGCGACGCCGGGGTCCTAGCTCGCCCGTTCGGCGGCCGGCCTGCCCGTCAGCTCGCGGCGAAGCGCGCGTGCACCTGTACGGCGATCGTCAGTTCCTCCGGCTTCAGCGCCAGAGTCGCGGCGCTCTCGCCGGAGGAGACCGCGCGTGCGAGCAGCGGCTGGGGAGGCTGGGCGGGCGCTGAACCGTCCCCGAGCATGCCCGGATCGCTGAGCGCCAGCGGCTTCACGGTGCTCAGACCGAGGCTCGTGGCGTAGACGGTGGCCTTCGCAACGGCGTTCTCGACGGCGCGTCGCCGGGCCTCCTGCGTGAGCGTCTGCCGCCGCGCCTCGGTCAGCGACCAGATCACGCCGTCGATCGTGACACCGTCGAGGAGCGAGGTGGTGCCGACCCAGTCCGACAGGGCAGCGAGGTCGCTGAACAGGGCGTCGATGCCGACCTCGGCGTGGTGGACGACATCGAGCCGGCGTCCGTCAGCGGTCCAGGGGCGGTCGCCCCAGACCCGTAGCTGGTCGGACGACCACTGGGTGACGGGTCCGCTCTGTGGATGGTGCAGTTCACGCAACTCGCTCGTGAGCGACAGGTGCCGCTGCGTCGTGAGCGCGAGCACCTCATCCCGGGAGGGGCCGTCGTAGGACACCCGGATCCGCACGGCGCCGCGTTCCGCGGGGTGGCGCAGCTCGTACTCGCCCTGGACGGTGATGATCGTCTCAGCCATTCCTCGATCGTGACATAAACGCCCGCTCGGCGGTGTTGTAAGATGAGAAGCTCGCCGCCTAGCGGCGGGATCTGCATCTGGACAATTCAACAGCGCGTGACAGCGACCCGGCCTCACGGCCGCTCATGGGGATGATCGGTTTCGACATTGTCTGCGAGATTGTGAGAAGCGGGTCGAGGACGCATGGTTATCTCGTTAACGATCCATGCAAAAAAATAAGTGCCAATAACAACAGCACTGTCTCGGCCAAGGCCGACTTCGCCCTCGCGGCGTAAGTTCACCTCCGCCATTTGAGAGACCGTCAGTCCGGGAATCGTTCCCTACCCGGATCCTGGCGTCAGCTAGGGGACTTGCTTCTGCGTTGAGCATCAGGGCGCAGAGGGACTTCCACTGATACTGGGCCCGTCGGAGTAGAGGCCAGCGACAAATTCCGGGGCCGAGAAAGCGAATGCACTGGCTACGCCCGTAGAAGGCACATGACCACAGCAGTGGACGGGGGTTCGATTCCCCCCATCTCCACCATTCGGTCGCTGTCGCGCGTTGTTGAATAGGGTGATCCCAGCGATGGGGTGCGGTCGCTCGGGGTGGGTGACGTCAGCCGTCGTTGTCCGGGTCCCAATCGCTCAATCTGCGTGGGAACCGTTCGGAAGGCGGCAACGCCCTTTGGACTCGGTCTGCAACGTTCAGTCGCATCCGCGCGCCTGGCGCCGCCACCTCGACGGCATGTGCGAATCCGACGAAGCCACGGCTGCTCACCGTCTGCACTGAGCGTCCACCCCTGAATGAAAAGATCATCACGGATTGCATGACGGTCGGCGCGACGGAGACCAGTTTTCCCAGCGGAGCCACCCCGCGATTCAGCGGAGTGAACCAATGAAGGATGTCTCCCTCGATCACAAGACGATGGGCTACACGAAACAACATCCAATAGCCGAACGTGAGCGCCAAGACGACTTGGCCGAGGCCGAGCCACAGGCCACCCGCTGCTATCGCGAAGACACCCGACGCGAAGAGGCCGATCAGCACGCAATACCAAAGAAGTCGGACGTACAGCGATATGACGTACGACGGCTGGTCCATATCTGAAGCGTAGAGGTATGCGGGTCTCAGGGAATCATCGCGATGGCGAAATGCTCGCACAGCGCGACACTCCCACGGATGCTTCCGGTCATTCGCGACGAATGTTGCCTTGCAGCGAGGGGGAGTGCACATTCGTGACGAATGTCGCCCCACAGCGCCGTGAGACGCACATTCGTGACGAATGTTGCACTCAGGCTCCCGCAGCGGTGACGATGGCGTCGGTGAGGAAGCCGGCGAGGAGACCGCCGAAGATGCACCAGGCGACCAGGGTCTTCATGCCCGTGCGGCGGGCGACGGCGAGAAGTTCGATGACGACGTAGAGGATCGATCCGGCGGCGAGGCCGAGGAAGCCGATCGAGACGATGTCGCTGCTGAACGCTTGGCCGACGATCGTGCCGACGAAGGTCGGTCCGCCGCCGATCACGCCGAGCAGAGCGAGGTAGCCCCACGACGGGCGCGTTCCGCTGAGCGGGGCCACGATGCCGAACCCCTCGGTCGCGTTGTGGAGGCCGAAACCGATGACCAGGAGGACCGCGAAGGCGAGCTGGCCTTGAGCGGCCGAAGTGCCGATGGCAAGACCTTCAGCGAAGTTGTGGAGGCCGATGCCGATCGCGATGGTGAGGGCGAGGCGGCGGGCACCGACGGCGTGCTCCGTGGAGGGAGGCGCGGCCAGGGCGATCCCGGCCGAACCGGGCGGACTGATGGGCGTACCGCCGTGGGTGGCCGCGGCGATGGGGGATGCCTGGGCGACAGCACGGCGACGCAGGTGGCGGTCGACGTAGACGAGGCTGAGCAGTCCGACGCCGATGCACACCGCCATGAGCACGCCGTTCAGCAGCGCGGTGCCGATGTCGTGCTTGTGCAGGGCACCGTCGACCGGCTCCCACGCCTGCGAGAGCACATCCCAGAGCAGGAAGAGCAGGATCCCCGTGGCGATGGCGTTCAGAGCAGCCTTCAGCCCGACGGTGCTCGACTTCACACGGCCCAGCGGCAGCCCCAAGAAGATGGTGAGGCCGGCGACCGCGCCGAGCAAGACGACGCTGAGGGGGGACATGCATCTCCTAGGTGGTGTGGCGGCAGGGAGGGCGAGGCTGCGATAGCAGCACCTCCTAAGGTAAGCCTGCCCTAACTGTGAGTGGGCTGGCAACCGAGGCGTAACGACGCGCAAACGCGGCTGTCAGGGCCGCCACTTGTCGAGTTCGGCGAGCAACTCGTCCTTGCGGGCGGCCGTGGCGAACGAGGACTCGATGGAGGTGCGGGCCAAGCGCCGCGCCTGGTCCGCGGTGAGGCCCAGCGCATCCCGGACGGCGGTGAAGTTCTGACCCGCGTAGCCGCCGAAGTAGGCGGGATCGTCCGAGTTGACGGTGATCCGGACTCCCGCCGCATCCAGTCGGAGCAGCGGATGGTCGCGAAGGTCGGGGGTCGCCTGCAGGCGCACGTTCGAGAGCGGTCAGACGGTGAGCGGGATGCGCTCCTCGGCCAGACGTGCGACCAGCGCCGGGTCTTCGATCGACCGGATGCCGTGGTCGATCCGCTCGGCGTGAAGCAGGTCCAGGGCCTCCCAGACGTACGACGGCGGACCCTCCTCGCCGGCGTGTGCGACGACGTGCAGGCCGGCCTCGCGCGCCCGTGCGTACACGCCTTCGAAGAGCGACGGCGGGTAGCCGACCTCGGCGGAGTCGAGCCCGACCCCGATGATGCGGTCGGTTCGGGCGAGGCCCGCGGTGAGGGCCTCCTCGGCGGACGCGACCGGCTGGTCGCGCAGGAAGCACAGAATGAGGCCGCCCGACATCCCGAGGTCGCGCTGCGCCTCGTCCAGCGCGTCACCGAGGCCGTCGACCACGTCGTCGAACGCGACCCCGCGCGATGTGTGCGCCTGCGGGTCGAAGAACAACTCGGCGTGGCGGACCCCCTGCGCGTGCGCGCGGCGGAGGTAGCGCCGGGTCAGCTCGGCGAAGTCCTCCCGGGTCCGGAGCACCGCCATGGTTGCGTAGTAGAGGTTCAGGAACGATTGCAGATCGTCGAAGTCGTACTGTGCCGACAGCTCCTCGACCGTCGCATACGGCAGGTCGACGCCGTTGCGCTCGGCGAGCTCGAAGGCCAGCTCCGGCTCGAGCGTGCCCTCGATGTGGAGGTGCAGTTCGGCCTTCGGCAGGGCGAGGAGGGCGGCGTCGGAGAGGTCGTCGGTCATGCTCACGATCCTCCCACCGGTCGAGGGCGCCGCCGTGCACGCACCGAGCGATCGCCCGCCACGCCCGGCGGGATCGCCCGGCCGGTGGATGCGCTCAGCCGACGCGCAGCAGGATCTTCCCGCGGTGGGAGGACGACTCCATCCGCCGATGGGCGGCCGGCGCATCCTCGAGGGGGAACACCGAGTCGATGACCGGATGGATGCGTCCCTCGGCCAGGAGCGGCCAGACATGCTCGCGGACCGCCGCGATGATCGCGACCCGCTCGGCGAGCGGGCGAGCGCGCAGCGTCGTCCCGAACAGCGTCGCCCGCTTCCGCATCAGCAGGCCCATGTCGACGGACGCGGGCGCCCGGTCGCGTGTGGCGATGCACAGGATGCGGCCGCCGGTCGCCAGCGCATCGAGGTCGCGGGCGATGTAGGCGACCCCGACGATGTCGAGCACCACATCCACCCCGCGCCCGTCGGTGAAAGCGCGTGCGGCCTCCACGAAGTCCTGCGTCGTGTAGTTCACGGCCGCGTCCGCGCCGATCTCGCGGCAGAACGCCGCCTTGTCGTCGCTGCCGGCGGTTGCGATGACCTGAGCGCCGAACGCGCGACCGAGCTGGATGGCCATGGTCCCGATGCCGCTGGAGCCGCCGTGCACGAGCAGTGCCTCTCCGGCCGACAGCCGGCCGAGGCCGAAGACGTTGGACCACACGGTCGCTGCGACCTCCGGGAGTCCGGCCGCCTCGACGAGATCGACCCCGTCGGGAACCGGCAGGACGAGCCCGCCATCGACCGTCGCGTACTCGGCGTAGCCTCCGCCGGAGAGCAGCGCGCAGACGCGGTCGCCGACCCGCCACTCCTGCACGTCGGCGCCGACCGCATCCACGATGCCCGACACCTCGAGCCCTGGCCACTCCGGCGCACCGTCCGGGGAGGGGTAGAAGCCGCGACGCTGGCTGATGTCTGCGCCGTTGAGACCGGCGGCGGTGACGCGGATGCGCACCTCGTGCGCTGTGGGCGCCGGCTCGGGGCGCTCGGCGAGCGTCAGCACCTCGGCGTCACCGGGTTGCGGCACCACGACCGCGCGCATCAGGAGAGCCCCATCGGCTGCGGTTCCGGCTTTTCCGGGCGGCGGCCGAGCACATCCCGGATCTTGACCTTGCTGGAGTACTCGATCGACCCGTACCGGAACAGGCGCACGGCGATCCGCAGCATCACGACCGACAATACGAACAGCTCGACGATGATGACGATCGCCTGCCAGAGCGGGAGCGAACCGAACGCATTGAGGATGAGCGCGGTGATCGGTGCGGTGAACGGGAAGAAGGCCAGCACCTGAACGATCGGCGACTGGGGCGAACTGATCGCGAAGCCGGACGCGTACAGCGGGATGATGACCGCGAAGACGACGACCGAGAACAGCGGCGCCGCATCCTTCGCCGTGGGCATGATCGCGCCGACGGCCACGAGCGCGCCGGTGAACAGCGCGAAGCCGCCGATGAGGATCAGGGTGCCGACGATCATCTTCTGCGGCTCGAAGACCAGGGTGCTCAGGTCGAGGCTCGGGATCTGCAGCTGGTGGCGGAAGAACACGTACCCGATCAGCGTCGGCAGCGCGAAGACCGCGATCTGGATGATGCCGACGGCGAACAGCGAGATCACCTTGCCGATCAGGAGGTTCGTCGGATTGATCGTCGTCAGGATCATCTCCGTGACGCGGTTCTCCTTCTCCTCCAGGGTGGAGTTCAGCATCTGGTTGCCGAGGAAGACGATGACGATGAAGAACGCGGCCAGGAACAGCAGCGCCGGCAGGATCGCCGCGAACCCGGGCGCCGGCTTGCCGTCCTTGAACGTGGTCGTCGCGGTGGTGACCGCGCCCCGCAGCACCGCGACGTCGGTCGGATTGCCCATCCGGTGCTCGACACTGGTGGACAGGAGAGACTGGGCGACCGCCGAGTACTTGCTGTTCTGGAAGATGCCGGCATCTTCGCCGAAGACCTTCACGGTCTGTTTGGCGGGGTCGGCAGGGTAAGCGAAATAGGCGGGCGTCCCGCCGACCTGCACCTCCTCGACTCCCTCGGCGTCCGATCGGATCTCGGTGCCGCCGTACTCCTTGGCGATCGCCGGATCGATGAGGCCGGAGGCATCCGAGTAGAGGAACTCGAAGCGTTCGTTCTTCTGCTTGTCGGCGGTCTGCGCCGTCGACACGTTCGAGGCGAGGATCAGCGAACCGAGACCGAACACCAGGATCGGGAGGATGAGCGTGATGGCCCAGAACCGCCGCTTGGTGACGGTGCGCCGGAACTCGAACGACACGACGGTGCTCAGGTTGTGACGGGCCATGGCTCAGTCCTCCTCGCGGCTCTCTGCTCCGTAGACCTCGACGAAGATGTCGTCGAGGGATTTGCGGGTGGGCGCGAAGCGGGAGACCTCGACGCCCCCATCCACGAGGCTCCGCAGGATCGCGGCCGGATCGCCTCCGTCGGCGAGCTCGAGCTCGGCATGGCCGTCGTCGTCGGAGAGGATGCGGTAGGCGGGCGAGCCGGGGAGGTCCCCGCGGTGGTCGACGTGGATGACCGTGCCCCCGAACTGCTCCTGCACCTCTTCCACCGTCCCGTAGGCCCGGGCCACGCCGTCCTTCAGCAGGATGACGCGGTCGCAGAGGCGCTCCACCTCCTCCATCTGGTGGGTCACCATCATGACGGTGGATCCGGCGCGCTTCTGGTCGTCGATGATGTCCATGAGCAGGCGCCGGTTGACCGGGTCGAAGCCCTTGGTCGGCTCGTCCAGGATGAGGAGCTCCGGCTCGTTCATGATCGTCACGCCGAGCTGTACCTTCTGCTGCTGACCGCCGGAGAGCTTGTCGAGGCGCACCTTCTCCTTCTCGCCGATGCCGACGCGTTCCAGGTACTCGCGTGACCACCGCCGCGACTGCTCCGCGCCGAGTCCTTTGAGCCGGCCGAAGTAGACCATCACATCGATCACGGACTCCTTCTTGTACAGCCCGCGCTCCTCGGGGAGATACCCGAGGCGCTCACCGGCTTCCGGGCTGAACGGGCGGCCGTCGATGTGGAGGACGCCCGCGGTCGGCTGGTAGATGCCGAGCAGCGCGCGGATCGTGGTCGTCTTGCCCGAGCCGTTGCTGCCGAGGAAGCCGAACGTCTCGCCCCGCTCGATGCCGAAGGACAGATCGCGGATCACGGTGGTCCGGCCGAAGTCCATACGGAAATTCGCGATGTGGACCAGCGGCTCCGAGGTCGTGGGGGTGGATGCGCTCACCGGAGTCAGCCTAGGGGCAGCGGGTGACATCCCGGGCTTGACCGGCCGAAGTGGTCGGACCTATTGTTCAATAGCCAGGTTGATAAAGAGGCGGTTTGGGCATGACGGACGCAGTGGATGATCGGCTCGACCGCGCGTTCCAGGCGCTGGCCGATCCCGTGCGCCGTGCGATGATCGCCCGTCTCAGCCGGGGACCGGCGACCGTCAACGAGCTGGCCGAGCCGTTCCCGATCACGACGCAGGCGGTGTCCCGCCACATCCAGGTGCTCGAGCAGGCCGGTCTCGTCACCCGCACGCGCGAGGCGCAGCGTCGGCCGGTGCACCTCGACGCCGGCGCGCTCGAAGAGCTGACCGCCTGGATCGATCGCTACCGGCTCGTCCACGAGCAGAGCTTCCGTGCCTTGGATGCGGTGCTCGGCGAACGTGGCGGCTCCGCCCACGAGGGCTGAGCGCCGCGGGAACCGACTCGGCGGAGACCTCCTAGGCGAGCGCTTCGAGCAGGGCGGGATGGAGCAGGCCGTTCGAAGCGAGCGACGACCCGTTGCCCGGCCCGGGGGTGCCATCGACGGACGTGAACGTGCCCCCGGCCTCCTCGACGATCGGGATGAGCGCCGCGAGGTCGTAGGTCTTCACGCCGAACTCGCCCACCGCATCCAGAAGACCCTCCGCCAGCAGCATGTACGACCACATGTCGCCGTATGCCCGGTCGCGCCAGATGCGCCGGGTGAGGGCGATGAGCCGGTCGAGGTAGCCGGCCTGGTCCCACTGGGCGATGCTCTGGAAGCTCACCGATGCGTCGTCGAGCTCGGCGACGCCGGACACCCGGATGCTGCGCGGCTCTGCGCCGGGCGCATCCGTCGTCCAGGCCCCACCACCGGACACCGCCCACCAGCGCCGGCCGAGGGCGGGGGAGCTGACGACGCCGACCCGTGGCGTGCCGTCGACAGCCAGCGCGATCAGTGTTCCCCACACCGGGACGCCCCGCAGGTAGTTCGCCGTCCCGTCGATCGGGTCGACGATCCACTGCCGCGCCGAGTCGCCCTCGACGCCGTACTCCTCACCGAGGATCCCGTCCGCCGGCCGTTCCGCCGCGAGCCGCTCGCGGATGGCGCGCTCGACCGCCAGGTCGGCCTCGGTGACGGGGGAGCGGTCCGGTTTCGTCTCGACGTGGAGGTCGCGGTCGCGGAAGCTGCCCAACGAGATGCGGTCCGCCTCGTCGGCCAGACGCAGGGCGAGGGCCAGGTCGTCGGACAGAGAGCGGGATGCAGCGGAGTCGATCACAGCGTCGAGCCTAGCGGGACGGGCTTGGCAGGCGGGCGTCCGGAGGGTACCTGTGGAGGCATGCGAAGAATCGTCTACGCGGGCAGCGCCTTCTACACCGGAGACACTCTGGCGGAGACCCTGCTCGAGTATGCGCGGGCGCTGGCCCGGCATGGCATCGCCGACACCGTTTTCGTCCCGGGGCGCACGACGCAAGGGGACTTCGACCGTGTGGAACTGCTCCTCGGGCCGGCCAGCCAGATCGTCAGCGAACCAGTGGAGCTGATGGGAGCCGAGCTGGAAGATGCGGACCTCGTCGCCCACCTCCAGGAGTTGACCGCGAAACTGGCTCCGCACAAGCCGCAGACCGAGTTGGGGGCGGAGACCGACGGGGCCGACGCGCGCGACTACGACGAACGCCTCTGACCGGGAGGCGCCTCCGGCTCACCGTGTGTGAACGACCACTCCCATCGGCACGGGCGCGGCGACCGGACCGAGACGTGCTGGACGCTCCGTCAGTTCGCCGTCCTCACCCATCACGACGAGGCCGTGCGAACTCGCGGCCGAGTCGGCCAGCCGATCCACCCAATCCCGGTTGATCGCGGGTACGCGCGACCCGTCGAATTTGAAGTAGATCGGGATGCTCGGGTCCAGCCAGATGGTGCTGCGGCCGTCTCCGACCTCCGGTGCGTCCCGCCAGGACATCGCGAAGGACTCCCGCCTGCGCAGCTTGTTGACGATCACGATCTGCAGGTGGGCCAGCAGCCGGTCGTCGAACTCGATCACGATCGAGTCGTACGTCAGTGTTCCCATGCGCTACCTCCTCGGGCTGCGCGGTTGTCCTGCCAGTGTGAACCTCTTCGTGCACGAAAGACATGTCTGCGGGAGAGATTGCAGTCGTGAATCGGGCCGACGGCGCATCCCTCTTGTTGGGTGCCGTGCGGTGCCAATACGCTCGCGGTAGCCCGCGAGGGCGGAGTGGAGGCACCATGCGGTACATCCAGCGCCCGGAGGGCGGCAGGAGCCGTCAGCGGGACTCGATCCTGCAGCGCAGTCCGCTCCTCTTCGGCTACCTCGTCGCCCTCGGCGCCATCGGCGCGTTCGCGACCGGGCTCATGCTCTACGGCCTGCGCTCCATCATCTTCTCGGTGTTCCTCGCCATGTTCGCGACCGTGGGGCTCGACCCGCTCATCCGCTGGTTCCAGCGTCGCGGGATGGGTCGCGCCTGGGCGATCGTCACCGTCATCCTGATCGTCGTCGCCGTGCTGGTGGGGATCATCCTGGTGGTGGTGCCCCTGGTGGTGCAGCAGATCTCATTCCTCGCGACCGCCATCCCCAAGGAGATCGCCTCCCTGCGGGCCGAGGGCTGGTTCGACGCCGTGAACGCCGGGAGCAACGGCGTCGCCGGTCAGGTGGTGACCTGGATCGGCCAGCAGGCGCAGAGCCCGAAGACCTGGGCCACCGTCGGGAACGGGCTCGTCGGGTTCGGGCTCTCAGTGCTGAACGCCGCCGCCACCGGCTTCTTCATCGCCATCCTGACCATCTACTTCATCGCGTCCTACGACTCGACCAAGCAGGCCGCGTACCGACTGGTCAGGCGGTCCCACCGCAGCGCGTTCCAGGGCTACACCGAGCGGATCCTGGAGAACTTCGGAAAGTACCTGAGCGGGATGGTGATCCTCGCCTTCTGCAACGCTGTGTACAGTCTCATCCTGCTGCTGGCGACGGGCGTCCCCGGCGCCTTCCTCATCGCGCTCGTCGCCTTCTTCATCACCCTGATCCCGCTGATCGGAACCGTGCTGACGACCATCCTGATGACGGTGCTGGCGTTCATCCACTCGCCGGTGAGCGGGATCGTCGTGCTCGTTCTCATGCTCGCCTACATGCAGGTGGAGGCGTACATCCTCACTCCGCGCGTCATGGGCAAGGCCGTGCAAGTACCCGGGTCCGTCGTCCTCATCTCGGCGCTCGCCGGCTCCACGCTGTTCGGTCTGCCCGGTGCGCTGGTCGCCATTCCGATCTCAGCCGGCATCATCCTGATCATCCGGGAAGTCGTCATGCCGCGGAAGGATCTGGGCTGATCGGGAGCCTCCGCCGATTGGCGACAACCGCGGATCGGATGCTAGTGTTGAGCCTCGGTTCGGGATTCCGGACCGGATGCGCCTCTAGCTCAATCGGCAGAGCAATTGACTCTTAATCAATGGGTTCAGGGTTCAAGTCCCTGGGGGCGCACCAGCAAAATAAAGGGGACCAGCCTATGGGCTGGTCCCCTTTTGCTGTGTTCAGAGGCCTCGTGTGAGCGCTGTGTGTTCATCAACGCTTGCGAGCATCTCCGAAACGGCGTCTGCTGCTTGCCTGTTCGCATCCCGCAGCATGTGCCCGTACAGGTCCGAGGTGACCGAGATCGTGCTGTGACCAAGCCGCTTCGAGACAACGGCGAGGGGCACATTCTTTGCGATGAGCATGGAGGCGTGGATGTGGCGGAGGTCATGGAAACGGATGTCTCGCAATCCGGCTTTCGCCACGATCGAATCGAACAATCCTGAAACGTAGTCGGGCTTGAGCTGCTCACCGTTCTCATAGGTGAACACGCGTCCTGATTCGGTGTACGCCGCCTGGCCCCATTTCTCGCGTTCGGCATCTTGCTGCAAGCGCCACATCATGAGTGCGCCGACCGCTTGCTGGTCCAGCGCGATCACACGGTCTTGGCCTGCCGACGTTTTGATTGGCCCCTCGGCTACGACGGAGGCCACCTGGGTCAGTTGCACTCGGGCGAAGATTTCGGCGTTGACGAGGTCGACATCAGCCCAGCGCAGCCCGCAAAGTTCACCGCGGCGCAGCCCGGTGCGCACTTCCATCTCGAACAGCGCGCCGAGTCTGTGGGAGGATGCCGCTTTCAGGAATGTAGCCGTTTCGGACGGCTCCCAAACGTTCAGTTTTGGCTTCTGAGCGCTTGGCAACGTGATCTTGGATGCTGCGTTGAAGTCCACTAGATCGAGCCTCTCAGCGGCACTGAGGGCGCTTGAGAGGGTTGCGTGAATCCGTCGAACGGTGGTGGCTCCGCGGCCTGCCCGGACAAGGTCCTGCACAAACCGATCCACTTGCGCACGACGCAGTTCAGATAGTTTGATGCGGCCGATCGCTGGCGCGATGTCGTTCTTCACGTAGTTGCTGTACATCAGGTATGTGGAGGGCCGCAGCGCGTCGGCCCGCCGTTCGAGCCATGAGGTGAGGTATTCCCCGACTGTGATTGTCTGGTGTCCCTTCCAACGGCCTGATGCCAGTTCTGTGAGAGTGGCGGCGCGCGCCTTTTGCGCCTCCGCCTTGGTGGAGTAGCCCATCTTGCGCGGCTGTATGCGCTTGCCTGTCGCAGGGTCAATGCCACCGGAGATCGAGTATCCCCATGAGCCGTGTTTCGGGTCCCGTAGCAGATTGGGGCAGGTCTTCGCCTTAGCGTCGGGGCCAGCCCCGACAGGGAGGGCGGCATAGAGCTTGCCCTCCCTGTCGCGGCATCCGCAGCGACGATAAATGTCGTTGCTCATCGGTTACCTTCTTCGTTGAGGATTCGCACGAACGTTTCCACGATCGGTGCGCCGAGTTCTACGCAGGCGGCGTAAGCGTCGCCGGCAGTCGGGCTATGCGCTGATTGAATGCGGTTCACGACCATTTGGGTGCGCAGAGCGTCCAACTCGTCAGCCTTGTCCCGCATGAGTGCTGGGAGTTCCGCGTAGGCGTCCGCCAGGTGCCGAAGTTGCTCGGGGGAGAGGTTGACGTAGTCGCCCGACAGCCAGACGGAACCAGTAGGTGGCTGGTTCATCGTGCCGCTCAGCGCAATCTCCACCTCGCCGTTTTCGAACCGTTGGAGTGGAATTTCGTGGCCCCAGTCCGCCTCTGGCGTCAGTGGATCGTGAGACTTGCCCGTGCAGCCGGGAAAGCCGCAGGGAGTTGCTGCGGCAACGATCTGAGCGGAGTCGTACTCCGCCAGCGCGACCGCGAGGCCGGAGTTGCCTCGGATGTCGTCGTTGCCCTGTTCCTTGTATCCTGACATTTGGATCATTCCCTTCATTGTGTTGATCCCACGCCCCCGGCCTGCGCGAACAGGCGCGGGGGTCTTTTTTTCTCACTCCGCAGTGTCTGCGGAAGTTAACTCGCCACCTCGACGCCCGTTGGCCAGACCGAGGTGTCCAGACTGTCTCGCTCTCATCACCCAACGGGCGGCCGTTGAATGGGACTTATAGAAGTGCTCCGCGACTGCCTGTGTTGGGTTCGCGCCATCATCGACCGCAGATCGGTAGACCTCGGCAACTTCTTGCAGGACCGCGTCCGTGACTTTGTCTTTGCGTCGGGTGCTCGGCATTTGACGTATCGACTCGATCGCATCGAGGATCCGCTGCTCTTCAATCGGAGGCAGGCGATCGGACTCGGTTCCGTGTCGAGCAAATGCGTCTATTGCAAGAGCTCTGACCGCGAGCGTGGCAATGGCCTTCTTTATCCACCACCGCTGGCCATGCTCCCCCCAAAGGCGAGACAGCGCGCTCTCCAAGTCGATGGCAGTGGTGAGGTTCAGCGCGCCGTGGATTCGAGGCTCTTTGTCGATCACCAGAAAGAGCAACGCCAATGACAGATCACCCGTGTCATCCTTGATGGTCATTTCGAAAGATTGAGGAACCGAGACTTGTCTATTCAGACGGACCTGCGGCACGCGGTCCTGGGTTGACCCGAACAAGCTCCAACCAGTGTTTACGTCGATATCCCATCCAGGCGGGGTGTTCAGATTGTCTTCATCGCTCACAGGTCTATTGAACCAGAGCGGAAACACATTGGCAAGTTTATCGCCAAAGTATTTTAGAAACGGTACAGCAAATAGGCAAAGCAAATGAATAAGCGTTGGTAGCATGCCTATATGGACGTTCGAGAACTAGCACTGCTGGCTCTCACCCGCCACGCGGTGGCGACGGGTGAGGCAAAGCAACTTCGCCTGGCCCACAAACTGACCCTCAGCAACATCGCTGATACATGTCAAGTGGACCAGGTCACCGTATGGCGATGGGAAAACGGACTCCGCAGTCCTCGACCTCAGACTGCTCTCCGCTACGGACGAGTGCTCGAACTACTCAGAGGCATACCCAACGCAAGAACGGCTCTTGAGCTGCAATCACCGGTGTCCCTCTCGACGGCAGAGGGACACCGGTAGTGGCCAGCGAAGGTTCTCTCCCTGAAGCGCAACTTCTATATCGCAGTCGCCCGACCAACACGGTGGACGCGACGGCTGACTTCCTCTGCGTAGACCGAAAGACCGTTTACGCGGCCATTCGCGACGGAACCATACCCGCGCTCAAACTCGGCCGGCGACTGCTCATCCCCACCGAAAAACTTCTTGCACTTATCCAGTAACTGAAACCACGAGCCAAGCAAGCAGACCCACCCAACGCGAAGGCCCTCGGACGGGACCCAGACCCCCCGATGTTGCTCAAACCCGAATATACGAAACCGAGACGATGACTACCGAAGCAACCGATCTGAACCCTCTGGACTACAACGGACTTACCCCGGCCGACCTCACTCCCGACACCATCGCCCGATACCTGCGAGCCCGCAGGTGGCGCGAAAACCACATTGCCAGCAGCGAAACCTACGTAGACAGCACCTACGCCGAGTTCCTGCGCGGCAACACGTACGAGCCCTTCAAAGCCAGGACTTACAAACTGGCAGACGGTACGTGCCGCCTCGAACTTCACCACCTTATGCAACTCAAAGCCGCGTACTGCACGAGCGGCATCACTCTCCGCGATCTGACATGCAACGACGTAAACACCTTCCTCGGCGTAGAGGTTGGTGCAACGAGAGCAGAGAAGCTCAGCACTCGCCTCCGATACATCGTGGGAGGCCGCTGATGGAACAGAGCCCGCTCGGAATTCGCCAGCAGGCAGCATGCAGGCTCCCTCGAATCGAGGGGGGAGTCCGCGATCCGGAATTCGATCGATACGGGCTGACCTATCAGCAGCGTCACGACCTCGCGATTGAACTCGCAACCAAGGAATTCGACCCCTCGTATTTAGAGCACCGTTACGGCGTCACGCTCTCAACCGCCGACAGGCGCTACGTGGCAAACGCCCTCGCCAAGCAAGGCGTCCCGGTCGACCAAATCGAACAGCGCATCGGCATCCGACGCCGAGCTGTCAATGACTGAGCAGCGACGGCATCTTCGTCCCCTCGTAGACGAGATCCGAACACTCGACCAGCTACTTCAAGCCCCGCCACCCATCGAAGTCGTTACAGACACCTTCGATGAAGGTACCGTCTGCCTTCTAGCCGGCAATTGGGGAACCGCTAAGTCCTTTGTGGCCGTATCGCTCAGCGCCGCAATCGCCACTGGGACGCCCTGGTACATGCGAGAGGTTCAACAGCGCCGCGTCCTATACATCGCGGCAGAGGGCACATACGGCATCGCTGCACGCTTCGATGCCTGGGCGAAACACCACCTCGTGGACATCCCAGAGCGAGAACTGGAAGTGCTCACCGTGCCTGTGCAACTCAACGATCCCGAGAAGATCGAAGAACTGTGCCAAGCGATCAGAGCGCACCGGTACAGGTTCGTCGTTATTGACACGCTCTCAAAGTCGATCGTCGGAATGGACGAGAACAGCGCCAAAGACATGTCAGGAGCCGTCAGCGCGCTCTACGACATCCTCGACGCTACAGACGGCGGCAATGTCCTCGTCATCCACCACACCGGGAAAGACAAAGCCACGGTCCGCGGATCCTCAGCACTCGAAGCCGGCGTAGACATCGCCTACCAGATCGACAAAGACGGCGACCTGTTCCGCCTGCGACGCACCAAACGCAAAGACGGACCCATGGAAGACGAACGATCCTTCGAACTCATCCCAGTCCAAGACACCAATTCAGTCACACTCTCTGTCCGATGGTCCCCGGACATGACCGGCAACGCAAAAGCAGTCCTGTCCGCACTTGTCCAAAATTTCGGCTCCAACGGGGCAACCAAAGCCGAACTCCGAAGCGTCGTAAACCTCGCATCCTCCAGCTTCTTCCGGGCCGTCAAATCCCTTATAGAACAAGGACACGTACGCAACACAGGCACAGACAGCCGACCCTTCTACAAACCCACAAGCCTCGACCTAGAGCTATGAACTTGTCCACCATGTCCACCGCTGTCCACCCACCCCGGACATGTCCGTCCACCCCCGCCTCTATAGCGGGGACAACGGACAAAAGAGACAGACACGACCCGAAACGAGAACAACCAATGACCACCACCAACCTCCGACACGACAACAATCCGAGGCGTAAGCGGTCCGTCAGCCTGAGTTGCGTGATTTGCCCGAACACCCCCCGCGCGATGCAGAACCTGTGGGGTGGGAACTGTGAACACTGAGGGTCGCGCTGCCGTGCTGCAAGAGCAGAACCTGCGCCCGACATTCACTGCGATCCTTCAGCGCATCGATGCGTCGAACCCGGAGGATGCGCGGATCATTTGGGCCTACGTCGCAGCGCTGCGTGCTGAGGCCAAGAGCCGGCGTATCGAATGCAAAGCTCTGCGAGTCGAGGCTGAGGTTGGCCGTGGCTAGGACGGCCGAGCCCAGCGCTGTGCTGCTCACACACCGCTCACACGCCACAAACGGCCCAGTGTTTGCAACGGCTTCAGCGCCCGCAATTGATTCAGTATCAGTCCACCCTCGGTCGATGTGGGCCGGTACGACGTGGACGCAGAAAGCCAACAAAGCATGACAGACGCGATTCTGAACCCTGACGGTTCACCCTGGAAGCCGGCGTTCGAAAATCAGCGGCCACCATTCCAACCCGGCAACCGCGTCAGCGTCGGCAACAAAGGGCCACGCACCCACGGGGCCAGCTCGCCACGAATCTACCTGCCCTTGGCCAAACAGATCCGAGACGAACTCGTCAAGCAACTGGACTGGCTGGCCGATGGCTCATTCAGTGCCCTGCTGACCGCCTACACAACCGCAGAGGCGCGCTCTCGCCTGTACTCCGACTGGCTCGACAGCCAGCCTGTGGAGGTGTGGGTGTCGGAAGCGAAGGGCACCGCACCAGCCGAACTGCTGCGCGAGATGGTCGTCCACGCCGGGAACCTGGCCGTGCGCCTAGGCCTGACACCAGACACTCCCGATGACGTGAAGCATGCAATAGCAGCCGCGCGCACCAGAGTTGCGGCCCGAGCACGTCGAAAGGCTGAGCGCCAGCAGTTGCAGGCGGACCTACGTGACGCGATCAGCGCTCAGATGTATCCCGAGGATAAGCAAGATGAGCGCGCCTGAGTTGACGGCCGGCCCGGACAAGCCAGGGACTACGACAGACACCCTCGCCAGCAACCAGACCCCCCCCCCCCCCCCCCCCCCCGGGGGGGACCCGCCGGCCCCCCCCCTACCCCGCAACACCAGGCGCGG
>JBQCCO010000280.1:0-10159 GCA_051962155.1 Leifsonia sp. | reverse complement strand
GTCGGGCTGACAGGATTTGAACCTGCGACCCCTTGACCCCCAGTCAAGTGCGCTACCAAACTGCGCCACAGCCCGCTGTCGCTTCGTCGGGCCGAAGGGCACCGGGCGAGGCAACTCGTCCATCTTAGCGTGTCGGGGCGGGGGGCCGCGCACGCGCATGGGGCGGGAGCTTGCGTGTCGGCGGGGCGGAGCGTGCACCGCCCGACGGCGCATGGCGCCCCGCCGACACTGCCGCGCACGCCGCAGAGCGGCGCGCACGCGCGCCCGGACGCACCGCCCCGCAGCGGGAGTCCAGGTGTGGTCGGCGACGGGATGCGATGGGGGGAGTCAACATCCCGCCGCCGAGCTGGGATCAGCGGGCGGTGCCGCCGATGATCTGGTCGATCTCGTCCTGGGTCAACGGGGTCCAGGGGGACGAGTCGGGGTTCGCGCTGGCCGCCTCCGGGCTGTCGCCCTGCGTCCACCACTTCGCTTCAAAGGGTACGCCGTCGAAGAGCACCCGCTGACCCTTGTCGTAGTCCGCGGTCCCCGCCCAGTTCGGGTAGGTTCCGGCGGGCAGGGTCGGCTGCGGGATGGGCGTCTCGCCCGGCAGCACCGGGCCGACGAGCTCCCACGGGGTCTCCCACGAGTTCAGGACGGGGTTGTCGGGCACGTCGCCCTTCGTCCACCACTTGGCGACGTAGACGTTGTGGTGCCAGACGACCTTCGTGCCCTTGAGGTACGAGTTCTTCGTCGCCCACACCGGGTACGGGGAGTGGGCGGGGTCGTCGGCGGCCGCAGTGGTGGTCGGCTCTGCCGTGGTGACAGCGCCCTCCCCCAGGCCGATGTGACCGTCGAAGCCCTTGGACAGGATGCCGGCGAACGTCTTCTTGCCCTGTGCGACACCGCTGCATGCGACCGAGACGACCGACACATCCACGTAGTTCGTGCCGCAGGTGGTGTCGCGGTTGGCGGACCACATGGACATGCGGCCGAGTCCGTTCGAGACGGCCCAGGCGTTGAACGCGGTGGCGTCCGCGATCGTGAAGACCTCATCCCCCACGTCGTTCTGCCCGATCATCGGAGTCGCGCCCAGCTTGGCCCACAGGTTCGGGTCGCTCTGGTGCAGCTTGGCCCGGTCGTACAGGACGCCGAGCTGGCGCTGGGCGGCCGAGACGGCCGTCTCCGAGTTCTTCGCCAGGGACACCTTCGCATCCTTGGAGTTGCCGAAGTCCATGGTCATGACGTTGACGCCCGCCACATCCACCTTGGCAGCGAGCATGGCGGCGATGGCGTCCGTCGCGTCCGAGGTCATGCCCGTCGGCGCGACCGGGAGGGTCAGCCAGACGGCGAGGGCCTTGCCCTGGGACCTGCGCTCCTGCTGCAGGGCGGCGATGGCGGTGGCCCGGCGCGTGGTGGCGTCGTGGTCGGCGAGACCGCTGCCCTCCAGGTCGAGGTCGATGGTGCCGATCTTGTAGCGGTCGACGACCGAGGCGTACGCCTTCTTCAGGGCCGAGGGGTCCGTGCAGTCGACCGCGAGCTCGTCGTTCCGCTGGCCGCCGAACGAGACCGCGACGGTCCCGCCCTGCTGCTGCAGGCGCGCGATCCGGCGGTCGAGGTCGAGGGATCCGCGAGCCTGGTCGAGCGTGTACGCCCCGCCCCAGCTCGGCGTGCACGAGTTCTCCGGCGAGGACACGATGAACGACAGCACCGCATCCTTCGTGGAGGTGGTCCCCATGTTCTCGAACGCGAACCGGGGGGTGGCCGTGACATCCACATAGGACGCGAACCACGGCTTCGCGTCGACGGCCGCGCGGGCGGACCACCACTGCAGGCCGACGGCGCCGACCGAGACGACGACGATGCCGACCAGTGCTGCGGCGATCACCCGCCACGGGGAGAGACGACGGCCGCCGGTCGATTCGGGCGCCTGGGCCCGGTCGAGATCGGACGCGGCCTGCTTCTTGGATGCGCGAGACATCAGGCGACCTGCCTCTCGGCGCTGACGGACTCGGAGTCCTCGCCCACCGGCTCGGCGCCGACGGACCCGGCGACGGCCGGCTCTCCCGTCAGTGCGCCGACGCCCGCCAGGTGGGGCACCTCGCCGCCGGTGTGCCCGTGGTACAGCACCGAGCGCCAGTCGAGCGCGGCCGTCTGCGGCTGCGCCTGCTCGGCGGCCCGCTTACGGGACTTGTCCACGTAGAGCGGCTTGGTCACGCCGAGCCAGATGTCGACGATCGTGTTGCCGATGCCGATGTAGGAGACGATGGCCCAGATGGCGAGCGTCGAGTTGAACGCGGCGAATGCGGCGTTGGCCCAGTTGTGTGCGTTCCAGTCGCGCCACAGGGTGAACAGCGAGAACGCGACGATCGCGAGCGGCGCGACGACGTAGAGCAGCGGCGAAGCCGTGCGGTTCCTCACCTTGGGCGTGCGGGCGAACGGGATCTTCTTGCCGGTGAGGGACTGCTGGATGGACTTCAGGACTCCGGCCAGGTTCACCGGGAGCAGGATGAGGTTGAAGCCGTAGATCCGCAGGATGTCGGTGGCCTTGTACCCGGTGTAGCGGAGGTCCGCGGCCTGGCTGATGAAGTACGGCAGCGCGGCGAGGAGGACCATCGGGCTGAGCAGCCGGCCGTCGTACGGGTACGCCAGCAGGAAGATCAGGCCGAAGCTCGCCCAGCTGATCGACGCCATGTAGTTGATGCGCAGCAGCAGCTCGATGCGGGAGACGGTCTCACCGCGGCGCTTCCGCTCCTTCACCTGACGCCAGAGCTTCGGCAGAATGAGGAGCCCGCCGTTCGCCCAGCGGCGCCGCTGCACGATGAGCGAGCCGAAGTCCGGCGGAGTGGCCGAGTAGCTGAGGCGCTCCGGGTAATTGGCGAGCGTCCAGCCGTGGCTGCCGAGGTCGATGCTCGACTCGGTGTCCTCGATGACGGTGCGGTCCTGGATGTACCGGCGCACCTCGAAGCCGCCGACGAACTCGGTCTCGACGATGTCCTCGAGCGCGCGCTTGCGGATCACCGCGTTCGCGCCCACCCAGAACGTCGCGCCGTAGTAGCTCTTGCCCTGGTGCAGGATGTGCTGGATGTCGGTCGTCGCTCCGGCGAGGCGCTCGATGCGGGTGCCGGCGCCGCGGAAGGACGAGTACGGCGTCTGGGTGACCGCGACGCGGGCGTTGTCAGGCTGCTGCAGGAAGTAGGTGAGCCGGAGGCAGTACTCGCGCAGCAGGATGGAGTCGGCATCCAGCGTCAGCAGGAAGTCGCTGTCCGGGATCACGATGTCGCCGGCGCGGCGCTGACCGCCGGGGACCGGGTTCAGGACCGGGCCGTCCGGCGTCTCCTCGACGCGGAACGTTCCGCCCATGAGACCGATGTAGGCGTTCAGGTTCATCGCCTTGTTGGCCTCGTGCGAGAGGGATGCCCACTTCTTGCGCTCGAAGACGGTGAGCTCGGCGTCGAAGGTCCACGCGAGGCGGCGGTACAGCTGGGCCACGCGCTTCGTGGTCAGGGAGGCGCCGGAGGCGTACGCGGCGGCGACGGCTTCGCCGGTCAGCGCCAGGTCGTCGCCGAGGGCGCGCAGCACCTGGTCGGCGAAGAAGACGTCGACGTGGTCCTCGACAGTGTGCGCCTCGGCCTGGCCGTAGAGCCAGTCGGCGGCCCAGCGGTACTGGTTGGCGAGCTCGAGCGCGGACTCGTCCGTGGCGTACACGCCGGAGTCGCCGAGCTCGTAGCGCATGAGCGCGTCCGAGAACCGGAACCGCGGCTCGGCCAGCATGGCGCTGACGTCGTCGGCGAGGTTCCGCGTGGCCTCGAGCCGTTCGAGGACGGCCGGATCGGTCGGATTCGGACTGTCGTCGAGCAGCAGCACCACGCGCTTGGAGGGGAACTCCTGGAGGGCCGCGGAGAGCAGCGTCATCCGCACGACCTCCGGCTCCTCGGCGTACGAGGGCACCAGGACGGTGATGGAGGGCTGGTTCTCGGCGAAGTGCCGGTCGAGCTCGGCGCGCGGCACGCGGACGTGCTTCTGGAAGCGCTGGAGCGCTCCCTGCCGGGCCACCAGGTACATCAGGGCCGAGAACGTGAGGAAGGTGACGACGACCGTGTAGCCGAGGGCCTCCATCGTGAAGCGGAAGTTCTGGCTTCCGCTGTCGATGAACTGGCGGATGATCGTGGTGACCACGTAGATCGCCCAGAAGAGCACGGTCAGCACGATGGCGACGCGGCTCCAGGTGATCTTGCGATCCGACGGCCTCGGGTGGACCGTCGGGAGCGGTTCAGTGCGCTTCTCGGAGCCGAGCTGGCGCTTTCGGGCAGGGGTGTATGCAGCTGTAGAACTCATGATCGGGTACGGTCCTCGGGTGACGGGAGCCCGTGCCCTCGGGCGGACACGGTCGGGTAGCTCCCAGTTGTCCACCATAGTGAGGACAGACAGGGGTACAAATACCCCCGTTATGGTCGCCCCCTCTTTGGGGGCTCCGGTGACGTGAACATCGCGCGAACCGCCCGCGTGTCGCTCTTGACACGGGCGGCGCGGACGGTTCGCGCCAGCGACGGTTAGCGCTTGCGCTTCTCGCGCACGCGCATGTTCAGCACGATCGGCGACCCGTCGAAGCCGTAGACCTCGCGGAGGCGGCGGATGATGTACCGCCGGTAGCCGGGATCGAGGAAGCCCGTCGTGAAGACCACGAATGTCGGCGGGCGGCTCGTCGCCTGCGTGCCGAACAGGATGCGCGGCTGCTTGCCGCCGCGGACCGGGTGCGGGTGCGCTGCGGTCAGCTCGGCGAGGAAGGCGTTGAACTTGCCGGTCGGGATGCGAGTGTCCCACGACTCGAGCGCCAGCTCCAGTGCCGGGACCAGCTTCTCCAGGTGCCGGCCCGTGCGAGCCGAGATGTTGACGCGTGGCGCCCACGACACGTGCGCGAGGTCCTGCTCGATCTCGCGCTCCAGGTAGCGGCGGCGCTCGTCGTCGAGGAGGTCCCACTTGTTGAACGCGAGCACGAGCGCACGGCCCGACTCGAGGACGAGGTCGATGATGCGGACGTCCTGCTCGCTGATCGGCTCGCTCACGTCGAGGACGACGACCGCGACCTCCGCCTTCTCCAACGCCGTGGAGGTGCGGAGCGAGGCGTAGAAGTCGGCGCCCTGCTGCAGGTGCACCCGGCGCCGGATGCCCGCGGTGTCGACGAACCGCCACACCTTGCCGCCGAGCTCGACCTGCTCGTCGACCGGGTCGCGAGTGGTGCCGGCGAGATCGTTGACGACCACGCGCTCCTCCCCCGCCGTCTTGTTGAGCAGCGAGGACTTGCCGACGTTCGGCCGGCCGATGATGGCCACGCGACGCGGGCCGCCGACCTCGCGCTTGGCGAAGGCCGACTCCTCCGGCAGGACCTTCAGGATCTCGTCCAGCAGGTCCGCCACCCCGCGGCCGTGCAGGGCGGAGACGGGATGCGGCTCGCCCAGCCCGAGGGACCACAGTTCGGCGGCGTACGGCTCCTGGCGCGTGTCGTCGACCTTGTTGGCGGCCAGGAAGACGGGCTTGTCGGACTTCCGCAGCAGCGGGACGACACGCTCGTCGGTCGAGGTCGGGCCGACCGTCGCATCCACGACGAAGAGGACGGCGTCGGCCAGGTCGATCGCGACCTCGGCCTGCGCCGCGACGGACGCGTCGATGCCGCGGGCATCGGGCTCCCATCCGCCGGTGTCGACCAGGGTGAACTTCCGGCCGTTCCACTCCGCCTGGTACGAGACGCGGTCGCGCGTCACGCCAGGGGTGTCCTCTACGACGGCCTCACGGCGACCGAGGATGCGGTTCACGAGCGCCGACTTGCCGACGTTCGGGCGGCCGACGATGGCGAGCACCGGCAGCGCGGGCAGGTAGGTGATGCCTTCGACATCCTCGCCGGCGATCTCGAGGAGATCGAGGTCGCTCTCTTCGAGCTCGTACTCCTCGAGGCCGCTGCGGAGCGCGTTCGCCCGCTGGACCGCGAGGTCCTCGTCGAGCTCGGAGAGCCGGACGACGAGGTCGTCCTCGCCGGTGGGCTCGTTTTCGATGTCAGACATGGGCTGCTTTCTGTACGACCTGGATGACCGCGTCGACGGTCTGGTCGAAATCGAGGTCGGTGGAATCGACGGTGGTCACACCGTCTGCGGCATTCATGAAGTCGACGACTCGGGAGTCTGCCGCGTCGCGCCTCCGCAGGGCCTCGCCGACATGGGCGGCGGAGTGATCTGCCAGCTCCGCGGAACGCCTGGCCATTCTAACGGCTTCGTCGGCGGTCAACAGGATGCGCACCGGCGCATCGGGGCAGACCACCGTGGTGATGTCGCGGCCCTCCACCACGATGCCGTCCCGATCGGAGTGCTGGATGATGTCGCGGAACAGCCCGGTGAGGAAGGCGCGCACCTCCGGGACGCGCGCGATCGCACTGACGGCCGCGGTCACTTCGGGCGTGCGGATCGTCTCGGTCACATCGGCGTCGCCGACGAAGACGTGGTAGGTGTCCGGGTCGGTGCCGATGCGATAGTCGAAGTCCGGCAGCGAGGCGATCACCGCTCCGGCGTCGGTGGGATCGACCCGGCGGGCGATCACGTACCAGCTGAGGGCGCGGTAGGCGGCGCCGGTGTCGAGGTACGCCCAGCCGAGGCGGCGGGCGGTCGCCTTGCTGACGCTCGACTTGCCGCTTCCGGCCGGTCCGTCGACGGCGACCACGGTCGTCCCGGTCATCCGGTGATCCTCCATCCACGTTCGGTCAGGTCGTCCACGGTGCGATGCAGCACTTCGGGCAGGACGGCGATGTCGGCGAGGCCGAACGCCGCGCCCGGCGAGTGCTCCAGGCGCAGGTCCTCCAGGTTCACGCCGAGCTCTCCGAGCTCGTCCAGCAACCGGGCGAGCTCGCCCGGCCGGTCTTCGACCATCACCACGAAGCGCGAATATTTCCGGTCCTGGCCGTGCTTGCCCGGGAGCCGGGACACACCGGCGTTCCCGCCGGCGAGTTCCTCGGCGATCGTCCGCCGGGCGCCTGCGGCGTCGATATCGCCGAGCGCGACGAGCACCCGGTCGAGATCGTCGCGGTAGGCATGCAGGATCTCGACGATGGCGGGCGCGTTGGCGCCCAGGATCTGGACCCAGAGCTCCGGCTCGCTCGCGGCGATCCGCGTGACATCGCGGACGCCCTGGCCGGCCAGCGCGAGGGCGGTGTCGGGCGAGTCGGTCAGCCGCTTGGCCATGAGGCACGACACGATCTGCGGGGCGTGCGAGACGAGAGCCACCGCCGCGTCGTGCTGGGCCGCATCCATCTCGACCGGGACGGCGCCGAGGTCGAGGATGAGCGACTCGACCAGGCTGACCGCCGAGCGCGGGTTCTCCGGCCGCGCCGTCACCACCCACGGACGCCCGATGAAGAGGTCGGCCCGCGCCGAGGACGGTCCGCCGCGCTCGCGGCCGGCCAGCGGATGCCCGCCGACGTACCGGGCGAGGTCCACACCGGACTCCTCCAGCTCCGAGAGGGGCGCGACCTTCACGCTCGCCACATCCGTCACCACCGCGCCCGGATGCGCGGCCAGCTCTTCGGCCACCACCCGGCCCGTGAGGTCGGGCGGAACGGCGACGACGATCAGCGCGGGCTCCGCTCCCCCGTCGTCCAGCCGGCCGGCGCCGTAGTCCGCCGCCAGCCGCAGGTGGGCGGGCGAGGCGTCGGCGAGCAGCACGTCGACACCTCGGGCGCGCAGCCCGAGTCCGACGGAGGCGCCGAGCAGCCCCGCGCCGACGACGCGGACAGGGCCGGAGAGGCGGGCGGGAATGTCGTTCACCCGTCCACTTTAGTCAGCGCCGCCGACGGCTTCCGCACGGGCGCAGGGAACGGAGGATGCTTCGGCCCGAACCAGCGCAGACATCCTCTGTTTCCGGCGAGAGGTCGGTGCCGCGGCAGCGGTCCCCTCCGTTTCCGACTCCGGCGTCCATCCTGCGGAAAGGGAGGAGATCCCGTGCGACCCCGCACCGGATGCGGGAAACGGAGGCGGGCAGGGCGGAGGGGCGACGAAACGCCTCCGTTTCCGACCGAGCGCGGAGGAGAGGAGGATCAGCGGTCCTCGCGCGAGATGGTCAGCAGCTGCCCGAGCTCCGCCTTCGTCAGGTCGCGCATGTGCCCGGACTTCAGCGTCCCGAGGTGCAGCGGCCCGAACTGCCGGCGCACCAGCTCGATGACGGGATGCCCGACCTCGGCGAGCATCCGGCGCACGATCCGGTTGCGCCCGGAGTGCAGTGTGATCTCGACGAGCGAGTCGTCGCCGTGCGGGTTCGACTGCAGCAGCTTGGCCTTGTCCGCGGCGATCGGGCCGTCATCCAGCTCGACGCCTTTGGTCAGGCGCCCGATCGTCTGCGGGGTGACGACCCCGCGCACGCGCGCGATGTAGGTCTTCGTCACGCCGAACGAGGGATGCGCGAGCACGTGCGCGAGCTCCCCGTCGTTGGTGAGGATGAGCAGCCCGGAGGTCTCCGCATCCAGCCGGCCGACGTTGAACAGCCGCTCCGGATAGTCCGCGGTGAAGCGCGACAGGTCCGGCCGTCCCTGCTCGTCGCGCATCGAGCTCACCACTCCGACAGGCTTGTTCAGCATCACGTAACGGCGCGTCGTGTCCAGCTGGACGGCGGTTCCGTCGACGGCGACCTTGTCGCTCAACGGGTCGACCCGGGTCCCGAGCTCGCGGACGACCGCCCCGTTGACCGTGACGCGGCCCGCGACGATGAGGTCCTCCGACACCCGCCGCGACGCGACACCGGCAGCCGCCATGACCTTCTGGAGGCGCTCGCCCTCCGAACCCGACTCAGCGGACATCGCCCTCGAACCCTTCTGCGCCGTCCGCCAGCAGCGGTGAGATCTTCGGCAGCTCGTCGACGGAGTTGATGCCCAGCTGGCTGAGCAGCAGGTCCGTCGTGCCGTAGTTGATGGCACCGGTCTCGCTGTCGGTGAACAGCTCGGTGATGAGTCCGCGGCCGAGCAGCGTGCGCACCACCGAATCCACGTTGACCGCGCGGATGGAGGCGATCGCGCCGCGGCTGATCGGCTGCTTGTACGCGATCACAGCGAGCGTCTCGAGCGCCGCCTGCGACAGCTTCGTCGGATTCTGCTGCAGCACGTAGCCGGAGACGACCGGGTCGAACTCCTCGCGGACGTAGATCCGCCATCCGCCGCCGACCTCCCGCAGCTCGAAGCCGCGGCGAACGCCGCCGCCCTCGCCGTCGAAGTCGGCCACGAGCGTGGCGACCGCCGCGCGCACGCGCTTCACGGGCGCGCCGAGCGCCGTCGCCAGGGTGATCAGGCTCATCGGCTCGTCGGCCACCATGAGGATCGCCTCGAGCGCGCGCTCGATCTGCGCGTCCTCGACCGGGGCCGGCACCTCGGTGGTGTCGGTCGCCTCGGCGCCTTCGACGAAGTCGCTCGCGTCGGGCGCGTCCTCCACTTCGGCCACGTCGGGCGCTTCGGCCGTGTTCTCAACCGTCATAGTCGGCTCCCAGATTCGACAGATTCTCTTCGGACCAGTGCTCCGCCGTCCACCGCAACGTCAGCTCGCCGAGCGGCTCCAGCTGCTCGAACGCCAGCGCGGCACGGCGATACAGCTCGAGCACCGCGAGGAACCGCGCCACCACGACGCCCTTCTGCTCGGCGCCGGCCACCAGTTGCCGGAAGCTCATCGGCTCGCCGTGCCGCAGCATCCCCACGACGACGGCCGCTTGCTCCCGGATGCTCACCAGCGGGGCGTGCAGGTGGTCGAGTCCGACGACGGGGACCTCCCGCGGCGTCATCGCCAGCGTGGCGAGAGCCGCGAAGTCGTCGAGGCTGAGCGTCCAGACGAGTTCCGGAGTGCGCTGGCGGAACTTGTCCTCCAGGCGCACCAGGCGGGCATGCCGGCGGCCCTCCGCCTCCAGCCGGTCGGCGAACCAGCCGGACGCCTCCTTGAACGCCCGGTACTGCAGCAGCCGCGCGAACAGCAGGTCGCGGGCCTCGAGCAGGGCCACGTCCTCCGCATCCACCAGCTCCCCCTGGGGCAGGAGCCCGGCGACCTTCAGGTCGAGCAGCGTCGCCGCGACGAGGAGGAACTCGCTCGCCTCGTCCAGGCTCTCGTCGGTGTCGAGGTCGCGCAGGTAGGCGATGAACTCGTCGGTGACGCGGCTCAGCGAGATC
>JBQCCO010000279.1:0-18577 GCA_051962155.1 Leifsonia sp. | reverse complement strand
ACTCGATGGCTGCGGTGCCGTCGATCACACTGTCGTCGTCCGGCGAAAGCGTGATGCTGCGACCGGACGGGAAGAGCCCAGCTCCTTCGACGACGGTGAAGGTGATCGCGCGCTTGTCGTCGACGTGCCGGCCGGCGCTGTCCCGGAGCGTGGCGGTCAGCTTGGTGTCCCCGGTGCCGTCGGTCGGGATGGTCCCCTCGTCGGCGTGAACGGCAATGCTCACCGCGGTGCCGGGCTCGGGGAAGTCGGGTCGCGGGACGCCGCGGAGTTTCTCGCGGTACCAGTAGTAGGGGCGGCGCGGGACCCGGAAGTAGTTGACGATCCCGCCCAGGCCCGCGCCGTCAGCGACGGTCTTGTAATGGAACGCGCACCAGAGGATCTTCCCCGACCGCCACCGGAGATCCTCTTCGACGCCGTATTCCCCGTGGACCTCGAAGTCGCCGGCACCGAGGCCGCCGGCGCCGTGGTACTCGCTCACGATGTTGGGGATGCCGGGATCCTGGAACAGTGCTGCGCCGTCGCCGTTGTAGCCTGCGACGTCACCGAGAGTGTCGAATCCCTTCCGCTGCGCGCCGCCGACGGCCGCCGGTCGCGACGGATCGAGCTCGTGGGCCAGCTCGACGAGTTCGACCGTGAGAGCCTTGGCCTTCTCGATGACGTGGTCGTCGCTGAAGAAGGCCTCGTTGCCGATGCTCCACGTGACGATGCTGGGGTGGTTCCGCTGTGTTCGGACCATTTCGCGAAGGGCTCGGCGCAGGCTCTCCTCGAAGGCAGCCTCATGCTCCTCGTGGACCGGGTAGGCGCTTGCGAACCAGTAGCCGTCGACGTTCTCCCCGCCGATCCCCCAGAAGTGGAGCTCGGACCAGTACAGGAGCCCCTGGCGGTCGCATTCGGCGGTGAAGAACGGATGGTGCGGGTAGTGCGATCCCCGGATGATGTTCATCCCGAGGGCTTTGATCATCGCGATGTCCCGGCGCATGCCGGCGCGTGTGACGGCGTCTCCCCATCCACCGTGGTTCTGGTGAACGTTCGCCCCGTGGAGGTCGAGCCTTTCGCCGTTGAGGAAGAACCCATCGTGAGGCGTGAACTCGAACCAGCGGACGCCGAAGTCGACGGAGTCGCGATCCGTTGCCGCTCCGTCGATCGACACGGACACCTCGAGCCGATACAGGTCCGGGTGATCGGGGTGCCACAGCCGGGGCCGGCGGAGAACGCCGGACAGCTGCGCCGTCCGCGTCCCGCCGGAGGGAATGGTCGGACCGTCGCCGGTCAGGAGCAGCACCTCCTCACCGCCGAACCTCACGACACCCTCCACGGAGACGGTCACCTCGGTGTCCGTGTCGTTCACCATATCGATGGTGGCCGTCACCGTAGCCGCCTCGGCGTCGACCTCGGGGGTGGTCACCCCGATGCCGTACCAGTCGAGTCGAACCGTGGGCGCCACCAGCAGGCTCACATCGCGGTAGATGCCTCCGGTGAAGCTGTAATCGCCGGCGCGGGGAGCCAATCCGGGGTTCCAGAGGTTGTCCACGCGCACAAAGACATCGTTGGCACCGGCCCGGACGGCCGAGGTGACGTCGACGATGAAAGGTGTGTATCCGCCTTCGTGGCGACCGACCTGGACGCCGTTGACGAACACATCAGTGACCTGGAAGGCCCCCAGGAACTCGAGTGCGATCCACGAGCCGATCCACTCCTCACGCACTTCGACGCTTCGCCGATAGCATCCGTACCCGGTGTAGAACCGCTGCTCGCGAAAGTCGGGCAGGTCGAAAGAATGCGGCAAACCGACATCGAACCACCCCGGATCGGTGGGGTCGGTCTCCGCGCCGGCCTGCTGGCCGAACGCGAAGGTCCACCCGTTGTTGAGCAGTTCCCGGTGGCGGATCATGACCTTCTGAATCCCTTCATGCGGAGTCCCGCCAGAGGATACGGGGCTCGAGCAGGATGTTGATCGGTTCGCGGGGTGCGAAGTCGTCCGCGGCGATGGTCTCCGCGATCTCCAGAGCGTTCGTTGCGAGCGCGTGCCGGTCCAGGGCGATGGACGTCAGTTGCGGGTTCACGGCTTCACCCAGCGCGAGACCGTCTATTCCCATGATGCGGACCCCGCCGGGTACGTCGAGCCCACGGGCCTGGGCTGTTTGAACCGCACCCAACGCCATCAGGTCGTTGAACATGATGACCGCGTCCGTGTCGGGATGCGACTCCATCAGCTGGAGGAACGCAGCACCGCCGCCGGAAATGGTCTCATCCCCGACCACGACGGCGCTCAGCCGGGAGCCGACCTGGTTCTCGAAGTACCTCCGCCGCGGCGATGGTTCGTACGCGTTCCCCCCACGACGCGTGTAACCCGAGTCGACCATGCCGAATCTCCGTGCTCCTCGAGCTGCGAGCTCGTCGACTGCGATCCGGATGCCGGCTTCGATGTCGATCTGGACGGCATGCACTCCTCGGATGTGCGCCTTGTCTTCGAGCTTGATGATCGGAGTGTTGTTGCTCTCTGCGATCAGAGCTTCGTCGTCATCGCCGAAGTGACCCACGATGACGTCGACCTGGCGAGAGAGAAGGTCGAGAACCGTCGGGCGATCGGCGTCTCCTGGCGCCATGATCAGTTGCCACCCGCGGTCCATCGCCCCAGCGATCATGTCGCCGGCGATGTCCGTGAAATAGGGGTTCACGAACGACGCGACGACGAGCCCCACGGCATGGGTCTTGTTGCGATCGACGAGATTCCGGGCGAAGCGGCTCGGCCGGTAGCCGAGGCGCTGACTGGCTTGAAGCACTCGCTCTCGAGTGGCTTCGCTGATGTCGCCCATTCCGTTGATGGCGCGTGTCACCGTCTGGCGGGACACGCCGGCCTCCGCTGCCACGTCGAGGATCGTTATCCGCTTCGCCATCAGTTCCCCCTATTCGACCTGCGTGTCATGGCGTGGGCGTGACCGTCCATTGTTCGCCGAGGCGACCATCCCACTGCCAGCGGGCTCGCCCCGGCGGGGCCGGGGTGACGGGTGAAAGTGCTACTGGGTCGCCCGCCGAGTCGGTGACGACGAGGTCGAGCGAATCGTCGACTTCGACAACGAGATCGCCGACGTAATGGCCCGCGATCTCGGCCCGCTCGAGCTGACCGTCGGCCCAGGCCATACTCACCGCCAGGCCTCCCCGTACCCTCAGCCCCGAAACCGTTCCTGCAGACCATTCGTCCGGCAGCGTGGGAAGAAGGGAGATCGCGCCGTCGTGGCTTTGGACGATGAGTTCCGCGATCCCGGCGATCGCGCCGAGGTTGCCGTCGATCTGGAAGATCATGTCGCCGGGCCAGTCGCCGTGCGGGTGCAGATCCAGAAGCGACGGCGAGCTCAGCTCGTGCACGAGGACGCGAAGCGACTCGGAAGCCAGATTCGCATCCCGCAGACGAGCAGCGAGACAGAGGACCCACGCTTGGCTCCAGCCGGTATGTCCGCTGCCGTTCTCGAGGCGGTGCTTCAATCCAGCGCGAACAGCCTCGACTTCGCGGGGAGTCCTGGTCTCGGTTATCCGGACGCCCGGGAACATCCCGTACAGGTGCGATAGATGCCGATGGCCCAGCTCTGTCGGGGCCAGTTCCGGGAGCCATTCACAGAGCCGGCCATCGCTGTCGGTGGACGGAAGCCTCAACTGCGGGAGCGCGCGCGAAACCTCGTACGTGAGTTCGTCGGAGTACCCGAGCGCATCAGCGCACCAGAGGAGCCGGGAAAAGACCTCCCACGCCAGTTCCTGATCCATCGAGGCTCCGAGCGTGACCGCTCCGGTGGTCCCGGCCGAGTCGATGAATCGGTGCTCCGGCGAGGTCGAGGGCGCCACGACCAGTCCACCGTCGCCCGCGTCGACCAGCTGGTCGAGGAAGAACCCGGACACCGCCCGCAGCGCAGGCAACGCCGTGTCGCGGGCGAACTCTTCGGACCAGGTGAAGTCGAGATGCGTCCCGAGATGCGTTGCGAGCCACGCCAGCCCCGTTGACCAGTTCGCCCATTGCGGGTCCCCGTCGACGGGTTGCGTGAATCGCCAGAGGTCTGTGTTGTGATGGACGGTGGACCCGCGGGAACCGTAGAACAGCCGTGCGGTTCCGGATCCGGCATCCACGAGGTCACGGGTGAGATCGAAGAGCGGCTCGTGGAGTTCGCCCAGCGCGGCGACTTCCGCACCCCAGTAGTTCATCTGGGTATTGATGTTGGCCGTGTAGTTCGAACTCCAGCCGGGGCGGACGTCGATGTTCCAGATCCCCTGAAGGTGGGCCGCTTGCGTGCCCGGCCGTGAACTGGAGATGAGGAGATAGCGGCCGAAGTTGAAGTACCGCTCCGCGTCGGTCGCGTATGCCGACCCGGACGGTGAAAGGTCCAGCGAAACGCGACCGAACAACTCGCTGTAGTCGGCGATGTGACGCTGCCGCAGTTCGTCTGTCGACGATCGGCGCGCCGATTCGATTCGAGAGCGTGCAGCTTCGAAGAGCGCGGCCGGGTCGGCCGTCGGGCGTTCCGCCCATCCAGAGAAGCCGCTCTCCGCTGTGGCGATGAGGCGGGCGCCGCCAGAGACATGTTCCACCAGCGCGACAACGGCCCAGCCGATTCCCGCGTCCACCTTCCCCTCGGCGTCGGGCGTCTCGTCGGAGTACGTGACGGCTTCGTCGGAGTCGACGTAGTTGGGAAGCACCCTGGCCGGTGCCCGGCCGCTGGCGATGAGCCACTGCGCACCGTCGTGCTCGAACATCGACACGTCGACCCCGTCGTGCGGGGACGCGAAACTCAGCTCAAAGGATGCGGCGCCGGTGGTCTCAGCGACGAGGACGCCGTCCGGATGGGACACGAACGCCGCCATCGTCGCGTCCGAGGTCTCAACGGTCGTCACGGCTGTCCGGAGGTCCAGGCGACGCGAATAGCCGGTCGCCGCATCGGATGACCAGCTCCAGGAGAGGCCACCGAGCGGCTGGAACGACTGCGTCCAGGCGGAGCCCTGCAGGGTGCGGGCGAGCGTGTCGGCTCGATCGTGATCACGCTCCACGACAGCCTCGCGAAGCTCTCGGACGATCGACGGATCGGGGCCGGCCACGTCGCTGAGCGGCCCGCCCGACCACACCGAATCCAGATTCAGGTCGAACCTTTCGATACCGACATTGCCGTACGCGGTGGCGCCAAGCCAACCGTTTCCGAGCAGGAACGCCTCATGGAAGTACCTCGCGGGCTGGTCCAGGATCAGTTCTGAACCGCTTGCGTCCACCATGCCCACGCGTGCCTCCGATACGTCGTCGTGAACCTTCACGGTAGCCAACCCGCGCAGCGTTTTCAATGCTTGCAGCGCCCGCGGCCGCGGAGACGAACCACGCCATTTGCCGAGGTGCTCGTCGTTGCATCCGACACGCCGTGCGAGCGTGCAACAACGAGCACCTCACCGGGAGGGAGGGGCGCTATCCGACTGCGGCGTCCTCGGATGCGTTGGTGACGATGTTCCAGCCGGCGCGGCCGCTGCTCAGGTGGTCCAGCGTGGAGAACAAGCGGGCGAGGTTGTAGGGGTCGTAGAAGGTGGTGGATGCGGTGGCGATGAGGCCGATCCTCTTCGTGTGCGCGGCGACCGAAGCGAGCGTGAGGATCGGCTCCAGGCACGGACGGCGTAATCGACCTTCGCGGTGATGCGCACCCGTCCAGTATCGCAACCGCAGGGAATCCGTCGGTCGGGGGCACCGTCGTGGCGGCGTGTTTCAGCTGGGGTGGATGGCACCCATGGCTTGGTCGAGGAGATCGCCGAATGGCTGCGATTGGTCGGTGGCGAGCCAGGTGGTCCAGGCAGCGATGAGGCAGGAGAAGGCTGCGCCGACGATGGCGTGGATGCGGGGGTCAGCGGGGTCCTGCCGGCCCGCGCGGGTGCGGGCTTCGGCGAGGACGAGTTCCTGCATCCGGGATATCCGGTCGAGGTAGCTGGCGTTGAGTGAGGGATGATCCCGGACGATGTTCTCCATCGCGATGGTCGTCGCGCTCCGTGTCTCGCTCTCGAAGTAGCGGACGACACGGTCGAACACGTGCCGCAGGGAGGCCCAGAGCGGTTCGTCGGACGGGCGTTCGGCGAGGTCCTCGGCGAGTTGTTCGCCGAGAACCTCGTACTTGCCGACGACGAGGTCCTCTTTGGAGGCGAAGTAGCGGAAGAAGGTGCGTTTTGACATGCCGGCCGCTGCGGCGAGGTCGTCGATGGTGGTTTCGTCATACCCCTTTTCGACGAACAGCGACTGGGCCAGTTGCGTCAGTTCGTCGCGGACTGCCCGGCGCGAGCGTTCGCGCACTGAAAGAGGAGGGCTTGTCATGCCATCAGACTAGCATGACACGACAAAGTTGACACTGAGAGGCATATTTGGCATATAGTGGCTCTCGGGTTCTTCGAGTCCACGAACTCATCCCCTAGACGAAACAAGGGAGCAATCGAGATGCCGAACGCCAAGCGCCGCGCACTGATCCTCATTTCCTCCGGGCGCCGGCTTCCCCTCGCCGCCCCTGCCGGTGTGCCGTCCATCTCCACAGGGTTCTTCCTGGTGGAGATGGCGCAGGTGCTCAAGGAATTCGAAGGCGAGTACGAGTTCACCTTCGCAACCCCTGACGGGCGCACGCCCCAGCTCGATATCAACAGCATGAGTCTGGCGATGCACGCCATCGAGAAGACCGCATCGAAGGCGATCCCGCTCGGTGTGGAGCAGGGTCGACGTTCGTTCGACGCCGAGTCGTTCCGTCGCCGCCACTCCGATCTCGCCGCCCGCCGCGAGCAGGAGATCCAGCTCCTCGAGCGCCACATCGGTCGGATCCCCGTGTCCGAGCTGTTGCCGAACAGTGAGCCGGAGGTGGCCGATTTCCGTCCCGAACTGATTCGCCGTCTCAGTACCCTCCCCACGACCACTTTCCACTCCCTGAAAGACCTCGTTCAGCGCCATCGCGACGCGGAAGATGCTTTCAGCTTCGCCGACTTCGACTTCCTTCACGCCCCTGGCGGTCACGCACCGATGGTCGACTTCCGGGACAACCCGTGGATCGGTGAGACCCTCCATCTCGCCAGGGAGAACCAGGTCGCGATCTCGCTCATCTGCCATGCGCCCCTGGCGATGACCTCGACCCTGCGGCGTATCGACGAAGGTGGGAGGCCGTACTCAGTAGAGAAGAATCCGTTCCTCGACGCCACCATCTCGGTCGTGCCCAAGGTGGGCGAGCGGATCGCGATGCGTTTTGGCTATCCGCATGTTCCCGGCAAGAAGACGCGGGTGTCGTTCTTCGTCGACGAGGCGATCAAGGAAGCCGGCTTCACCGTGACGTCGCCGCTGAACATCTCCGCCGCGACCGTGGCTTACGAACCGTCAGTTCGGCTGCTGACGGGTAACGGCCCGCAGGCGATCGACAAGCAGGCCGCAAAGCTGCGCGAAGTGCTCACCAGCTCGCTCGCTGCACGACGCGGAAGTGCCGAGCTGCTCAGTAGGCAGCTGTGACGTTCCACTCCGCCAGCCACACAACGAACTCAAACAATCCGGACAGCCTCCCATGTGCGGTTGCCGTCCACACCAACAGGAGGTTCACATCATGAGCAAAGTCTGGTTCATCACCGGCGCATCCAAAGGCTTCGGCCGCGAGTTCGCCCTCGCCGCGCTTGAACGTGGCGAGAAGGTCGCCGCGACCGCGCGGAACACCGACAGCATCAGCGACCTGGCTGAGCGATACGGCAACGCGGTTCTTCCCGTCGAGCTGGACGTCACCGACCGCGACCAGGTGTTCGCTGCGGTCGCGGCCGCGCACGAGGCATTCGGGCGAATCGACGTCGTCATCAACAACGCCGGGTACGGGCTGTTCGGCACGGTCGAGGAGATCACTGAGCAGCAGCTCCGCGACCAGATCGAGACGAACTTCTTCGGCGCCTTCCACGTCACACAGGCGGTTCTCCCGATCCTTCGCGAGCAGCAGGCGGGTCACATCATCCAGATCTCCACGATAGGTGGCATCGTCGCGTTCCCGACCCTCGGCGGCTACCACGCGTCGAAGTGGGCATTGGAAGGGATGACGGACGCACTGGCTCAGGAAGTCGCCGGCTTCGGCATCAAGGTCACTCTGGTCGAGCCCAGCGGCTTCGACACCGACTGGGCTGGTTCCTCCGCCGTCGTCGCCGACGCACATCCCGCCTACGCGGCTCTCCACGAGAACATGGCCGAGCAGCGCGCACAGGTCGTGCTCCCGGAGCCCGTCGGCTTCAAGTCCGCAATCCTCAAGATCGTCGACGCCGAAGTAGCCCCCAAGCGCATCTTCTTCGGCGAGGGACTCACCCAGCTGGCCCCCATCGTCTACCAGCAGCGCCTCGATGAGTGGGCCTCATGGGCACCGGTCTCCCGCGAGGCCGAAGGCAAGTAGCAACTCAGGATGATCCCTCCTGTCCCGCCGGATCAGGGGGCCGCTCCTGCGGAGTCACGTCTCTGCGGCCCGAGCCGGCGGCGAGGAACGCCGTCCCGAAGCACAGCTCGGTCCAGGAGGAATCGGCCAGGCTTTCCTGCATGGCGGCGCGGATCGACTCCCAGGGACGGCGCGCGATCCACTCGTCGAGGGAGGCTGAGGTCCGCACCGCGGCGGCTGCGAGCTGCGACAGCCAGCGAGGCGTTCGGTCGGGGATCTTCAGATCCAGAACGACCCAGCGACCGGCAGCGGAGAGGGCGTCTGCCCCGTGGGCGATGACCCGTCCGCACTCGGGCACCTGCGTCAGAGCGTAGGTCGAGAGGATCGCGTCCACCGTGCCGGGGAAGACGAACTCGGCGGCATCGGCCTGCACGAGACTGACGTTGCTCCAGCCGTTCGCCGTGATGCGATCCTCGGCGCGGGCGAGCATCGCGTCGGTCAGATCGACGCCGACGATCCGGCCTCCGGGGCCGATCGCCTCCTCGATCAGCGGGAAGTTCAGGCCTGTGCCGCACGCGATGTCGACCACTCTGTCACCCGGGCGGAGGCCGAGTTCCTTCACTGCACGGGACCGCTGCGTCCGTTGGGGGTAGCCGGGCACGGGGTAGAGCCGGGAGATGAGGTCGTAATGCGCGGCCTTCTTGCGGTACGTCTCGATCAGGTGCTCGCGGGTTCGGTCTGTTCCACTCACGATGACTCCGCGCCCTGCCGCAGATCGCGCTCGACCGCGCCCTTGATCCCCGCCATCTCGATATCGCTCACGCGCTGCACCTGGCGCGCGAGGACGCGGGCGGGGATGGCGCGCATGACGTTGGCGAGGTCGACCTCCACCCACATCATCGCGTCGGTGTGCCCGTCGCCGGCAGGCTCGAATTCCATCCCCCAGCGCGCAACGGAGCTTCCCATCGTGCCGGCGAAGGCCATGGAGTGCGGCGGGTCGACGGCGGTCACGCGCTCACGCCGGCGGTGATTCCACCCCAGGTCTCTCGCTCGCTGCTCCACCCAGCCGCCGGCCTGCAGCGGTCCGCCGCCGCGAACCCGGCATTCGAGCACCGTCGGCGCCCACTCCGCCCAGCGTTCCACGTCACACAGATAGGCCCACACGTCGCCGACACTCCCCGCGACGGTGATGCGACTCTCGGTTCTGACTGTCATTCGACGCTCTCCGCCTTCGCTCCCACCGGCGGCCGCACGGCCACCTCGTCAGCTCGCCTGCGGACCAGCCAGACGACGTCCCTTCCGAACGACTCGATGAGCAGCGCGAGGGCGGCCGCCACGAACACGTTGCCCACCCAGCCGAACATGTCGGATGCTGCTGCGGCCAAAGCGATCCCGGCGACGGCTGTCACCACTTTGCGCCAGTAGCGGGGCGGGAGCCTCCGGCGGAACCAGGGCAGCGCCCACCCGACGACCACGAACGCGTAACGCATCGAACCGATGGCGAGAACCCACACCCCCAAGCTTTGCGCGACGTACACGCTCAGCGCGAGCAGGAGGAACGCATCCACCTCCATATCGAAGCGGGCGCCCAGTTCGGTCGTCGTTCCCGTGCGCCTGGCGACCCAGCCGTCGACCGCGTCGAGTGCCAGCGCGGGGATGACGAGCGCGACGAGGAGGACCACAGCGATCGCCGTCGTGAAGGACGCGACGACCAGTCCGGTGATCAGACCGACCAGCGTCGAACGCGTCATCGTGATGACGTTGGCCGGCCCGAGACGCACCGAACGTCGATGCCGCAGCCCGCGGACCAGCAGCACGTTCGAGATGAGCAGGTATGCAAGGGTTGCCAGCCATCCGGCCGACAGCGGTGGGACAGTCTGCCCGTGCACCGCGAGCACGATCACCGCGAATGCCGAGCCGGCGAACGCCCATCCGGCCGCTTCGAGTTGAACTCTTCCCATGCGCTTCTCGTGTCTCTTGATAGGGCACTACTTTCATTAACACGCCACAGGCGCACCGATGGTTCAGAGAGGGGCGGATGTGCTCGAGGCTATTGCGTTCTGGACGGAGGAGCCCGGCGTCGGCGTTCTTCGGTCCGCGCCCCTCCGACCGCCCGGCGACGGCGACGTCCTCGTCCGGACCCTGCATACCGGCGTGAGCCGCGGCACGGAGACGTCGGTGTTCGGCGGCCACGTGCCCGCGAGCGAGCGCGAACGGATGCGGGCCCCTTTTCAGGAGGGCGACTTCCCCGGCCCGGTGAAGTACGGCTATCTGAACGTCGGGGTGGTCGAGCAAGGGCCCGCGACGCTCCGCGGGCGCACCGTCTTCACGCTCTTCCCCCACCAGTCGGCGTTCGTCGTGCCCGCAGAGGCCGTCGTCCCCGTGCCGGACGGAGTGCCGGCCCGGCGGGCCGTGCTCGCCGGGGCTGTCGAGACCGCAGTCAACGTTTTATGGGATGCGGCGCCGCTCCTCGGAGACAGGGTCACGATCGTCGGGGCGGGGATGATCGGATGTTGCGTCGCACGCCTCGCCCGCGGGATCCCCGGAGTCGACGTCGCCCTCGTCGATATCGACCCGTCACGGCAAGCCGTTGCCGACCGGCTCGGGGTGACGTTCGTGGAGCCGGACACTGCACCCGACAACCGCGACGTGGTCATCAACACGAGCGGGTCGGATGCCGGGCTGCAGCTCGCGCTCGAAACCGTCGTCACGGACGGTGAGGTCATCGAGGCCAGCTGGTACGCCGACCGTCCGGCACGGCTGCTGCTCGGCGCTGACTTCCACTCCCGGCGTCTCAGCATCCGGTCGAGCCAAGTGGGCGCGGTCTCCAGCCGCCGGCGCGACAACCGGACCACCTCCGATCGCCTGGCGTTGGCCCTCCGGTTGTTGGACGATGCCGCGTTCGATGCTCTGCTCACAGCCGAATCCTCGTGGCGCGAGCTGCCCGCGGTCATGGCGGGGCTGGCCGCCGGGGCGGGCGCCGGCCTCTGCCGCACCATCGATTGGGGGGATGCGTCATGACTTTCTCGGTGACGGTGCGAGACCACATGATGATCGCGCACAGCTTTACGGGCGAGACCTTCGGCCCAGCTCAGCGACTGCACGGCGCGACCTTCATCGTCGATGCGACGTTCGGCGCGGACGACCTCGATGCCGATGGCGTGGTCGTCGATATCGGGCGGGCGACAGCCGAGCTCTCGGAGATCACGGCGGCGCTCTCCTACCGCAACCTCGACGACGAGCCCGAATTCGCCGGCATGAATACGACGACGGAAGTGTTGTGCCGGGTGATCGCCGACCGCCTCGCCGACCGTTTCGGTGCGGGGTCCCCCGGCGGGAGCCCGCACCTGACGTGGATCACGGTCACCCTTCACGAATCCCACATCGCGTGGGCGAGCTATTCGAGGCCCCTGTGAACGCGCGCCCGGAGGCGTCCGTCTTCTTCCTGGTCCCGGACGCCATCGACGATGCCGAGCGCGTCAGCGGCGGCAACGTCTACGACCAGCGGATTCGCGACGGACTGCGTGCGGACGGCTGGGATGTGCGGATGATCCTCGTCGCGGAGGATGAGCCGCGGCAGACCGCAGACGCCCTTTCGCAGCTGCGCGACGGGACCCTGCTGCTGGTCGACGGCCTGCTCGCCACGCGCCATCCGGATGCGCTCGCGGCCGAGGGCGCGCGCCTGCGACTGGTCGTTCTCGCACACATGATCGCGGCCGACCTCGCGGACTCCGAGCGCAGAGCATACGGAGTCGCGCGGCGCATCATCGCGACGAGCAACTGGACCCGCGGCGAACTGATCGCGCAGGGCGTCGCGGATCCCGCCAGGATCACCGTCGCCCACCCGGGAACCGATCCGGCGGCGGCGGCGACGGCCTCCGAATCCGGTGACCGTCTCCTCTGCGTGGGCACGGTCGCGCCGCACAAAGGCCAGGATCTGCTCGTGAGGACCCTGGCCGACTGCTCCGACGTTCCCGGTTGGACGTGCACGATCGTCGGATCGCTCCAGGGGGCACCCGACTTCGTCACCGCGTTGAGGGCCGCGATCGCATCGGCGGGACTCGCCGATCGGATCGAGTTCACGGGTGTCCTCACCGGGCGACACCTCGAGGAGGCCTACGCCCGCGCCGATCTCGTGATCGCGCTGTCACGCGGCGAAAGCTACGGGATGGTGGTCGCCGAGGCGCTCGCGCGGGGCATCCCCGTCCTCACGAGCGGAGTCGGAGGCATTCCCGAGGCGATAGCCCAGGACGCCGCGGCCATGACCGTGCCCCTGGACGACCCGTGGGCTCTGGAGGTCGTGCTGCACCGGTGGTGGGCAAGCCCTGCGCTACGGCAGGAACGAAAGGCGGCGGCGCTGAAGGCGCGCGACGCGGCCCTTCCGTGGAGCACTACCACGGCGATCGTCGCATCCACTCTCGAGGAGACCGCGATCGCACCCGCAGAGGGCTCGCTCCGCGGGGGCACGAGTGCCGAGTCGGTGCCGAGACGATGAGCGAGATCATCGAGGTCGGCAGCCACTGGCTTGCATTGCGCGAGGCGGAGGATTCTCGAGCGCGTTCTCCCGAACTCGCTCGGTCGGTTCTCCCCCTCCTTCCCGACGGGCCGATCACCGTGCACGACCTCGGCAGCGGCACCGGCTCCATGATGCGCTGGCTGGCTCCGCTCCTGCCCGGTCCGCAGACCTGGACCCTGCACGACTGGAATGCGAGTCTCACCGAGCGAGCGCTCGACGGCGAGCTTCCCCGCGATCTCTTCGAAGCGCCCATCTCCATACGCTCGCGTGTCGGTGAGCTCGCTCGGCTCCAGGGCTCGGACCTGGAGGGCGCCTCGCTCGTGACGGCGTCGGCGCTTCTGGATGTGCTGACTGCTCGCGAGGCGCACGCCATCGTGGACGCGTGCATCGAGGTCGGCGTTCCGGCTCTGTTCTCCCTCAGCGTGACCGGCGAAGTCGAACTGCGACCCTGGGACGCACGCGACAAACTCTTCGAAGCGGCGTTCAACGGTCACCAGCGGCGGGAGGTGCACGGGCGCCGGCTTCTCGGCCGCTACGGCGGCCCCATCGTCCGCGGGCTGTTCGGCCAAGCTCGGTGGAACGTGCGCACGGCACGAACGAGCTGGCGTCTCGACGACCGCGAGCCCCAGCTGCTCGCTGATTGGTTCGACGGATGGGTCGATGCCGCCGAGGAGTACCGCCCGGAGCTGCGCGACGAGTGCGCAGGCTACCGAGAGCTCCGCAGGGGTCAACTCGATCGCGGCGAGCTCTCCGCCGTCGTCCATCACCTCGATCTGCTGGTGTGGCCGCGATGACGTCCCGTGTCACGAGAGCCGGCGCACGCGTCCGCGGCGTCATTCGTTCGCGATCGTTCCGCCTCGCCGCGCGCATCGTCGTAGCCGGGGGCGTGCTCGTCGCGATCGCAACGCGCGTCGGCGCCCGGCCGTTCCTCCATGGCCTTCTGAGCCTGGACGCACCCGCGATCGGCGCTGCGATCGTCCTCTACGCGGTCGCGACCACCGCGGCCGCGTGGCGTTGGCGAATCATCGCGGCGCGCCTCGGCCTCGGACTGCGCTGGTCGGTGGCTATGCGCATGTATTACCGATCCCAGTTCCTCAACTCCGTGCTCCCGGGCGGGGTGGTCGGCGATGTGCACCGGGCGGCCGTTCACGGCCGGGACACGGAAAGCGTCGGTGCGGCCACGCGTGCCGTCGTCCTGGAACGCACGATCGGGCAAGCGGTGCAGTTCGCGCTCGCCGTGGTGATCGTTGCGTCGTCGGGCGCGGAGTTCGGCGGGTTCCTGCCCCCGGCGATCGGTATCGGACTAGCCGTCCTCGCCGCGCTCGCGGTGTGCGCGCTCGCAGCAGGATGGGCGAGCGCGCGGGTCAGGCGCGCCCTGCGGCACGAAGCGGCCGAGCTTCGTGCCGGACTCGGTTCCCCGGCGGTGTCCGCGCAGGTCGTCGCCGCTTCCGTGGTGGTCGTCGGTTGTCATGTGGCGATTTTCGCGATCGCCACGAGGTCTGTCGGTGCGAGCGTTCCGCCGATTCAGATGCTGACCCTGGCGTTCGTCGTGCTGCTCGCCGCATCCATCCCGGTGAACATCGGCGGGTGGGGACCTCGCGAGGGTGTGGCCGGCTGGGCGTTCGCCATGGCGGGTCTCGGGGCATCCACCGGTGTCTCCGCCGCCACCCTCTACGGCGTTCTCGCCATGATCGCGGCCGTGCTCGGCGCAGCCGTGGCGAGGCTCGCCCACCTCATCTCCGGGAGGAATCACCGTGACCGACAAGCCCCATGTGACACTGAGCTGCGCCATCTCCCTCGACGGATACCTCGACTCGGCAGACCCTCCGAGGCTCGCCCTGTCGAACCCAGCGGACTTCGACCGGGTGGATGAGACCCGCGCACGCAGCGACGCCATCCTGGTCGGCGCTCGGACGGTGCGGCGCGACAATCCGCGCCTCATCGTGCACAGTCCCGAGAGACAGGACCGGCGCGCTGCCTCGGGCCTGACGCCCTCGCCCTGGAAGGTGACCGTGACGGCCACCGGCGACTTGGATCCGCAGGCCGCGTTCTTCACGGAAGGCGACACGACCAAGCTCGTGTACTGCCCCCGATCGGAGGCACCGCGCATCCGCGGGCGACTCGGCGGCGCGGCGACCGTCGTGGCGTTGGGCGATGTCGTCACCATGGCCGATCTGCTCTGCGACTTGGCGGATCGGGGCGTACGGCGCCTCATGGTCGAGGGGGGCGGGACCCTGCTCACGCAGTTCCTCGCGGCGGACCTCGTCGACGAACTCGACCTGGCGGTCGCGCCGTTCTTCGTCGGGGATCGACGCGCGCCCCGGTTCGTCGCCGACGCCGTCTTCCCGTGGACCAGCGACCGGCGCGCGACTCTCGCAGAGGTACGGTCCATCGGCGACGTCGTGCTGATGCGTTATGCGTTGTCCGATCGGTTCGCGGCGGAGCCCGACGGACCGCCGGTGGACGACGCACAGCGGGCCGGCGGGGTGGACAGGTCGTGAACCACCCCCGCGCGCGGTGTCCCCGCACCGGCAGCCGCACAGTCAGAGCGACCGCTGCGACGGTCCTCTCGGCTCTCACGCTGTTCGTCATCGCGGTGACCCCGGGCATGGTCGCATCGGGGACGGCGCTCGCTCTCGTGCGGCTTCCCCTCGACGCCGTCGTGGCGCTCGTCGTGCTGGCGTTCCTGCCGTGGCGGCGGGTTCGCCGCATCGTCGCGAGCCTCGTCGCCGTCCTCTTCGTGCTTGCGGCGATCAGCGCGGCACTCGACCGGGCGTTCACGGCCACAGTCGGGCAACCCTTCGATGTGGTGAGCGGATGGCCCGAATTGATGGATGGCTACGGCGTGGTCCGCGACGCCGCCGGACCGTTCGGGGCGCTCGGCATCCTGGGGCTGCTCATCGTCGTGTCAGCCGGGGCCGTCGTCGCTGTCACCGCCGCCCTGCTTCACCTCGCCGAAGGTGTCCGGCGCGGCCGGAAGGCGAGCCTGCTCGGGGCCTCCACCGCGATCGCGGGGTGGCTCGTCATCGCGCTCGTCGGCGTGCAGCTCGTGCCGGGCGAGCCGCTGGCGGCATCGGATTCCGTCACGACCGCCGCGGCGAAGCTCGATCAGGTGGAGGTGGCCGCCCGCGATCAGGCGGCCTACGAAGGCGCGGCCGCTTCGGACGCCTATGCGCATCTGCCCGCACCCGACCTTCTCACCGGATTGAAGGGCAAAGACGTCATCGTGGCGTTCATCGAAAGCTACGGACAGGTGGCCGTGCAGAACACCTCGTTCTCCTCCGGGGTGGATGCCGTGCTGCGCCGCGGAGACGCGCAGCTGGCGGCGCACGGCTACTCGGAGCGCAGCGCATTCCTCACGTCGTCGACGTTCGGCGGCATCAGCTGGCTGGCACACTCGACACTGCAATCCGGGCTGTGGGTCGACTCGCAGCAGAGGTACGAGGAGCTGACTTCGAGTGACCGGTTCACGCTCAGCGACGCCTTCGGAAAGGCCGGCTGGCAGACCCTGAGCGACGTCCCGTCCGACACGGGACCGTGGCCGGTCGGAAGCTCGTTCTATCACTTCGGCAGCCAACTGAATGCGAAGAACGTCGGCTACCGCGGCCCCGCCTTCAGCTACGCGCGGATCCCCGACCAGTACACCTGGTCCTACTTCCAGCAGCACGAACTGTCGAAGCCGCACCAACCGCTGATGGCCGAGATCGACTTGGTGTCGTCGCACACTCCCTGGACGCCGCTGCCGCAGCAGGTGCCGTGGACCGCCGTCGGCGACGGCTCGATCTACGACACGCAGCCCGCGCAGGGGCTCCCGCCGAGTGTCGTCTGGCAGGACGCGCGCCACGTGCAGCAGCTTTACGCCCAGTCGATCGAATACACGATGAGCACCCTGTTCTCGTTCCTCACCACATTCGATGACCCGAACCTCGTGCTCATCGTGCTCGGCGACCACCAGCCGGCCGCGGTGGTCAGCGGGACGGCCGCGAACTACGACGTTCCGATCAGTATCATCGCCAAGGACCCGGCCGTCATCGACAGCATCAGCTCGTGGAAGTGGCAACCGGGCATGCTGCCGTCGCCGACCGCGCCCGTCTGGCGGATGGATGCGTTCCGCAACCGGTTCCTGGATGCCTACGGCCGGTCATCATCCTCGAATCGAACCATTTGCTCGTCCAGCTCGTGTTCTCCATAGAGCCCCGCTCCGCAGAGGCACCAACAGAAAAGCAGGTAGTCGAATGTCTGAAAGCAGCCAGGGCCTTCTGAAGGTCACGCGGATCCTCGGTGGGATCGTCCTTCTCGCGATCGCCGGGATTCATCTCTTCCTCGTGTTCGACGGCGTCGGAGGCGTTCTCGGAGTGCTGTTCATCCTCAACTCCATCGCAGCCATCGTCCTTGCGATCGGGATGTTCGCGCTCCGCGGCGCACTGGTGAAGTTCGTCGTGGTCCTCAGTCTGCTCTTCATCATCGCGAGCCTGCTCTCGCTCCTGCTGGCGCTGACGGTCGGGTTGTTCGGCATCCACGAGACGTGGACCTTCACGCTCGTACCGGAGACGATCATCGTCGAGGCGATCGGCATCCTGGTGCTCGTCGTCGCCTCGGCCGCCGCGCTGGGACGACGCGCGCGCCGCGCGGTGTGAGCGGGCGACGCGGCTATCGCGCAACCCGCGACGCCGTCCTGGCAACGGGTCACACAGCGCGGTTCGGCGGGCTTCGAGGTGGGGCTGCGAACCCCGCCGAACATGCGCTTCCGGTGTTGGACGGCTATTTCTTCAGGGTGGCCAGTTCTTGAGCAGGGTCGCTACCGCCGGCGATCTTCAGCAGGACGACGCCGAGGTCGTTCTCCAGCGAGCTGTTCGTCGGAGAAACCGGCTTGCGAGCATTCGTGCTCGCCTGCAGCGACTTCGTCACGAGATCGACGCTCTGCTTGGCGAGCGCGGTCTCCTTATCGCCGATCTGAACGCTGACGTTCTTGGCGACCGGGAAGCCCTGCAGGGTGTTGACCCACAGTTGCTGACCCTTGCCGTCCGCCATGAACCTCACGAACTTCTCCGCCGCCTTCTGCTTCGCATCGCTCGAGCTGTCGCTGATAGCCAGAGCGAAGTCGACGCCGGAGGTGACACCGGCGTCCTTCGGCCCGACGGTGGGGAAGACCGCCATTCCGATCTCGTCCTTCGCGACCGCGCTGCCGGGTACCTCGGGGCTGGTTGAAAGGGCGGCGCCGACGTGCCACGACCCGGTCGGGAAGAAGACGCTCTTCCCGGCGAGGAAGTAGTCGTCACGAGCACTGGGGTAGGTGGTCACTGTCGTGGCGGCATCCTCGAACACGCCGTCCTTGAACAGCTTCTGCCACGCGGTCGCTGCCGCAACGAGGTTCTTGCTGTCCCACTTGCCCTTACCTGCGGCGGCCTTGTAGATGTCCTGGCCGTCACCGTACTGCGTGCTCAGCCAGGTGAAGAAGTCGGCGTCGTGCCATGCGTCCGCGGCTCCCATCGCGAATGGGCTGAAGCCCGCGGCCCGGGCCTTCTCGGCGGCCGCGACCAGCGACGCGTAGTCGGTGGGGGCGGTGATTCCGGCCTTGTCCATGAGCGTCTTGTTGTAGAGGTAGTACTCCATACCGGCGAGAAGCACGGGGACGGCCTTGACTTTGCCCTTAGAGTTCGTGGTCTGCTTGAGTGTGGATGCGTTC
>JBQCCO010000278.1:0-11270 GCA_051962155.1 Leifsonia sp. | reverse complement strand
ATGACCGGCATCCGCGCGGTCAAGGCGTTCCGCAAGGAGAAGCGCAACGAGAAGGAGTTCGGCGGCCTGGTGGAGGAGTACCGGGATGTGAACGCCCGCGTCATCCAGCTGTTCGGGATCTTCGACCCCGGCCTCGTGATGATCGGCAACGTGACGGTCGGCGTCGTGCTGCTCGTCGGCGGCTTCCGCGTCGCCGACGGCGCGCTCCCGATCGGCGTGCTGCTCGCGGTGCTCCTGTACACGCGGCGGTTCTTCGACCCGATGGAGGAGATGGCGATGTTCTACAACTCCTACCAGTCGGCGGCGGCGGCGCTGGAGAAGATCTCGGGCGTCCTCGAGGAGGAGCCCAGCGTCCCGGACCCCGTGAAGCCGGTCGACCTGTGGTCGGCGGAGGGCCACGTGCGCTTCGACGGCGTGACCTTCGCCTACAAGAAGGACCGGGTCATCCTGCCCGAGTTCACGCTCGACATCCCGGCCGGGCAGACCGTCGCGCTGGTCGGATCGACCGGTGCCGGCAAGTCCACGCTGGCGAAGCTGATCTCGCGGTTCTACGACCCGAGCGAGGGACGGGTGACGCTGGACGGTGTGGATCTGCGCGATCTGCACCCGAAGGACCTCCGCCGCGCGATCGTCATGGTCACACAGGAGGCGTACCTGTTCAGCGGCTCGGTCGCGGACAACATCGCCCTCGGCAAGCCGGACGCGTCACGCGAGGAGATCGTCCGGGCGGCGAAGGCGGTCGGCGCGCACGAGTTCGTCGAGGGCCTGCCCAACGGGTACGACACGGACGTGAACAAGCGGGGAGGCCGGGTGTCCGCCGGGCAGCGGCAGCTGATCTCGTTCGCCCGGGCGTTCCTGGCCGACCCGGCCGTGCTGATCCTGGACGAGGCCACGAGCTCGCTCGACATCCCGAGCGAGCGTCTGGTCCAGGAGGCGCTGCAGACGCTGCTCTCGGACCGGACAGCCGTGATCATCGCGCACCGCCTGTCGACGGTCGCGATCGCCGACCGGGTGCTCGTGATGGAGCACGGACGCGTCGTCGAGGACGGCACGCCCGACGACCTGATCGCCGGCACGGGGCGCTTCGCGCAGCTGCACGCGGCGTGGCGCGACTCGCTGGTGTAGGGCCGGCGACATTCGTCACGAATACCGGCGGGGACCACGGGGAAGCCATCCCGTGATCCCCGCCGCCGGTCGCCGGGCGGTGAGGGGTTGAATCAGTCGGCCGGTGACCAGGTCGAGCGCGCACGAACGGGCCGCAGGACGCGGTGCCTGGCCGTCTCGGCCGGCCGCGGAAGCGGTTCCCGGCCTGTCGTCGCGCGGAAGAGGGGGAGTCGCGGGAGCCGCCGGTCGGCCGTGCTCTCGCGGAGGATGACGACTTCGGCGCCCGCATCGATCAGCGCACTCGCCGACTCCGGGTCGGCGTACTGCTCGGCGCCGCCGGTCGCCACGGTGATGCAGTCGGAGACGAGCGCGCTCCCGACGGTCGCGAGAACGGTGGTGCGCGAGGTGGCCGGAGCGACGAGCGAGCGGATGCTGCGGGCGAGTGCCGCCCACGTGGCGGGACGGGCGGCCGCGGATCCGAGGAAGGCGCTTCCGAGGTCGAGCGACTCCCCTCGCATGCCGGTCTCGGCGGCGATGCGAGCGTTGGCCCGGACGACCCGCTGCAACTCCGTTCCGAGCTCGGCGGCCGACGCGTCGTCACGGATGCGCAGCGACAGTCCACCGACGGCGACACCCAGCCTCTGCGCCCGCTGCACGACGGAGGTCGCCGCATCCGGATCGACGCGCAGCAGCACGGTGGTCCCGGGAGGGGCGGCGACGAATGCGTCGAGCTGGAGCGCGTCGTCCACGACGAACGTCCGCACCCCTGCCTCCCACGCGGAACGGCGCTCCCTCCATGGGGCGCCGGGCGATGCGTGCAGTACCCGTCGCACGTCGACCTCGGCCCGCGCCAGCGCAGGGAGGGCGGCCGGATGCGTGACCGTGAAGCCCGCCCCTTCCGCCGCCATGGCCTCCAGCAGCGCGGGATGCGCCAGTGCGCTCACGTCGTAGCGCACATCCACCCACGGGAAGGCCTCGCGCAGCGCACGGAACCGACGGGCGGCCCGCAGCAGGTCGATCACGACGAGCGGCAGCTCCTGCGCGCCGACCGTGCCGCCGACGACGAAGGGGAGGCGGTCCGCCGTGGTCGCGGCCCTCGCCACTGCGTCCGCCGCAGCAGAGGGAGTGCCGGTCGGGTCCGCGGCTCGGGTCACGGGGGATCGCCTTCTTCTGGGTAGGTCGTCGGCCGCCGATCGGGCGGAGGAACCTCACCGTTCGGGTCGGTGAGGTTGTCTCATATCCTGTCCCTGCCTGCGTCTGGCCCGCATCCGGGGGTCCACCTCATTCCGTTTACGTGGAGGCACGGATGAAGACCGGGACCCGTGCGGTCATCATGGAGCCATGTTGTCCCTCCGCGTGGTGATCGTCGACGACCACGAGCGGTTCCGCGAACAGGCCGCCGAACTGCTCCGGCTGCACTGCTTCACGGTCGTCGGGGACTGCGACACCGCCGCCCGGGGGGTCGAATTGAGCCGCCGGCTCACACCCGACGTCGTCCTGCTCGACGTCGGCCTGCCCGACGCGAGCGGCTTCGACATCGTGCCCGAGATGCGGGAGACCGGGGCCGCTGTCGTGCTCACCTCCAGCCGCTCGGCCCAGGACTACGGCAGACGCGTGGCCGACAGTGGCGCGGAGGGGTTCATCAATAAAGACGAGTTGACCGGTGAGGCGATCCGCACCCTGCTAAGGTAAGCGCGTGAGCGGGGGACAGACAGAGGGTTCTCGCGCGCTCCGGGTGGCCGTCGCCGACGACGCAGTGCTTCTGCGCGAAGGGATCGGGCAGATCCTGCGTGCGGGCGGCATGCAGGTCGTCGTGTCCGTCGACACCGCGGAGGAGCTCCTCGCCGCTGTCGCGGAGGAGGACGGGATCGATGCGATCGTCCTCGACATCAAGATGCCGCCCACGCACACCGACGAGGGCCTGCGTGCGCTGGAGCGTCTCCGCGCCGGCGGCTCGACGGCCGGCGTCCTGCTCCTCTCGATGTACACGACGGCGTCGTACGCCATCCGCGCCATGAGTGCGGGGAGCGGAACCGGTTACCTGCTCAAGGACCGGGTCGCCGACGCCGACACACTCGTGACCGCCGTCCGGACGGTCGCCCGCGGGGGATCCGTCGTCGATCCGGAGGTCGTCCAGTTCCTCGTCTCCGCGCGATCGTCCGAGGCGGCCGTCGAGGCGCTGTCCGCTCGCGAGCGCGACGTTCTGCGGCTCATGGCCGAGGGCAAGTCGAACGCGGGCATCGCCACCGAGCTGCACCTCAGCCTCCGCACGGTGGAGTCGCACATCGGGCACATCATGGCGAAGCTGGGGGTGGAGGACTCGGCCGAAGGGCACCGCCGGGTGCTCGCCGTCCTGCGCTTTCTCGGCCGGGACGTCTGAGCTCATGGACCTGGCGCGCCCGGTGTCCGTGCGCTCCACTCCTGCGCCTCCCGAGCGGGAGGCTGAGCTTCGGCGACCGGATGCGGGGCGTCTCGGGCTCCGCGCGCTGGCGCTCACCGTCGCGCTCGCCTCCAACGTCCTGGCGCAAGTTCTCAGCGCTGTCACGGACGACTACGGCCCCCGGCCGTCGGGAATCGGCTGGGCGATCGTCTTCGTCGCCGTGGCCGTCGACTACCTCGTGTGCGCGGTGGTCGCCTGGCGTATCGTGCGCAGCCCCGTCCCGGGCTGGGTGATGGTCGGCGCCGCGCTGTTCTGGTCGGCGGGAGCCTGGTATCCGATGGTGCGGCCGTGGGGATGGGTATGGCCGTGGATCGAAGGAGTCACCGACCTGTGGGCTGTGCTGGTCGGGCTTCTCGTGCTCTGCTATCCGACGGGGAGACTGGCCCGCCGCTTCGATCGGATCATCGTCCTGGTGGTATCCGGCGCCTTCGTGGTGCGGCTGGGCGGCATCCTGCTGTTCGCGTCGCCGGAGCCCGCTGTGTGCGGATGCGCCTCCAACCCGTATGCGGTGCTGCCGAGCGACACGGCCGATTTCTGGCTCGGTCTGGCCTGGCGGTTCGTCGGCCTGGCCCTGATGCTGACGGTCGCCGCCCGGCTCATCGCGCAGTGGTTCACCAGTTCGCTTCCGGCGCGGCGTGTGGCCTTCGTCATGCCGCTGGCCATCCTGCTGTGGTGCTTCGGAACGGTCCAGGAGTCGCTGAGCTTCGCCCTGCACTGGGACGGCGGCTGGCTCCAGTTCGTCCCGCCGGTCGCGATCGCGCTCGTCCCTCCCGCCTTCGTCGGCGGTGTGCTGTACGCGAGAGGGCTGCGTTCGCGCGTGGCCGACCTCGTCATCGTCGCGCGTGACAAGGTGGATCGCGGGCTGTGGGAGTCGAGCCTGGCCCGCACCCTCCACGATCCCTCCCTGCGTGTGTTCTGGTGGGACGAGCCGCTGCAGCGCTACCAGACGAGCGACGGAGAGCCGGCACCGGAGGCGGGGCTCACCCAGCGGCCCGGCCGCTCCACCCTCGCGATCGACTCGGATCAGGGACCGATCGCGCTCATCGAGCACGATGTCGCCCTCACCCAGGATGACCGGCTGCTCGACGCCGTCTCCTCGGCCCTTCTCCTCTCGGTCGACAACGACCGGCTCCGGGAACGGCTGGAGCGCACCATCCACGAGCTGCGCGAGTCCCGCCTGCGCATCGTCGAGGAGGGCTATCTGGCCAGGCGCCGGCTGGAGCGCGACCTGCACGACGGCAGTCAGCAGCAACTCGTCTCCCTGGCGATCAGCCTCCGCATCGCGACGGCCAAAGCCGAGGCGCACGGAGACGAGGAGCTCGCCGTGGACCTGCAACGCGCAGCGGGCCAGCTCGGCGATGCGTTGCGGGAGCTCCGCGAACTGGCTCGCGGCATCCACCCGACGGTGCTGACCGACGGCGACCTCCGCTCGGCGATCGAGGAGCTCGGGATGCGCAGCCAGCTGCCCGTCGAAGTCCACATCGGCATCGGGGAGCGCCTGCCCGAGGTCGTCGAGGAGACCATCTACTACTGCGTGTCGGAGTGTCTGGCCAACGCCGCGAAGCACGCGCGCGCTCGCAACTGCAGCGTGCTCGTGACGCGTACCGACTCCACCGTGGCGGTCGTCGTGAAAGACGACGGACAGGGCGGAGCGAGGATCGAGCCGGGCGGAGGGCTGGAGGGTCTGCGGGACCGCGTCGAAGCGGTCTCCGGCCGTGCCGACGTCCGCTCGGTCGAGGGACTCGGCACGATCATCGAGCTCACCATCCCCGTGCCCGCCTGAGGCGGGGACGGGCATCCGCCGTCGCGGGATCCCTACTTCGTGGCCGCCCGCGCGGCCCAGACCTGCTGACCGATCGCGAAGGCGGACCAGCCGCCGGGGCAGCCGGCCGACTTCGGCGGGATGCCGTCCACCGGCCACCAGCTGTCCTGGATCGTGGGCTTCGGCGTCGTCACCTGCGACTTGCACACGTTCGGAACGAGCAGCGCCTTCGACGTGTAGGTCATGATGGCCGACCCGTCCTCCGTGTCGTAGTCGAGACGGATGACCGTCGCGTCGTCCGGAACGAACTTCGGGGAGCCGACGACGGCCGTGTTCGCGGCCTTCATGTCCTTCGCGGTGTCCCAGATCTCCGACTGCACATGCGGCGCGAATGCTGTCATCACGGAGCACCCGGACAAGGCCAGGGCAAGGGTGGACGTCGTCGCGATGACTCCAGCGGTTCGGATGCGGGGCACGGCAGCTCCAGGGGAAAGGGACAGGGATGCATTAGAAGTGAACACTACGGAACTGAACGAATCATCGGTCGGAGGGATGATTCCGGCCGTTCTCCCCGGACGGCTCCTGCTCCTGCTCAGCCTCCTCGAACAGTACCGGCCCGCTGTGGCGTGCCGCGCGCAGGTCGATCCGGTAGGCGGCGCCGGCACCGCGGAGCAGCGGCGTGCCTTCGGCCCGGTAGTGCTCCAGCGCGAGGTGCTCGTGCTTCACGGGTGGATGCCCGCCGGCTCGCACGACGCGCCACCAGGGGACCTCGCTGCCGTAGAACGCCATCACCTGCCCGACCATGCGTGCGGCGCGCGATCCGAGCGTCGCCGCCACGTCCCCGTAGGTCATCACCCGGCCGGGAGGGATGGCATCGACGACCTCGAGGACCCGGTCGACGAAGGAATCCGGACGGCCGGACGAGTCCGGACGGCCGGACGAGTCCGGATGGTCAGAGATCGAGGGCACCGATCGTCTCGCCGTACTGCGTCTCGCCCACCGGCTTGAAGCCGCTGCGCAGGAAGAACTGCTCCGGACCCAGCTCTCCCGACTCCCAGATCACATGGAGCCGCTGGTGGCCGCGGGCCCGCGCCTCGTCGGCGAGCGCGCGGACGGCGAACGTGCCGATGCCGCGGCCCTGGTCGTCGGCGTCGACGTTGATGCGCCACAGGATCGCCTTGAACTCCTCATGCTCCGCATGGGGGTCGAAGTTGCCCATGATGAAGCCGACCACCTCGTCGCCGTCGAGCACGACGCGCTGCCACGACGTGTTCGGATCGGCGACCGCGGCCGCAGCCGAGTAGGACACAGGAGCGATGAACTGCTCCTGGCCCGGCTTCAGTGTCAGCGCGTTCGCCGCCACGACGGTCCGCGCGCTCAACTCTTCCAGTCTCAACTCAGCCATGACGAAAGGGTAACGTGCGGGAGCGACCGCGGCATAGTCGCGCGCAGCCGACGATTCCCCGAGAGAAACTGTCTCGATGTCAAGATAGTTGTCGCGCTCGGGTAAGCTGACGGAGGCTTGAAACGGCAGACACCCCAGGAGAACCATGGACAAGATCAAGGTTGACGGAACGGTCGTCGAACTCGACGGCGACGAGATGACGCGCATCATCTGGAAGGCGATCAAAGACTCCCTCATCCACCCGTACCTCGATGTGAACCTCGAGTACTACGACCTCGGAATCCAGAAGCGCGACGAGACCGATGACCAGATCACGATCGACGCGGCCCGCGCCATCCAGAAGCACGGCGTCGGCGTGAAGTGCGCGACGATCACGCCCGACGAGGCGCGCGTCGAGGAGTTCGGCCTCAAGAAGATGTGGAAGAGCCCGAACGGCACGATCCGCAACATCCTCGGAGGCGTCGTCTTCCGCGAGCCGATCATCATCTCCAACATCCCGCGGCTGGTCCCGGGCTGGAACAAGCCGATCATCATCGGCCGTCACGCCTTCGGCGACCAGTACCGCGCAACCGACTTCACGTTCGACGGCCCCGGCACGCTGACCATCAGCTTCCAGCCGAACGGCGGCGGCGAGGCGCAGAGCTTCGAGGTCTACCAGGCTCCGGGCGCCGGCGTGGCGATGGCCATGTACAACCAGGACGAGTCCATCCGCGACTTCGCCCGCGCGTCGTTCAACTACGGCCTCGACCGCCAGTACCCGGTGTACCTGTCGACCAAGAACACCATCCTGAAGGCGTACGACGGCCGCTTCAAGGACCTCTTCCAGGAGGTCTTCGACACCGAGTACAAGCAGAAGTTCGACGCTGCCGGCCTCACCTACGAGCACCGCCTGATCGACGACATGGTCGCCTCCAGCCTCAAGTGGGAGGGCGGGTACGTCTGGGCCTGCAAGAACTACGACGGCGATGTCCAGTCCGACACGGTCGCCCAGGGCTTCGGCTCGCTCGGCCTGATGACCTCGGTGCTGACCACCCCGGACGGCTCGGTCGTCGAGGCGGAGGCGGCGCACGGCACGGTGACCCGTCACTACCGCCAGTACCAGCAGGGCAAGCCGACCTCCACCAACCCGATCGCCTCGATCTTCGCCTGGACGCGCGGCCTCGCGCACCGCGGCAAGCTCGACGGCAACCAGGACCTGATCGACTTCACGCACACCCTCGAGGACGTCGTGGTGAAGACGGTCGAGCAGGGCAAGATGACAAAGGACCTCGCGCTCCTGGTCGGCCCCGAGCAGAAGTTCCTCACCACCGAGGAGTTCCTCGAGGCGATCAGCGACAACCTGAAGGCTCGCGTGGCCTGACGCACTCGCGAGACGCACGAAGAGGCCCCGGGGACGATGTCCCCGGGGCCTCTTCGTCACTGGTGCGATCGATCCGCTAGGCGCGCGGACGGTCGAAGCGGGCGCCCTCCGGCTTCGAGGGGAGGAGTGTGAGGACGAGGACGACGATGCTGCCCACGAACGGGACGAAGCCGAGGAAGAAGAACGGCCCGGCGAGGTTGGCGTCGTGCAGGCGGCGCCAGGTCAGGGCGAGCTGCGGGACGATCGTGCCGAGGGACCAGACGATGAGCAGCAGGATCGGGAGCCAAACGAGCGGCCCGGGGGTCGCCACTCCGTCGCTGTTCACGTTCGCTCCCGCTGCGGAGAGGGCGATGACCAGGACCTCGAGCACCGCGATGACGATGAAGTACGCGAGGAACCACCACCAGTACTCGCTGAGGCTGGCGCGGCCCGTGAAGTCCGCATACTTCTTGAAGTAGCGCTGGATGGACTGGCCGAAGGAAGCGCCGTAGAGCGGCGCCCAGAGCGGGGTCTCGCCTGCGGAGACAGGCGGAGCGGTCGGGTACTGGGGAGTCGTCACGATGGGTCCTTTCCAAGACACGTGTTCGGGTGAGGCGCGCTCAGTCAATCGCATGAGAGTGAACTGCAGGTATAGCGAGACGCGGCGTGTCCTCCATCCGCTGGCCCAGCGGCCCAGCGGGTACGCGCGACATTCGTGACGAATGTCGCGCGGGGTGCGGGCCTAGCGAGCGGAGGACGCCGGGTCGGCGACGAGGACCTCCACGCCGGCGTGCGCCAGGGCTTCGGCCAGTTCGGCGGGAGGCTCGGCGTCCGTGACGAGGTAGTCGGCGCGGTCGAGCCCGGCGATCTGGGCGAAGAGCGGCTCTGTGAACTTGGAGGAGTCGGCGAGCACGGCCACCCGGGTGGCCCGCTCCATCATCTCGCCCATCATGACCGCCTCTGCCAGGTTGCTCGTCGTATAGCCGCCCTCGGCGGAGACGGCGCCGACGGAGATGAGGGCCAGGTCGCAGCGCAGCTGGAGGTCCCGCCCGCCCTGGAGCTGCAGGCTCACGGGTCCCACGGTCGCCTGTCCGATCAGCCGGACGGTGCCACCGAAGAAGTACAGCTCCCGCACGATTTTGGGCGAGATCTCCGTGGCGATGCGGAGGTTGTTGGTGGCGATAGTCAGGTCGCGGCGGTCGCCGAGGTGGCGCACAGCGGAGAGGGTCGTGGTGCCGGCGTTGATCATGAGCACGGAGTTGCTGCTGACGAGCGTCGCCGCGAGGGCGCCGATCCGGTCCTTCTCCTCGGTGTGCAGCTGGAGGCGGACATCCAGCTTCTTCTCCACGCCCGCGACGGCGTCGACGCTGACCGCGCCGCCGTGCGTGCGTACGACGAGGCCCTCCTGGTGCAGCTGCTGGAGATCGCGGCGCACGGTGTCGGGCGACACGTCGAAGCGCTCGGCCAGCTCTGCGACCGTGACCTGTTCCGCCTGCGAGACGAAGGCCACCAGCTCGGCCTTCCGGCCCGCAGGCAGTCGTCCGGACGCTGATGACATTCGCTTGACCACAGAACATTCGTAACAGGGTTTGCGCGTTTGTGCCAGCTTTAAGCCGAAATCTGCGTGTCCAGCGTCAAAACCCTTGCATTCCCCGCAGGGCCGTGCGTAAAATCGCATCAGTCCGCACAAATCGGTAATTTCAAGCAAATTCAAGCAAAAGCTCGAATGCCCTCGGATAGGAGAACGATGAGCAACGATGCTCGGGGCCGGTCACGCCGGCTCGCTCGCACCACGACGGCGGTCGCGGTCGCGACCGCCGCGCTGATCGCCATGGCCGGCTGCGCAGGCACGTCGGGCGGCGACGCGAACGGCAAGGTCCAGTTGACCTTCTCGCAGTGGTGGGCGCCGGAGATGCCCACCGGCGCCCTCCAGGGATTGATCGACGACTTCCAGAAGCAGAACCCGAAGATCTCGGTGAAGCTGATCAGCGCGCCGTTCCAGTCCCTCCAGACCCAGACGATCTCCCAAGCCGCATCCGGGACACTGCCCGATGTCGTCGGCCTCGACGGCGCCTGGGTGAACCCGCTCTACAAGCAGGGAGCGATCCTCAACCTCAGCGACGCGATGAAGAAGGCGTCCTACGACCCGAAGGACCTCGCCAGCCAGGTCGGCTACAGCGGATCCACGTACATGATCCCGGTGGTCAACTTCGTGTACCCGCTGTTCACCAACGACGCGATCCTGCAGAAGGCCGGCATCCCGAAGCCGCCCTCGACCTGGTCGGAGTTCGCCGACGACGCCAAGAAGATCAGCGCGTCGGGAGCGGCGAAGGGCTGGGTGGTCCCGCTCGGCACCACCAACCCGAACGGCGTGCAGAACGACATCCTCTCCTGGGCGTGGGCGTCCGGCGGCAGCATGCTGAAGGACGGCAAGCCGGACCTGACCGGCAACTCCGACGTCTCCGGGGCGGTCGACCTGGTCAAGAGCCTGATCAGCGCCAACGCGGTGCTGCCCGGCGCGAACGCCCTCCAGGAGACCGACAAGGTCGAGAACTTCATCAACGGACGGGTCGGCATGATGGTCGACTCACTCGCCCACATCACCACGATCACCAAGGGCAATGCCGGTCTGAAGTTCAGTGTGTCGGCTCAGCCCGCGAAGGACGGCTACTCCGGCGAGCGCGGCATCCTCACCGCCTCCTGGGGCATCGGGATCTCGGCGAAGTCGAAGCACCCGGCGGAGGCGTGGAAGCTCGTCCAGTACCTGATGGGGGAGAAGGCCAACGCGAAGCTGTCGACCCTCGCCAACGGGTTCCCCGGCAACAAGACGGCGACACCCGACCTGTCGGGAGCGGACCCGCACTTCCAGCAGGCCTTCGAGATCTACAAGAAGAGCAAGCCGGTCAACGAGTTCACCGGCCTCCCCTCCGCCAACCAGCTGATGACGGACTTCCTGACGGAGTTCCAGAAGTCGGCCGATGGGCAGGAGTCCACGAGTCAGATGCTCTCGAACGTGCAGAGCGCCTGGAAGCAGCAGTTCTAGCTTCCCACTGACCCACTGCCAGCGGCTGGTCCGCTGCCAGCGATCAGACCGAACGCCAGCGATCAGACCCGCCGCCCGGGGGGCCCACCCCCCCCCACTGGCGCCCCCCGGGGGGGCGGCGGGCATTAACCACCATATTGTGACCCCCCCCCCCCCCCCCCGAGAACGGGGCGGGCG
>JBQCCO010000277.1:0-6976 GCA_051962155.1 Leifsonia sp. | reverse complement strand
GGATCGTCCGGCACGTACCTGCCGGTGAAGGAGACAAGAAAAAATGGCGACAGTCACCTACGACAAGGCGACCCGGCTCTACCCGGGATCCACCCGCCCCGCCGTGGACGCACTGGACCTGGAGATCGCAGACGGGGAATTCCTCGTCCTCGTCGGTCCCTCGGGTTGCGGTAAGTCCACCTCGCTCCGCATGCTCGCGGGCCTCGAAGAGGTCAACGACGGCAACATCTTCATCGGTGAGCGCAACGTCACCGATGTGCCACCGAAGGACCGCGACATCGCGATGGTGTTCCAGAACTACGCGCTGTACCCGCACATGACCGTCGCCGAGAACATGGGCTTCGCGCTCAAGATCGCGGGCGTGGGCAAAGAGGAGCGCGCGAAGCGCGTCCTCGAGGCGGCGAAGCTGCTCGACCTGGAGCCATACCTCGGCCGCAAGCCGAAGGCCCTCTCCGGTGGTCAGCGTCAGCGTGTCGCCATGGGCCGGGCGATCGTCCGTTCCCCGCAGGTGTTCCTCATGGACGAGCCGCTGTCGAACCTCGACGCCAAGCTCCGCGTGCAGACCCGCACGCAGATCGCGTCGCTGACCCGCCGCCTCGGCGTCACCACCGTCTACGTCACGCACGACCAGACCGAGGCGCTGACCATGGGCGACCGCATCGCGGTGCTCAAGGACGGCGTCCTCCAGCAGGTGGGCACCCCGCGCGACCTGTACGCGCAGCCGAACAACGTCTTCGTCGCCGGCTTCATCGGCAGCCCGGCCATGAACCTGTTCACGGCGGATGTCACCGACGGCGGAGTGCGCTTCGGTTCGGCCGTCGTTCCGGTCGAGCGCGACACGATCGCCAACGCCGGCTCGTCGGTCACCATCGGTGTCCGCCCCGAAGACGTCGTCGTCTCCAACACCGAGGGGACCGGCCTCAAGGTCACGGTCGACCTCGTCGAGGAGCTCGGCGCGGATGGCTACCTGTACGGCCACTCCGAGGTCGAGGGCAAGCGCACCGACATCGTCGGCCGCGTGGACGGCCGCGTTCACCCGAACGCCGGCGACACCGTCTACATCACCCCGAAGCCGGGCCACGTCCACGTCTTCCACGCGGAGTCGGGCGAGCGCCTCGGCGGCGCCGTGGTCGACTGAGCCTTGTCATAGGCTGAGGCCGCAGAGCGGTTCACACTCTGCCGCAGTCCGGATCGGGCTGCGGCAGAGTGGCTTAACGGCCCGCTCGGCAGCCTCAGCGAAAAAACCGACCGGAGGACCATCGTGGCCGGATCCGTCAACATCACCGCAGCGACCGTCGACCCTGCGCTCCTCGACCTCCCGTGGAGCATTCCGCTCGAGGACTGGTCGAACGAGCACATCGCCCTCCTGCCGAAGGGCATCAGCCGGCACCTCGTTCGCTTCGCCAACCTGTCCGGCTACGTCATCGCCATCAAGGAGACGACGGCCGAGATGGCGCAGCGCGAGTACGACATGCTCCGGACGCTCCAGCGCCTGGATGTCCCCTGCGTCGACCCGGTGGCGGTGATCAAGAACCGAACGGACGAGGACGGCACCCCGCTCAACGCAGCGCTGGTGACCCGGCACCTCAAATTCTCACTCCCCTACCGCGCACTGTTCTCGCAGACGCTGCGGCCGGACACGGCCACACGACTCGCCGATGCTCTCGCCGTGCTCCTGGTGCGCCTGCACATCGTCGGGTTCTTCTGGGGCGATGTGTCGCTGTCCAACACGCTGTTCCGCCGCGATGCCGGCGCGTTCGCGGCCTACCTGGTGGATGCCGAGACCGGACAGCTGTACGAGGGCGGCCTGTCGAACGGGCAGCGCGAGAACGACCTCGAGATCGCGCGCGTCAACATCGCCGGCGAGCTGATGGATCTCGAAGCCGGCGGCCGTGCGGACGAGGAGCTCGATCCCATCCGCGTCTCCGAAGGAATCGTCGCCGCCTACCGCTCGCTCTGGAAAGAGCTCACCGGCAGTGAGTCGTTCTCCTCGTCGGAGCGGTGGCGCATCAGCGAGCGCGTCGAGCGACTCAACGAGCTGGGCTTCGACATCGAGGAGCTGGCGATCAAGACGTCGGAGGAGGGCACGAAGGTGCGCATCCAGCCGAAGGTCGTGGATGCCGGCCACCATCAGCGCCGCCTGCTCCGCCTCACGGGACTGGATACAGGAGAGAACCAGGCGCGCCGCCTGCTCAACGACCTGGACTCCTATGCCGCGACCGTGGGCAAGGAAGGCCTGGACGAGGAGGCGATGGCCCACGAGTGGCTGCTGCGCGTCTTCGAGCCGGTGATCCGCTCCATCCCGGCCGACCTGAAGGGCAAGCTGGAGCCGGCCGAGGTCTTCCACCAGCTGCTGGAGCACCGCTGGTTCATGTCGCAGAACGAGGGACGGGATGTTCCCCTCGCCGAGGCGCTCACGTCGTACATCAACGACATCCTCCGGCATCGCCGCGACGAGGCGACGGTGATCGCCCCGCCCACCGAGACGATCAGCATCCCGGTGCTGGGCGGCGCGGCCGCGACGGACGACGAGGACGACGACGACTGGCGTTCGAAGGTCTGAGGTCCGGCCTGCCGGAGCCCGACGTGTCGCTCGTCGTGCTCCTGCAGCTCGTCGCGCTGCCTAGCTCGTCGTGGTCCCGTACCTCGTCGCTGCTCAGCTCGTCGTGCAGCCCTAGCTCCTGGCGCCGGCGCCGGCCTCCGCCCGGAGCTTGGCGATCTCGTACAGTGTGACGCTCGCGGCGATTCCGGCGTTGAGCGACTCGGTCGCGGCCGTGATCGGGATGGACACGACGGCATCGCACGTCTCGGTCACCAGACGCGAGAGGCCCTTGCCCTCGCTTCCGACGACGATCACCACCGGCCGGTCGGCGAACGACAGGCCGGGGAGATCGACGTCACCGCCCCCGTCGAGGCCGAGGACGAACACTCCCGCCTTCTTGAAGTCTTTCAGCGTCTGCGTCAGGTTCGCCGCCATGGCGACCGGGGTGCGCGCTGCTGCGCCCGCCGAGGTCTTCCAGGCCGACGCCGTCATGCCGACCGAGCGCCGTTGCGGAACGATGACGCCCTGACCGCCGAACGCCGCGGTGGACCGGATGATCGCCCCGAGGTTGCGGGGGTCAGTGATCCCGTCGAGGGCGACGAACAGGGGCGTCTGGCCGGTGCGGATCGTCCGGTCGAGCAGCTCGCCGGGGTGGGCGTACTCGTACGGCGGCACCTTGAGGGCGACTCCCTGGTGGACGGCGTCGCGGCCGGCCAGACGGTCGAGCTCGGGACGCATGACCTCGAGCATCGGCAGTCCGCGCCGGGTCGCGATGGAGAGGATCTCCTTCATCCGGTCGTCGAACTCCACCCGGGCCGCGATGTACAGCGTGCTGGCCGGGATGTTGGCGCGCAGGGCCTCCAGAACGGAGTTGCGACCGGTCACGATCTCGCTCTCGTCGCTGTTCTTGGCGCGACGCGTGGCGCCTGAGGCTCCGCGCGGAGCCGCATCCCGTCCCCCGCGCTGGGCCGCTTTGGCGGCGGCGCGTTCGCGCAGGGCCTTCGCCTTGCCCGCGGGATGGTAGTCGCGGTCCTCCGCCTTCGGCGTCGGGCCGCGACCCTCCAGGGCCTTGCGACCGTGGCCCCCGGTGCCGACCTGGGCGCCCTTCTTGCTCTTGCGTACCGCGCCGGCGCGGGGCTTTCCACCCGAGTTCTTCATGATCCGATGCTCCAATGCGACCCCGTCGGGGTGTCTTCGATGGTGATTCCTGCCGCCGTCAGCTCGTCGCGGATGCGATCGGCTGCGGCGAAGTCACGTGCGGCCCTGGCGTCCTGCCGGTCGGCGAGGAGGCGGTCGATCAGCTCGCCGTGCGCCGACTCGACGACGGTCGAGCCGCCGCTGCGCCACTGCGGCGACAGCGGGTTGATGCCGAGGACCTCAGTCATCGCGAGCGCGTGCCCGCGAGCGGTGGCCGCCGCCTCCAAGTCTTCCGCATCCAGTGCCACATTGCCTGAGCGTACGGTGTCGTGGAGGACCGCGAGCGCCTGCGGGACAGCGAGATCGTCGTCCATCGCCTCGGCGAACGCGTCGGGCACGACCTCGACGCCGTGCCCGGCGAAGCGTGTGCCGGACAGGCGGCGTTCCACCCGCTCGAAGAAGCCGGCGATCCGGTCGAGCGCCGCCTCGGCCTCGCTGAGCGACCCGTCGTGGAAGTCGATGGTCGAGCGGTAGTGCGCCGAGCCGAGGTAGTAGCGCACCACGAGCGGACGGGCCGCACCCAGCAGGTCGGCGGCGTACACCGAGTTGCCGAGCGACTTGCTCATCTTCTGGCCGTTGACGTGGACCAGGCCGTTGTGCACCCAGTAGTTGGCGAACGGGTCGCCGGCGGCCGTCGACTGGGCCACCTCGTTCTCGTGGTGCGGGAAACGCAGGTCGAGTCCGCCCCCGTGGATGTCGAAGTGCGGTCCGAGGTACTTCCGCGACATCGCGGAGCACTCGATGTGCCACCCCGGCCGTCCTTCTCCCCAGGGTGACGGGAACGCGGCCGACTCCGGCTCGTCCGCCTTCCGCCCCTTCCAGAGCGCGAAGTCGCGCGGATCGTGCTTTGCGCGAGGATCGGCGTCGGCCGCCGCCTCCATGTTGTCGATGCTCTGCCGGGTCAGCTCGCCGTACGACGGCCAGCTCTTGACGTCGAAGTACACGTCACCGGAACCATCCGGCGCAGCGTACGCGTGGCCCGACTCGATGAGTCGCCCGATCAGCTCCTGCATCTCCGGGATGCTCGCCGTCGCGCGCGGCTCGTAGGTCGGCGGCTGGATACCGAGCGCGCGATAGGCGTCGGTGAACTCCAGCTCGAAGCGGTAGGCGAGCGCCCACCACTGCTCGCTGCCGCCCTCCGCGAGCCCCGCGGCCGCGTTGACCAGGATCTTGTCGTCGATGTCGGTGACATTGCGAACGAGTGTCACGTCGAATCCGCGGTACGCGAGCCAGCGACGCAGCTGGTCGTACACCAGCGCCGAACGCAGGTGGCCGATGTGGGGCGACGACTGAACCGTCGGCCCGCACACGTAGATGCCGATCTCGCCCTCGCGGAGGGGGACGAAGTCGCGCAGAGCGCCGGCTTTCGTGTCGAAGAGTCGCAGGGTCACGGCATAAGCCTACGGGCCGCCTCCTCGTCGACGCGCCGCATGTCGAACATGTGGATTAGTCCCCAGGACGCCGGGCTGTGGACGGAATCAGCCGAACAGGAGGGCCGTCGCCTGCGCCAGGACGCCCTCGCCCCTCCCGGTGAACCCCAGGCCGTCCGTCGTGGTGGCGCCGATCGACACGGGTGCACCGAGGATCGCGGACAGCCGCTCCTGAGCCTCGGCCCGCCGCGCGGCGAACTTCGGACGGTTCCCGACCAGCTGCACGGCGACGTTGCCGATCCGGTAGCCGGCCTCCTCCACCAGCCGGCGCGCCTCGGCCAGGAAGACCTCGCCGTGCGCGCCGGAGAACCGCGGGTCGCCCGTCCCGAAGACACCGCCGATGTCGCCGAGGCCCGCGGCGGACAGCAGGGCGTCGACGATCGCGTGAGCGACCGCGTCCCCGTCGCTGTGCCCGGCGAGGCCCGGCTCGCCCGGCCAATGGAGGCCGGCCAGCCACAGCTGGGCGGCGGGATCGAAGGCATGCGTGTCGCTCCCCGTCCCGATCCGCGGCACGGCGGAATCGGCGAGCAGCTCTTCGGCCCGCCGCAGGTCCCAGGGGGTCGTCACCTTGAACGCGTGCGCGTCGCCGGGCACCACATCCACCCGGTATCCGGCCGCCGCCACGAGGCCCGCGTCGTCGGTCTCCTCGCTCTCGGCGAGGGCGTAGGCCGTCAGCAGTTGCTCGCGGGGGAACCCCTGCGGGGTCTGCACCGCCGAGAGGATGCTCCGGTCGACCGTCTCGTGCACCGCGCCGTCGGCCCCGACCCGCTTCACCGTGTCTGCGACGGGGAGGCCCGGCACCACGCCGTATCCCCGCTCCCGCACGGCATCCACGACCGCGTCGAACAGCGCGGACGGCGCCAGCGCCCGGGCGGCGTCGTGCACGAGGACCACCTCTGCCTGCGCATCCACCACGGACAGCCCCTCCGCCACGGAGGCCTGCCGTGTCTCCCCGCCGGCGACGACGGTCACGGGTCTCCCCGCTGCCCGCCGCGACAGCTCGGCTGCCTCGTCGAGACGGTCCGCCGGCACGACGACGATGGCCTCGGACGGGTACCGCATTCCGCGGACGGCATGGAGGGATCGCTCCAGCAGGGTCAGGCCGCGGAGGGTCACGAACGCCTTCGGCACATCGGCGCCCAGGCGGGTCCCCGAGCCGGCGGCGACGATGACGACCGCGACGCGCGGTCCGGTGATGCTGTCCACGCGACGAGCGTACCGGGCCGCGCCGCCCGGTAACGAGAACGGCCCCGCCGCACTGTGCGTCGGGCACAGGGCGGCAGGGCCGTGAATTCGTCGGAAGCGGCCTTAGGAGGCCAGCACCTCATCCAGCAACGTCGAAGCCTTCTCGTCGTCCGTCTTCTCGGCGAGCGCGAGCTCGGAGATCAGGATCTGACGCGCCTTGGCGAGCATGCGCTTCTCGCCCGCGGAGAGACCCCGGTCCTGATCGCGGCGCCACAGGTCGCGGACGACCTCGGACACCTTGATCACGTCGCCGGAGGCCAGCTTCTCGAGATTGGCCTTGTAGCGGCGCGACCAGTTCGTCGGCTCCTCGGTGAACGGGGCTCGCAGCACCTCGAAGACGCGGTCGAGACCTTCTTTGCCGATGACATCGCGTACACCGACGAGATCGACGTTCTCGGCGGGGACCTCGATGGTCAGGTCACCCTGCGTCACGTTGAGCTTGAGGTACAGCTTCTCTTCACCCTTGATGATTCTCTTCTTGACTTCGGTGATCGTTGCGGCACCGTGGTGCGGATAGACGACGGTCTCGCCAACCTCGAAAAGCATAGATTTGTTGTCCCTT
>JBQCCO010000276.1:0-31746 GCA_051962155.1 Leifsonia sp. | reverse complement strand
CGAGCAGCTCGAGCACCCGCCCCGCGATGCGGCTGCGGGCCACACCGGCGAGCTTGAGCGGTTCGGCGATCGCCTGGCCGACGGTGAGCCGTGGGTTCAACGAAGCCATGGGATTCTGGAAGACCAATTGGACGTCCCGGTTGTACCGTCGACGGCCCCTGGCGCCGATGCCGACAATCGAGCGGTCCTCGTACAGGACATCCCCCGAGGTCGGCTCCTCGATTCCGAGTATGAGCCGGCCGAGAGTCGACTTCCCGCATCCTGACTCACCGATCAGGCCGAGGGTCTCTCCTACGGCGACGTCGAGATCCACACCGTCTACCGCGCGCAGCACGGCCTTGCGCTTCCCCGACCATCCACGTGGTCCCGCTGGATACTCGCGACGCACGTTGCGAACGCGCAGAAGCGGATCACGAGCACCGCGCGGTCCCTCGCGCGCCGTCGTCGGGTCCGTCGGGACGGGCTCGACGGATCGAGGCGGAACGCCGCCGGAATCGACGGGGAGCCAGCACGCCCGGCCCCTGCCGTCGGCGTCTCGCACGAACGCGGGGTCCTCGACGTCGCACCGGTGGAACGCGCGAGGATCGCGCGCGGCGTAGGCGCACCCTTCGATCGGCCGGCGCATCGACGGCGGACGCCCCTCGATCGCCACCAGCGGAAGCGATCGAGGACGGTCGAGGGACGGCGTCGCATCCATCAGGTCCCGCGTATATGGATGGGCCGGCGCGGCTAAGATCTGATCGACCGTGCCCTCCTCCACGATTCGGCCCGCGTACATCACCGCGACGCGCTGGCAGACGCGGGCCACGATGCCGAGGTTGTGGGTGATGAGGATGACGGCGGTGCCGTGATCGCGACTGAGACGGGCGAGGAGCTCGAGGATCTGCGCCTGGATCGTGACGTCGAGCGCCGTGGTGGGCTCGTCCGCGATCACGAGCTTCGGCCGGTTCGCCAAGGCCATCGCGATCATGACGCGCTGCGACATCCCGCCGGAGAAGGCGAGAGGATAGTCCGCCAGCCTCGCTTCGGGATCGGGGATGCCGACCTCACGCATGAGCTCGACGCTGCGGCGGTGGGCCTCGGCCTTCCCGACCGACTCGTGCGAGAGGATCGCCTCGCTCAACTGGTCCCGGACCTTCATCAGCGGATTGAGCGAGCCGACCGGGTCCTGGAATACCATGCCGATCCCCCCGCCGCGAACGACCCGGAGGTCCTCCTCGTCGAGCGATCGCAGATCGCGTCCCTCGAACTCGACGGTGCCGGACTCGATCCTGCCCGGCTTGCGGACGATGCCGAGGATGGACATCGCCGTAACGGACTTACCCGACCCGGATTCGCCGACGATGGCCAGTGTCTCGCCCGGCATGACGTCGAAGCTCACGCCGCGGACGGCGTTCACGGGCCCGCCCTCGGTATGGAATGTGGTGACGAGGTCGCGCACCCGGAGCACAGGGACCGTGGGCGCTTCGGTGGCCGGGTGCGATGCGAGGAGATCGGTCATCGTCGGAGCAGTCCTTTGTTCAGGCCGTCGCCGATCATATTGAAGGCAAGCACGAGGGCGGTGACGACCACCATCGGAGCGATCGCGTACATCGGGGCACGGGACAGGAAGTTGATGCTGTTGCGCAGCAGCGAGCCGAGTGAGGGGTCCGGTGGCCGGATGCCGATGCCGACGAAGCTCATCGCGCCCTCGATGAAGACCGCGAGGGAGAGGCTCAGCGCCGCCTGGACGATGAGCGAGTCGAGAGCGTTCGGGAGGATGTGCCGGAAGAGCACACGCATCGGCGGCGCTCCCACGATCCGGGCGGCCGTGACGTAGTCGCGCGACCGGAGGCCGCGGACGACATTGTGGGCGAGCCTTCCGAAGAGTGGGACATTGATCAGGCTGACCGTGATGAGCACAGCGGGCAGCCCGGGACCGATGATCGCAGCGATCGTCACGCCCATGACCAGGCTGGTGAAGGCGAGGGACACGTCGAAGATGCGCTGGATGACGGACTCGAGCCATTTCGAGATCGTGCTCAGGGTGCCGAGGACCGTTCCGACGATCGCGCCAATCGGGACGGCCACTACGCTGACGATGAGATCCTGACGGATGCCGAACAGGACACGGCTGAACAGGTCACGTCCGTACTCGTCGGTTCCGAACCAATGGGCGGCCGACGGCGCGAGGAAAGCATCGGGCCCCTGCGCATTCGGCGCGTAGGGCGCGATCAACGGCGCGAGCAGCCCTGCCGCGTAGATGACGACGACCAGGGACAGGCCGATCAACGCGCTCGGAGTTCGGAGTCCCCGAAGCAACCCCGATCGACCCGCGCGAGACCCGCGGGACGGTGAAGGCGCGATCGACGCACCGCCGGCTCCGCTCGGGGTGGCGGTCGCACTCTGGAGGGCGAGTTCCTCTGGTGATGTTCGGATGGTCATGCGCGCTCCAGACGGATTCGGGGGTCCAGCGCCGCGTCGATGATGTCGGTCACCAGCTGGACGACGATGAAGACAAGCACCGCGATGAGGAGGAGATCTTGTGTGAGCAGGTAGTCGCGACCGGTGACCGCCTGCAGGAGCAGCTGACCCACTCCCGGCCACGCGAAGATCGTCTCCACGATGATGGCGCCACCCAGCAGCTGGCCGATTTGGATGCCGAGGATGGTCAGAACGGGAGGGAGCGAGTTCGGGACGACATGGCCGAGCATGAGCCGCCGGCGCCTCAGCCCCTTCGCGATACCGGTCTGGATGAAGTCCTGGTCGAGGGTCTGGCGCATCGAAGACGCCAGGAAGCGGGCGATGGTCGCTCCAGTGGGGAGGCTGAGGACGATGGCCGGCATGAGCAGGTACTGCCAGCCCAAGGCGAAGTCGCTGAAGCCTGGACCGATCCCCCCGGGTGGCAAGACTCGCCACGTCACGCCGAAGACCAGGATGAGGAGCACGCCGCTGACGTACGTGGGTACGGCGATGCCGAGCGAGGTGAGTCCCGACAGCAGGGTCTGCGCCCAGCGTGCACGCACTACTCCGAGCAGGTACCCGATGAGGCTGCCGCCGAGGAGGGCGAGCACGAGGGCGCCGAGTGCCAGCTCGACGGTGTTGAGCAGGCTCTCCCCGACGAGTTGCGCGATGGGAGCGTGGAGGATGTACGAGTCGCCGGGGTTCCCCGTCACGATGCCTCGCAGCCAGATGACGTATTGCGTGACCAGCGGCTCATCGAGCCCGAGCTTGTGTCGGATGGCCTGGATGGTCGCCTCGCTTGCGTCAGGTCCGGCCAAGGAGGCGGCCGGGTCTCCCGGCGCCAGTCGCAGAATGAAGAAGATCACTACCGATGCGATGAGAAGTACGACGATCGCCGACGGCAACCGCCGGAGCACGTAACGAACCATGAATGCGTTCCTTCGAGGGAACGGGCCGGGCGTTGCCGCCCGGCCCGGTCGATCATTTCTGCAGGTAGGCCGAGTCGAGGTCGACGTAGTCGAGCATGGTCTCGGACAGTCCTTTGAGCTTGGAGGTGATTCCGTAGGTGTGCGTGGTCAGCACCAGGTCGCTCACGAACTGCTGGTCGAGGAGGAAGTTGTTGACCTTCGAGAGCGTGGCGTCGCTCGGCACACCGTTCGTCTGCCACACCTCATTGGCAAGCGCCTTGTAGTCCGGGCTGTTGAACGACGAAGCGTTCTTATCGGCGTTGAACGGGAAGGCTCCCTTGAGGAGGGTGGCCGGGTTCAGCTGACCGAACCCATGTCCTGTCAGGAACATGCCATCGAAGCCACCGTTGCGGAGTTTGTCGAGGAAGTCGCTTGCCTGCAGCGGCACCAGGCTGGGCTTCAGCCCTGCTGCTGTCAGGTCGAACTGCACGATCTCTGCGATGCCGACGTTCGGCGCGAACCCGGAGTCGTAGTAGACGTTGACGGACTGCCCAGTGGCGCCGGCCTCGCTCAGCAGTTGCTTCGACTTATCGATGTCGCGCGAGAAGTGGTTCACCAGCGCCTTGTCGTAGGCGGGTGAGCTCTGGGCCCACGGGAGCGAGGTGGGGGTTCCGACGCCGCCGTCGACCTGGGTGACGATGCGGTTGCGGTCGATGGCGTACGAGATCGCCTGGCGGACGCGCTTGTCCGAGAGCAGCGGCACGGTGACGTTGGAGCCGATGTACTGCACGGAGTCGTTGGCAACGGAGAGCACCAGCTGATAACCGGGGGCGTCCTTCAGGGTGGAGGCGTCGAGCGGCGCCAGATCGAGCGCGAGGTCGCTCTGCCCGGCCTTGAGTGAGGAGAGCATCGATTGCGAGTCCAGGACGACCTGGATGTCGACGCCGGCGAGATAGGGCTGGCCCTTCTTCCAGTACGCCGTGTTCTTTACCAGAGTCAGACCTTGCCCCGGGGAGTACTTCTCGACCTTGAACGGTCCGGTTCCGTTGAAGTCCTTGCCGGTGAGGAGCTCGTCGAGATGAGCAGGGTCGATGATCGGCATCATCAGGAAGAGGTCCATCACGTTGCTCATGGCGATCTTGAAGTGGATCGTCACCTCGTGATCGTTCGGCGTCTCCATGGTGTCGATCTGGGCGGCGATCGACTTGACCTGGGAAGCTACGTCGGGACGCTGCACCGCTTTGAGGCTCCCGACCACGTCCGCCGCGGTGAAGGCCCGGCCGTCATGGTACGTGACGCCTTTGCGGAGCTCGAACGTCAGGGTTCGCCCGTCGGCCGACTGCTTCCACGAGGTGGCCAGTTCCGGCTGGGGCTTGAGCGTCTTGTGGTCGTAGTCAACCAGATAGTTGAAGACGGTCCGGCTCACGCTGAAGTTGGGGTTGTTCTGCGAGAAGAGGGTGGCGGGCTGGATGTCGGCTGCCTGCACGATGTGCAGCGTGCCCCCCTTGACCGGATCCCCATTGCTGGATCCTGACTGCTGCACGGCCGAGACGCATCCGCTCAGTGCGAGGCTTGCTGCAGCCCCGAGAGCTATCAGGGCGATGGACCGCTTCGAACGCAGCCGAAGGCGACCGTGGGTTCGACGCATGCTGTGACTCCTTTGTCGAGACGCCGGCCAGTCCGGCGATCTGAGGCCCACTATAGTTACAGGCTACAACTTAATCAACAGTCAACGACTTCTCGAAGGCAAGCGGGTTGTGGAAGTACGCGTCGAGCAGAATCGCCGCCGACGCGACCGTGGGAGCCAGGTCGCCGAACATCGAGGTGACCACAGGCGTGATCGTCCCCTGACCCGCCCGTTCGCGGAAGCCGCGCTCGAAAGCCTCCTGATATCCCGGGGAGGTGGTCACCAGCCCGGCGATGACCAGCAGCCCGGGGCCGAGCAGATCGGCCATGACAGCGGCCGCCTCACCGGCGGCCGTTGCGCGCTCGTGCAAAAGGGCAATAGCCTGCTCGTCGCCGTCCGCGGCGATGTTGATCAGGGTGCGCAGCGAACCACCCGCCCGGAGGATCCCGGCGGAGATCGCGGCTTCGGTCAATGCCCCGTCGGAGGCGACGCTGAACAAGCAATCGTCCCGTCCACAGGAGCATATGATCCCCGAAAACCTGGTCGGGAAGTGGTCGATTCCGCCCGCGCCACCCCGTGGTCCCCTGCGGACTGCACCGTCCTCCATCAAAGACGCCCCCAGGACGGCACCGGACCACAGTTCGAGGAAGTCCGTCGCGCCGCGCGCCACTCCGTACATGCTCTCGGCCAGGGCGAGACCACGAACGAGCTGGTCGAAATAGCGCGGAAGTCCGATCTCCGGGAGAATCGAGCCGAGGGGGACATCCTTCCAGCCCAGTGGCTCGTACTGGACGACGAGCTCACCGGAAATGTCCACCCATCCGCCGACGCTTGCACTGATCCCCAGCAAGGTGGCAGTGGCAGGAACGAGCGACGCGACCTCGTCGACGCCCCGCGAGATCACCTCGGCGACCTGGGACGGTTCGCGCCCGCTGTACGGGTAACGGTTCTCCAGGAGCACCTCGCCGCGGATGTTGACCAGCCCGATACGGAGCTCGATCGCCCCGATGTGCACCGAGAGCGCCAGGCGCTCCGAGCCTGCAAGCTCGAGCGGGACCAGCGGCCGGCCAGGCGAGGAGCGCCGCGGCTTCCCTTCACGCAGCAAACCGGCCTCGACAAGCTGACCGGCAACCCGGGTCACCGTCGCGCGGGTCATACCCAATCGCTCCGCCAACTCCGCACGCGCCAGGGGTCCCCCCACAAGAATGGCGCGCAGCACGGACGCGGCATTGCTGCGACGGAGATCGTCCGACGTGGTGAGCGGCCGCGGCCCACCCACCCGGAATCCCGAGTGCTCGGTCAGCGACATCCCGGTACTCCTTCCGACGCTGGAACTCATTATTGCGCAGCGTTGAAGCCACGGTATAGTTACAGGGCGCAATTTAATGGCACTCGATGATGAAGGCGGCAAGGCGTGCGACCGAACGTACTGTTGATCCTCGCGGACGACATGGGCTATTCCGACCTCGGCTGCTTCGGCGGCGAGATCCCCACTCCGAATCTCGACGCCCTCGCGGGCAACGGCGTCCGGATGTCGCAGTTCTACAACACTGCTCGCTGCAGTCCGTCCCGCGCCTCACTGCTCACGGGGCTCCATCCGCATCAGACGGGAATCGGCGTCCTCACCCGGCCGGACCTGCCCCACGGGTACGCCGGGAACCTGGATCCCGTGGTGCCGACCATCGCCGAGACCCTCCGTGACGGCGGATACGACACGGCGCTCTTCGGTAAGTGGCACCTTGCCGCCGACACAAGCACACCGAACGCCTCCTGGCCAACCCGCAAGGGGTTCGACACGTTCTTCGGAACACTCGCCGGCTGCTCCAGCTATTTCGACCCTCAGACTCTCACCCGCGGTGAGCTGCCTGCAGAGGACGCCAAGGACGACGCGGACTTCTATTACACGGACGCGATCGGGCTGAACGCCGTCCGCTGGCTGCAAAGCCCGGAACGGGCCTCCGGGAATCCCTTCTTCCTCTATCTCGCCTTCACAGCGCCGCACTGGCCGCTTCACGCCAGACCCGAAGACCTTGATGCCGTGCGCGGCCGGTTCGACGACGGCTGGGACGCCCTCCGGGAACGGCGCCTCGAGAGGCTGAAGGCTGAAGGCATCCTTGCTCCCGACACGGTGCTGAGCGAGCGCGATCCCAGCCAGCCCGCGTGGGAGGACGCAGACGAGCACGACTGGCAGATCACCCGTATGGAGGTCTACGCGGCCCAGGTAGTCGCCCTCGACCGCGCTGTCGGCCGTGTGATCGACACGCTTCGGCGCGCCGGGCAGCTCGACGACACGATCATCGTCTTCCTCTCCGACAACGGCGCGTCCGCCGAGGAGGTTCCACTTGGCGATATCGATCGATTCCGGCAGAAAGACGCCTCCATGATGAACGGAACCCGCGACGGCCGAACGGTCGCCGTCGGCAATGAGCCGTCGGTCGTGCCCGGTTCGGAAGACACGTACTCCAGCTACGGTGTCCCCTGGGCGAATCTCTCGAACACCCCGCTGCGGCGCTATAAGCGCTGGGTCCACGAGGGCGGAATCGCGACGCCGCTCATCGTCAGCTGGCCAGGAGGCGGACTGACTTCCGGCGCGGTGATCGACCACCCCGCGCAGCTGGTGGACTTCGTACCGACCGTTCTGGAAGCAGCGGGTCTCGGCGCGAGCGAGAGGGCCGAAGGGCGCAGCCTTCTGCCGGTGCTTCGCGGCGAGCGAGTGGACGATCCAACCCTCTATTGGGAGCACATTGGAAACGCCGCGATCCGCAAGGGCAATTGGAAACTGGTCCGCGACTTTCCGGAAGGGTGGGAGTTGTACGACATAGCTGCCGACCGAACCGAGCGGGACGATCGTGTGCAGAGCGAACCGGCGCTCGTCGAGGAGCTTGCCTCAGAGTGGGAGCGCTGGGCCGAGCGGGTCGGTGCGCTTCCCTGGGCGCCGATGCTCGAACGTTACGCCGCAGCGGGCATCCCACTCGCCGTTGCCGAAGAGTGAATCGGTACCTCGGTAGCGTCACTCTCCCAGATGATGACCGTCCTCGCCTATGAGAACAGGTGAGTCAAGCCGCTCCTGGCCGTGGGAACCAGCTGTGCGATTACAGGCCGGTCTGGTGGCAGCGCACGATCACGGGTGATTGACCGGTACGCGTCTCCTCATCGACGACCCCGCCACCCAGGTGCGGTAGCCGCCGTCGAGATTGACGACGTCGCGGCCGTGCTGGGCGAGAATGCGCGCTGCGGTGTGGCCGCGCTGGCCCACCTGGCAGTGCACCACGAGCGGGCCGCCCGGCAACTCGCCGAGCCGGTCGCGCAGTTCGTCGACGGGGATGTTCAGCGCGCCCGGGATGGCGCCGGCGGCGTATTCGCGCGGCGTCCGGACATCGATCAGGGTCGCGCCGGCGTCCATCACCGTGTCGAGCTCATGCCACTGGATGGCGCGGGTGGCCCCGGAACGCAGGTTGTCGGCGACGTAGCCGAGCTGGTTGACCGGGTCCTTCGCCGAGCCGAACTGGGGAGCGTAGGCCAGCTCCAGGCGGGTGAGACCGGATGCCGTGATGTTGCCGGCCATGGCGACCGCGATGACGTCGATGCGCTTGTCGACACCCTCGCCGCCGACGATCTGCGCGCCGAGGATGGCATCTGTCTCCCGGTCCACCAGCAGCTTCATCGACATGGTCTGGGCGCCCGGGTAGTACGTGGCATGCGAGGCCGGATGCGTGTGGATGACACGGTGCGCTCGACCGGCGGCGGCAAGCTGTCGCTCGCTCCAGCCGACTTTGGCGGCCACGGCGTCGAACACCTTCACGATGGCGGTGCCCAGGGCGGGCGTGTTCCGCTCGGCGCGGCCGGCAATGACGTCAGCGACGGAGCGGCCGTGACGGTTGGCGAGCCCGGCCATGGTGACCAAGGCCTCCGATCCGGACAGCGCGTCGATCTTCTCGACACCGTCGCCGACCGCGTAGATGTGCGGATCGCTGGTGCGGTTCGAGTCGTCCACCGCGATCCCGCCGGTCGGCCCGACCCGGAGCCCGGCGGACCGCGCGAGGTCGACGCTGGGCACGACCCCGGAGGCGTCGATGATGAAGTCCGGCCGCAGCACTACGCCGTCGCTGAGAAGCACCGCGCCCCCCTCGGCCGAGTCGATGGTGACCGAGGTGCGGACGTCGACACCGTGGCTGCGCAACTGCGCCTCCAGCGGGGCGGCCATCTCCGGGTCGAGCGGGGTGAGGATCTGCGCAGACCGCTGGATGAGGGTCACGTGGATGCCGCGTCGCACCAGGTTCTCGACGGCCTCGAGGCCGATGAACCCGCCGCCGACGACCAGGGCCGACGGGTGGTCCGCGGCGGCCTGCACGAGCACGCCGATGGCATCTACGTCCTCGACCGTGCGGAGGGTGTGGGTGGGGATGCCCGCATGCCCGGCGGCCTCCCGCGCGGAAGCGCCGACGGCCAGGATCAGCTCGTCGTAGCTCTCGACGAAGGTGTCGCCCGCGGCCGGATCGAGAACCGACACCGTGCGGGCGACGGGGTCGACGCTGATCGCCTCGTGCCCGGTGCGCACGTCCAGCCGGAAGCGCGCCGCAAGCGACTGCGGCGTCTGCAGCAGCAGCGACGACCGATCGGCAATGACCCCGCCGACGTAGTACGGCAGCCCGCAATTCGCGTACGAGACGTACGGGCCGCGTTCGAACACCACGATCTCCGCCGACTCGTCGAGCCGGCGCAGACGGGTCGCTGCGGACATCCCTCCGGCGACGCCGCCGACGATCACGGTCTTCATGCTGTGTACCTCCCCAGGGCAGATTGTTATACCCTCCCCGGTATCGTACTATACGGAGGGGGGTATAACCGATCGCATTGCATCACCCCCAGAAAGAGAGTCCCGTCCCATGTGCTACCCCGCCACCTGCAAAGTCTGCGGCAAGACCACCTGGAGCGGCTGCGGCCAGCACGTCGCCGACGTCCGCCGCCGCGTCCCCGCGAACCAGTGGTGCAGCGGCAACCACACCGACGCCGAGAAGGCCGCCGCATCCGGTGGCGGATTCTTCGGCCGGCTCTTCGGACGAGGCTGACCGAGGCCGAGCAGGAACTCGCCGCCGCCGGGATCACGCCGATCCCGAGCTGACCGCCGCCAAGGCGCGCGCCGGAGCGGGCCGAGATACCCTGGCGGGTACTGCGACACGCTCCCCTGCGCCGGCACCACCGAGAAAGAAGACCACCGTGGCCACCACCACCGCTGACATCAAGCCCGTGCTGAACCGCCTCCGCCGAGCGCAGGGACAGCTCAACGCCGTCATCGCCGCCGTCGAGAGCGGCGGCAAATGCCGCGACGTCGTGATCCAGCTCGCCGCCGTCTCCAGCGCGCTCGACAAGGCCGGGTTCCAGATCATCTCCACCGCCATGCAGAAGTGCCTCACCGACCCCGACGACACCTCCGACCCGATGACCGTCGAAGAGCTCCAGAAGCTCTTCATGACGCTCGCGTGAAGACGGTGACCGAAACGGCCATGTCACGGCGTTCCGGTCCACGGCCGGCCACCGTCCCGGCAAACGACGCGAGAGCCGGGGCGGCGGCCCCCACGTCGACGCCATGCGCTTCGACGAACGAACTCGCGCCGCGCCGACATCACCGTCTGGGCCATCCTCTCCTGGCTACGCCATAGGGGAGACACGCCCCGATCGACGGGTGGGGTTGAGCACCGAGAGGACGGTGAGCAAAGTGGGTGCGACGACGAGTCCAGAGACCAGCAGGTCACCCTCGGTGAGGATTCCGATCACCGCCATTGCAACGACAACGATGCCACCGGGGAAGCCCCAGGAGAGGAGGAAGGCGCGACTGGCGGGTTGCTTCCACGGGATCCAGAGGATGAGCGCACCGCTGAACAGGGTTATCCACGCCAGCAGCGGAGTGAGCGCGTAAGCATAGTTCCCGATAGCGGCCGCGACGCAGCAGGCGATCGTGATGAGCGCGAAGATGACGATCAGTGCCACCCCGGCGGCGCGCCTCCACGGTGCCACCAACCCGCTACGGATGGGCACCGGCGCGAAGACGGTCTTCCTCACGAGGATCGCGGCGGCGACAAGCAGGATGCTCCCGATCAGGCTGAGGAGCGCGGGGATCGGCGCGGATAGGTTGAAGAAGGCGTTGATCGCGGCGAAATCCACGCCGCTGCCGTCGTTCTTCGCGGGAACAACACCCCCGATCAGTTGCAGCCCCAGGTACGGGGCGCCCGCGATCGCCGTCCATCGGAAGAAGTCGACGAGGATTCCGTGCCGGTCGGAAAGGCGGTACGAGAGCCACAGCGCGAGGGCGACGAACCCGACCGAATACCACGGGGCGATCCCGTTCATCAAGGTCAACGTCCACAACGGGTAATGATGGATGTCCGCCGGCGGCACCCCGACACTGACAAGGGAGGTGAAGACGGCGGGAATGCCGAATAGGCGACCGACGAGCCAATGCATGCCCTCATGGGAGAACACAAAGAACAGAACGGCGACGACACCCACCAGGCCCCGGACGACGATACGTCCGCCGGTCGGCGGACTTTCAACTGCAGACATCCGATTCCGCACGGAGTCGGGGGTGTAACTGTTCATCTTGTTTCCATTTCACATATCGCGGAACCGAATATCGGCTTCACCGCCTACCCCACGCACCAAGAGCGCCACACGGTCGACCGTCCGGCCCTCGGATATGCACTCGGTAGATCAGGCGTCCGTACACCGAAGTAGACAGAGTCCGATCACATTTATTACGCGAACCAGCATCAAGGCTCGGCTCGGCGACCCGCGAATTGATGGGGGTGCTGCGCCGAGATGTGGACTCCGCACGAACCTCCGGCAATATAACGCACGTTACTCCTGTTTATTAACCGATCCTGGTATTCTGTGACAATGACCGCAACAGAGCGCACCGGCGACCGCCACGTGGCGCTGGCCTCCACGGTGCGGCGGGAGATCCTGCGGCTGCTCGCGACTTCGGCGGACCCACTGGACGCAGCGGCCATCGCCGGCGAATGCGGAATCCATGTCACGACCGCGCGATTTCATCTCGAGCAGCTGGAGAGCGCCGGGATGGTCACTCGAGAGATCATGCACCGCAGTGGGCGCGGCCGGCCGCGGATGGTTTACCGGGTCGTCGAGAAGGCTTCCCGCGAGGAATCGCTGCGAGAACTGAGCGACGTCCTCGCGGACGCGCTCGCCTCTGTACCCGACGATGGCAAGGCGCGAGCCATGGAAGCGGGGGAACGCTGGTCCCGTCTCTTCGCGGATCAGACCGCTCCCGGCTCGGGCGACGACCTCGGCTCGCTGAGCCGGGTGTTCGAGAAGATCGGGTTCGCCCCCGAGATACGTGAAGACGGGCGCATCCTCGCTCTGCACGAGTGCCCGTTCCGTGACGTCGCCTCTCGGCATCCGAATGTCGTCTGCTCCGCACACCAAGGCCTGCTGGCCGGCTTGGTCAGTCATCTCGGTCACTCTGAGGCCGAAGCCACCCTCCAGCCGTTCGTCGAACCGGAGCTATGCCTGGTCCGGCTGCGCGGCTCTTTGGCCACCAGCGACCAGGGCGAGGCAACAGCCAAGGGTATCTGAGGCCTCCTTCCACGCCAGCCAAGTGTTCTATTAAACCGTATTCTGGTACTCTAAATTCATGCGAGGCGGAGGAACCATGAACGACAACATCGGAACGACTGACGAACGCATGGTGGTCGTAGCTCATGACGCGCAGACGCTGATCAGCCTGATGCCGGCGGACCCGGATCACATCGCGTCCCGTCGAATCGTGAAGGCGCCGGGGGCGGCAGTGGTCCGGCTCACCCTGAGCGCCGGCCAGAGCATGGACGAGCATCAAGCAGCCGTTCCCGTGCTGATACAGGTGCTGGCAGGAGAGGTGGACGTCGAGGCGGCCGGCACGAGCGCACGACTCGTCGCAGGCGGGTTGCTCTATCTGGCCGCCGGTGCGCGGCATGCCGTGCGAGCCAAGACACGGGCGGATCTCTTGCTGACCCTGTTAGACGGCAGAAGGTCTCGCCGGCGCGCTGCCGCAGACCAAGGCGCGATTGCCGATGTCGGTCGCCGGCCGATCGGCGATAATCTGGTGCTCGCCTCCAGCGGTGCGGACTCCGTCGCTCTCGGGGCGATCACGCGCTCTCATGCCGAGCTCTCCGGCAGCCTCGCCGCGCATGTCTCCCGGCTACTGGATGTCGCCGTGACGGGAAATGCTACCGGCCTCGAGGATGCCCGCCGGCGGTTGGTGGACTGGGCGCGCTCCGACCTCACCCCGCTGTTCGCCGCCGAGGCTGCCATTCTCTACCCGGAGGTCGGCCGCGTCGGCGCGAAAGAGTCCGACCTCGCCGAGGCGCTGCGCGACGGGCAGGAGCGGATCAGCGCGCTCCTCGCGGAGGCCGGTACGCCCCTGGGCCCGGCGCCGCTTGCGGCCGCGACAGTGGCGCTGCGGGTTGCAGTCGAGCACCAGCTCAATATGGAGATGGAACGGCTACTGCCTGTTCTTGCAGCATCGACGCGTCATTCGCTGGCTGAATTGTGGGCCGAAGTCGAGCACTCCCTGCCCCGCGCGGAGCGGGAATCGGCGAATTCGGAGGGTGCCGATCCTGGTCATGCGGGGCCGGCCGAGTCGGCCTGCGAATGCGGCATCGTGAAGGATCCCGAACTGCCGGAGCTGGATGTGCGCACGGTCCCGCATGCGATCCGGCATGCGACAGTCTTCGGAGCGTTGGAGTCGCTGCGTCCGCGGGAGGGCCTGGTACTGGTCGCCCCCCACGATCCGTTGCCGCTGCTGGCGCAGATCCGGGAACGCTCCGGGGAGCGGTTTGCGGTCAGCTACCTGCAGCGAGGCCCCGCGGCTTGGCGTCTGCAGCTCGTCTACAGCGACCGGGACGCCATCCCGAGGTGACGGACCGGTACGCGACCATATTCTTCGTGGCCGGCAGCGCCTGCATTGTCGCGGGTGGTCTGGTCGCGGCCGCGACGACTCCTCTGGGTCTGGTCGACGGGTCATGGTCGGCCGCCTACCTCGTTCTGGTCTGTGGTGTCGCGCAGTGCCTGTTCGGGGTGGTTCGCAGCGAGCTGGCTCCGGCCCCGCTCACCCCTATCGGATTCTCGATCGAGTTCTCCTGTTGGAACCTGGGAAACGCGGCGGTCGTCGCCGCAACGATCATCAACGCGCCGCTGGTCGTCGATTCCGGCGGAGCGCTCCTCATCGTCGTGCTGCTGATGCAGATCAGTCATTTGCGTTACGCCAGGCCGGGGCCGCGCTGGGCGCTCTGGCTCTACGGACTAGTGATCGCCATCCTGCTGCTCAGCATCCCGATCGGTCTCATGCTCGCCGCGATCGCGGCGAAGTGACCGAGCATCACCAGAGGCGAGAACCTCAGCCCTGGAGGAGGCCGGCGCCGGCCTGCCTCAGCATTGTGCCCGCTGGCGCAGCGTTTCGAAGTCACTGCCGGAGCGGCCCTGAATTCGCCTGTGGATCGACCCGGCGATGCGCCCGGCCTGGGTTTTGGCCAGCTCGGCCTTCTCGCCGGCGAAATGAGCATCGACCGTGGCCGTCCACAGTTCGAGCCACCGAGTGAAATGCTCCTGCTGAAGTGGAACCTTCGCATTCAACACGAAATGCAATTGGAGCGCATTGCGATGGTAGAGACCCGCCTGGAAAAGGACTGTCTCCCAGAAGTCGCACATGATCGGCAGGTGGTGCTGGAGGTCCATCCGGGCGATGTCGGTGAAGATGGGTCCGATCAACGGATCACGAAAAGCACTGCGGTAGAACTCCTCCACGAGGAGCCGAACATCAGCCCGGTCGGTGAGATCTGATCCCATGTCATGAGTCTACGGCATTAAAACTGAGAATCATGCGGTAAAATCCTCAGGCGATTCCGGTGCGCGGAGTCTTCAGATGCCCCGCGCATCCACCGACTGCGTGTACCGCCGCTGCTGAAGCGCGGGATTCCGCTCGCGTGCGGCGTCGACGTCCGCCGCGGTCACGTCGAAGGTCGCAATTGCGGGGCTGTCGCCGAGCTCGCCGACGACACCGCCGAACGAGTCGGCCAGGAGACTCGTGCCGATCGAGATCGGGGAGGCCTGCGAGGTCGCGGCGACGAAGCAGGTGTTCTCGATGGCGCGGGCCTTCGCCAGCGTGCGCCACTGGTCGACCTTGCCCGGGCCGGGCACCCAGGAGGCGCAGACCAGGACCACGTGCGCACCGGCGTCTGCGAGACGGCGCGCCAGCTCGGGAAAGCGGAGGTCGTAGCAGGCCATCAGTCCGAATGTCAGGCCGCTGACCTCGAAGACGACGGGGTCGAGGGAGTCGCCGGGCGCGATCCACTCCGATTCGCGGAAGCCGAACGAGTCGAACAGGTGGAGCTTGCGGTAGCGGGCGATGACCGACCCGGTCGCGTCGACCGCGATCAGCGTATTGTGCGGTCGCGGATCCGCGTCCGTCTTCTCGACGATGCCGGCGACGATCGCGACGCGGAGGCCGGCGGCCAGCTCCGCGAGCGCGGACACGAACGGCCCGTCGACGGGCTGAGCCGCGGCCGCGAAGGATGCGTCGACGGCGCGCTTCTCGTACATCGCGTACTCGGGAAAGACCACCAGCTCCGCGCCGTCCGCGGCTGCCGCTTCCGCGGCCGTGCGGATGAGCCCGAGGTTGCGCTGGATGTCGTCGTCGGAGTCGATCTGGGCGAGGGTGATGCGCATGTTCGCTCCTCTCGGCGAGATGGCCACGCGGTCGGAACGGCCGCGGACAAGCATACGTCGCTCTCAGCGTGTCGCCTTCCCGACGGCGGTGGCCGGCGCCCAGCGTTCGGGGTCGATGCGGCCGGAGTAGAGCGGCAGTTCGAGCGGCGCGTCGGTCGGCCGGAACTGGTCCCACATGCGGTTGGAGCCCGCGGTTCCGGATTGGCGAACGCGGGTGACGGCATCCAGGTCGATCGTCTCCACGAGGATGGCCGGGTCGGCGCTCGAGGCGGCCGCGAGAACGGCGCCCTCAGGGTCCACGATGAGGCTGCGGCCCTCGCCGATCGGGCCCGCGCAGTTGACGCTCACGGTGAAGGTCTGGTTGACGATCGAGTTGGCCTGGGCGAGCACGACCTCCTGAGTGCGGTCCGGCGTGGTGGTCTTGACGATGTTGACGACAGCCTCGGCGCCCATCCACGCCAGGTGGCGGGTGACCTCGGGGAACCAGGCGTCGTAGCAGATGGAGAGGCCGAGACGTCCGGTGCCGGGGATGTCGAAGACGACGAACTCGCCGCCGGGCTCGTACGGCTCGTAAGGCCGCCACGGGAAGATCTTGCGGTAGCTCGCGGTCAGTTCGCCGGCCGGCGAGAAGACGAGCGCCGTGTTGAAGAGCTCGCCGGCGGGTCCGCGCTCGCACACGCTGCCGGGAACGAGCCAGACGCCCGCCGCCCGCGCAATGGCGCCGAGCTCAGTGATCAGCGGCGCGTCGAGAGCGACGGCGGAAGCGTCGAGCAGCTGGTTGCGGTCCGCGGGCGCGAGGCGCTCGGGACCGAAGAGGTGCAGCTCGGGATAGACGACGAGTCGCACAGCCGGGCCCGGGTGCGCGGCGGCGAGGGAGCGCACCTCGTCCGCGAACACGTCGAGCGGAGTCCCGATCGGCAGCGGCGGTGCCTGGACCGCCACGATCTGCAGGATTCGTGCCATCGTCCTCGCTCCTTCGTTCGTAGACCACTCACAGCAAAAATAGATCATTATGAGCGCTTATGTCCACCATAGGCGGTTAGGGTGGAGGGATGACGTCGGGGAAGGGCGATTCAGGAGCCGCGGACACGGCCGAGGCGGCCGTGGCGGCCCTCGTGGACCCGGCCGTCGCGGGCATCACGCGCCTGAGCGCACTGGAGACGGTGCGGGCCCGCATCGCGCTCGCGATCGAGCTGGGACTCCTCACCCGAGGAGAGCGCCTGCCCAACTACCGCCAGCTCGCCGAAGCGCTCGGGGTGAGCGACATCACCGCTCGCCGGGCACTGGAGAGCCTCGCTGACGACGGGCTCCTGGCCCGGCGACGAGGCCGCGCGGGCGGGACCTTCGTGGCGGAGCGCTCCGCGGCCTCTGCGGTCTCTGCCGTCGGCGCCTACCTGGACGACGCCGCGAAGGTGCACGAGCTGATCGACCGCCGGACGCTGCTCGAGTGCGCCGTCGTCCATCACGCGGCGCTCGTCATCAGCGAAGCCCAGCTCGCCGAGCTCGACCGCTGCGTCGAGCAGGCGGCGCGGGCCGAGGACTGGAGCGGCTACCACTCGGCCGACGAAGCCCTCCATCTGGCCATCGCCCGCGCGAGCGGCCTCCCCTGGGCCCTCCCGCACTACAGCACGACGCTGTACGCCCTGTACGAGTACTTCCTGCCGTACCCGGTCGCCTACCTGCACCGCGTCAACGCCGAGCATGTGGAGGTCGTCGACGCCCTCCGCCGACACGACCCGGTGGCTGCGGTGGCGATCATGGAGGCGCATGTCCAGACCCTCCATCGCTCCATGTTCATGGGCATCGCCGCGGCGGGCGAGGACGCAGCGCGAACGACTGCGCCGGACGCCGACAACTGATAGGACGTCCGGCGCGAGCCACGGGCGGAACTCAGTCGACGATGACGCCGGCGAGGTCCTCGCTCTCCGGGGCCGCATTCTCGAGGTCGGCAGCCTGCTGCTCGGCCAGGGCCCGCTCCGCGGCGAGGTCGAGGTTGCGGGTGAAGAGCCAGTAGAGCGCACCGCCGACGGGCAGTCCGACGAACAGCGAGATGTCGACGCCGCCCATGCGCTGCGCGATGGCCCCGGTGAAGAACGTGCCGATGCTGAAGAACGGGACCATGCAGGCGAAGGCGACCAGGTACGAGACGATCCCGGCCCAGCCCCAGCGCTTGTAGATGCCGTGCGGCTTGAAGATGTCGCCGATCGCGTAGTGCCCCTTGCGGACGATGAAGTAGTCGGTCAGGTTGATCGCCGTCCACGGGATGAAGAAGTACAGCACCAGCAGCAGGAAGTCCGCGAAGACCGTCGCGAAGTCGCTGGAGGCGTAGAGGGAGAGCACGCCCGAGATGACCGCGGTGACGCCGACCGTGATCACACGGACCTTCAGGGTCGGCCGCACCTTGCGAATGCTGTCGATCGATGAGATCAGAGTCAGCGACCCCCCGTACATGTTGAGGACGATGACCGCCATCAGCCCGAACGCGATCACCAGCAGGGCGATGATGCCGAAGCCGGGGAAGAGACCGTCGGCGACGTCCCGGATCGCCGCCACCGGATCGCTGGCGTTGAAGTCCTTGACGGCGGCGGCGAGGTACGCACCGAGCAGGATCATCCAGGCGCCGCCGATGGCGCTGCCCCAGAACGTCCACCGGAAGGTCTTCTTCGGCGGAGTGTCGGCCGGGAGGTAGCGCGAGTAGTCGGAGACGTAGATCGCCCACGAGATCTGGTACCCCGCGACCACCCCGAACTGCGAGAAGAACGCCAGCGCGTTGAAGTGCGAGACGTCGAACGACCCGGCCGGGAGGTGCAGGTGGACCAGCGCCGCGAACGTGAGCAGGGCGAGCACGACCACGGTGACGTAGGTGAGGTACCGCTCGACCTTGTGGATGAGGTCGTAGCCGAAGAGGGCGACCGCCGCGCAGACGATGGTGACCAACCAGAACCAGAACGCATCAGCGTCGTGCCCGACGTGGATCGCCCCGGTGAGCGAGTCGCCGGCGAGGACCGTGTTGAAGACGTTGAAGCCGGCGTACTGCAGGAACGCGAAGAGCCACACCAGCAGCGCGCCGATGTAGCCGAACTGCGGGCGGGACTGGATCATCTGCGGCAAGCCCAGCTGCGGGCCCTGCGACGAGTGCGCGGCCATGAAGATCGTGCCGACCAGCAGACCGAGGACGATCGCGATGATCGACCAGATCAGGTTCCCGCCGGCCGCGATGCTCACGACACCGACCGCAAGGGTCGCGATCTGCGCATTGGACATGAACCACAGCGGGCCGATGTGCCACACCTTGCCGTGACGCTCGTGGTGCGGGACGTAATCGATGGACCGCACCTCGAGTCCGAGAGTGCTCCCGGTGGTTGTCCTCTGCTCTGACACAGGTACTCCTTCAACGTGTTGGGATACGACCGCGGAACGGGTGAGCCTGGGGGCGAACGCCTGTGGACTCCGTCGTCCTGACACAGAACAAAATAGATCAGGATGATCCCTTTTGTCCACCATTCCCGACGGGCTTCGTGCAGAAAGCTCGCGACTCGAGCTACTTGACATTCGTATGGTACCGAACGACAATCGTTCGGTACCGTACTGAATTGATAGGAGAAGTCATGACGGCAGAACGCATCGCGTTGGTAACCGGGGCGAATCAGGGAGTCGGGTTCCAGGTCGCGAAGGAGCTCGTCGCGAACGGCGTCACGGTGCTGCTCGGCTCCCGCGATCCCGGGCGCGGACAGGCCGCGGCCGAGCAGATCGGGGAGGGCGCGCTCGCGGTTCAGATCGATGTGACGGACGCCGCCTCCATCGCGGCCGCCGCCGAGCGCATCGAGAAGGAGTTCGGTCGCCTGGATCTCCTGGTCAACAACGCCGGCATTTCCCGCGCCCAGAGCAGCGATGGCGACTTCTTCCGTGAGTACGTCACAGCGAACAAGGCGAGCACGGCGTCACTGGACGAGATCCGCACTGTGTGGGAGACCAACGTCTTCGGCACTCTCGCCGTGTACCAGGCGATGCTGCCGCTGCTGCGCAAGTCGGCCGACGCCCGGATCGTCAACGTGTCGAGCGGCGTCGGATCGCTGACAGCCAATGCCGACCCCGGCTCTCCCTACCATTCGATGTTCGGCCCGGTGTATCCCGCATCCAAAGCCGCCCAGAACGCGATCACCCTGGCGATGATGGTCGAGCTGGAGTCGACGGACATCAAAGTCAACCTGGTCTCGCCGGCCTTCACCGCCACGAACCTGAACAACTTCGCCGGCACCGAGTCCGTGGAGGACGGGTCCCGCGAGGTGGTGCGCGTGTGCCTGCTGGGCCCGGACGGCCCGACCGGCACCTTCACGCGTTGGGAGAACACCCCCATTCCCTGGTGAATACTTGACGCATGACCGAGCGCGCTTCCGAGCCGGAGTTCGTCGGCACCTGGGCCAAGCGGTACTACTTCGCCAACCGGGCGGCCGTCGACGGCGTCTTGCGACCGCACGGAATCGGCTCGACACAATGGGCGGTGCTCTACCAGCTCGCCACCGATGGCCCGACATCTCAGCGAGACCTCGGTCGTGCCCTGCATATCGAACGGGCGAGCCTCAGCGGAATCGTGGCGACCCTCGTGCGCAAGGGCCTCGTGGAGCAGGCTCCGTCCCCGACGGATCAGCGGCAGCGGCTGATCACCCTGACCCCCGACGGCCGGACGATGTGGGGCGCCCTCCCCGACCCGTTCGCCGAAGTACGCTCGGTCGCACTCGTCGGCATCGACCCTGACGACCTCGCGACGGCCATCCGTGTACTGCGTAAAGCGACCGAGCAGGTCGAGGCCCACACCTTCGGAACCTCCTAGGTCACGCCCGGCTTCAATAGAGTTTGGCGCGGGCGGCGTCCACGAATTTCGGTACGCCAGCCCGGGCGAGCGCAAGCAGAAAGTGGTCCACGGTCATTGCCGGGGAGTCGTAGCCCTCGACGAGTTCGACCAGAGCTCGGAGTGTAGGTGCGTGGTAAAGGTCGAGCTGGTCCAAGAGGAAGTCGTCGGGGTGCACGACTTCGAGGTCGAACGGCTCGACGGAGTCCTGCGGGAAGTCCTTTGTATTGAAGGTCACCAGCACCTCGGCACCGCCGCGGACCGCGGCCGCTAGGACATGCCGATCCTTCTCGTCGTTCGTCATCGTCGGCACAAGGCCGTCGTAGCCAGTAACCATCGCGTCGGCGAAGTAGCGCTCCATCGTGCCGACGCGCTTCTCGACGAGCACGGGATCCTCACCGTGCTTCACAAGGTTCTTCGCAAGCTCGAACAGGACATCTTTCGACCAAAGCGGTCGGAACAAGCTTCGGTCAGCGAGCTCCAGGATGAAGTCATTGAGGAGCGCCCCGTAGAGGACGTTGGTATCGAAGAAGGCCGGGAAACTCACTCAGCGTCGAACTCCGCGAGACGCTTGACCTCGGTCGGATTGCCGACCTGCACTTTCGCACCGAGGGTGTCGCGCTGGAGCTCGCGCAGAGCAGCGCGGCGTTCTGCGCGGAAGTTCGCCTGGTATGCGACAAGGTCCTCCAGTCGGACACGGCGATGACGGCCGGGCTTGTCGAAGGCGATGTCGCCGGCCTCGAGCAGGCGCACCAGCGTTGGGCGGCTGATCCCGAGGAAGTCCGCGGCTTGCTGCGTCGTCATCGTCATACCCTGCGGGACGACCGTGATGCCCTCACCGGCAGCGAGCGCATTAGTGACCTGGTCAAGGATGCGGAAGATCTCATCCGGAATCGGGCGAGCCTCGCCCCGCGGATCGACGAGCGCGGCCTTGGACGAGTTCTGGGCCAGATAGGACTCCAGCTCGCGCATCGTCTCAGCAAAGTCGAGCAGCTCTTCGCGAGCGTCGGCCTCGGGGAGGTAGGTCTGTGCCTTGCGGGCCCCGCGTGGCGTATCGGTCGAGGTGCTCATGATGCCCATTGTATCCGGGCAAAACGAAAAAATCGAACATCCACCCTCGACAGGCAGCCCCTTCATGGGGCCAGGAGAAGGCAGGCTCCTACGAGCAGCACGATGACGACGCCGCGGGCCCAGTGGAGCACACGCCCGTGGCGGGGAGGACCAGCTGCACCTTCGCCGCCGAGGCGATGTCTCCGGCGAGGTACGCGGTGATGGAGCGGACCTGCTCGTACCCGGTGGCGAGCAGGAACGTCGGCGCGCGGCCGTAGGACTTCATCCCGGCGAGGAAGAAGTTCGGCTCCGGCTGCTGCAGCTCGGCGAACCCGTGCGGCTCGACGGTGCCGCAGGTGTGGATGTTCGGGTCGATCAGCGGCGCCAGGCGGGCCGGAGCTTCGACGATGTCGTCCAGCTCCAGCCGGATCTCACGCAGCATGTCCAGGTTCGGGCGGAACCCGGTCGCGTTCACGACCACGTCGGTGTCATGCTCGACGACCTCCCCGGCGCGTTGCCCGATCAACCGCACTCCGCCCTCGATGGGCGCGACGCGGAGGATCTCGAACCGGTCGAGCTGTTGGATGTCGCCCGAGCCGACCAGTCGGTCGACCCGCTTGCCGATGGCCGCACGGGCGACCAGCTCGTCGTCGTCGGAGGTCGTGACGCGCACGGCGCCGGCGTTCCGGATGAGCCAGGTGATCTGCGTCTCGGGCACCTCGCGCTTGAGGGCGGCGAGATTCAGCAGCGTGTTCGCGGCGGAGTGCCCGGCGCCGACGACGGTGACGCGCTTGCCCGCGAAGCGGTGCCGCTCGCGTCCCATTACGTCCGGAAGGGCGTGCGAGACGTGCTGGGCGACAGCCGGCAGCCCGAGCGGGTCGAGGCCCGAGGAGGCGAGGCTGTTCGGGGTGAGGTAGGTGCCCGACGCATCGATGACGGCGCGCGCGGTGACCTCCTGCACGCCGTTCGCATCCGCGATACGCAGCAGGAACGGAGTGTCGGCGCGGCCGGCACTGCGGGTCCGGTCCACACCCTCCCGGCTGACCGCGTCGACGGTCACGCCGTACCGGATGCGGGAGGCGATCGCGTCGAGCTTCGAGAGCGGCTGGAGGTAAGCGGTCACGAACTCGCCGCCGGTCGGCAGTGCCGACTCCTCGGGCGGCGTCCATCCAATGCCCTCGAGGAGGCGGTGGGAGGCCGGGTCGATCAGGTGACGCCACGGCGAGAAGAACCTGATGTGCGCCCACTTCTGGATGGTCGCCCCCGCGTCCTCGCCGGCCTCGTACACGACGAAGTCGGTCCCGCGTTCGACGAGGTTCGCCGCGGCGGCCAATCCGATGGGACCCGCGCCGATGATCGCGACCGGCAGCCCGTCGAGCCGGCTGCCGCGCACCGTGGGAGTGGTCAGGTCGACCAGAGTCATCGCATCCTCCATTGACGTTCTTCGATGAATGGAGTCTGCCTCCTTCCATCGAAGTTTGTCAATATAGACGCTAGGATCGATCCATGAGCACTCGGGAAGCACTCCCCCTCACCCCGGTCGGTTCCTGCTGCACACCGGTCACCGCGGACGTGCTCACCGCCGACGACGCCGCGTCGATGGCCATCGCGTTCAAAGCGCTGGGCGACCCGACCCGCCTCCGTCTGCTCTCGATCGTCGCCGCCTCCGAGGGCGACGAAGCGTGCGTCTGCGACCTCACCGAACCGATAGGACTCAGCCAGCCCACGGTCTCGCACCACCTGAAGATCCTGATGGACGCCGGCTACCTCACCCGCTCCAAGCGCGGCACCTGGGCCTACTACAAGCTCGTCCCCGGCAGCCTCGACCGCGTCGCCGCGCTGCTCGCCACGGCGACCGCATGACTATCCGAGCGCTCACCGCGGAGGGCCGGCCAGGTCGTCAGTAGTCCACCGGGTCGCGGATGATGGGGCAGGTCATGCAGTGTCCGCCGCCGCGCCCACGCCCGAGTTCTGCTCCGACGATCGGGATGACCTCGACGCCGGCTTTGCGGAGGAGGGCGTTGGTGGAGGTGTTCCGGTCGTAGGCGTAGACGACGCCGGGGCGGAGGGCGACCGCGTTGTTGCCGCTGTCCCACTGCTGGCGTTCGGACTCGTAGTTGTCCCCTGCCATCTCGACGACGTGCAGTCCGGGGAGTCCGAGGGCTTCGGCGACGACGTCGACGAACGCCGTGCTGCCGTGATCGATCACGCGGATGCCCGGAGCGGCGTCGTCGGGGAACAGGGTGAAGGTGTGGACGGCGTCCATGATCGCGGGGTAGAGCGTCACGATGTCACGGTCCGCGAAGGTGAACACGGTGTCCAGGTGCATCGCCGAGCGGAGTTTCGGCATGCCCGCGACGATCACACGCTCGGCGGCGTTCTGCTCGAAGAGCGCTGCGGCGGCCTGGGTGATGGCGTGCCGCGAGGTGCGCTCGCTCATGCCGATGAGCACGACCCCGTTCCCGACCGGCATGACATCGCCGCCCTCGAGGGTGGCCTGCCCCCAGTCGGCTTCCGGGTCGCCCCACCAGACGGTGGCGTCGCGGAAGTCCGGGTGGAACGAATAGATCGCCTTCATCAGCAACGTCTCGTCGTGGCGGGCGGGCCAGTACAGCGGGTTCAGGGTCACTCCCCCATAGATCCAGCAGGTCGTGTCCCGCGTGTAGAGGGTGTTCGGGAGGGGCGGCATCAGATACTCGCGGACCCCGGTGGATTCGCGTGCCAGGGCTGCGTAGCCGGTGCGGTAGTCCTCGGGCAGGTCGGAGGTGGCCATGCCGCCGATGAGGTAGCGCGCGAGGTCCGCCGGACCGAGGGAGTCCAGGTAGGCGCGCGTGCCCTCGACGAGCCCCAGCCCCACTTCGCCGGGGACGATCTTCCGGTCGAGCAGCCAGGACTTCGCGTCCGGGTCGCTGACCGTGTCGGCGAGCAGCTCATGCAGCTCGACCACATCCACACCGTTGGAGCGGAGGTCGTCGACGAACGCCGCATGGTCCCGGATGGCGCTGTCCACCCACATGACGTCGTCGAACAGGAGGTCGTCGGCGTTGCCCGGAGTGAGCCGGTGGTGTGCGAGACCGGGCGAGCAGACCAGGACCTTCCGCAGCTGCCCGACTTCGGAGTGGACGCCGTACGTGGACGCGGGTGAGTCTGTCATCGTTCCCCCTCAAGACGTTTCAGATGCGGATCCAGCCGGCGACCAGGGCGACCACGGCCACGACCGCCCCGACGACGGCGACCGCGAGGATCGCGTACTCCCGCCCGGTGAACACCCGGCGTCCCTGCTCCCGCCTGGCCATCACGAACAGCACGGTCGCCGGAGCGTAGATGATGAAGGACAGCAGCACGAAGGTCAGCCCCGCGGCGAAGATCAGGTAGGCCGTGTACACCGTCGCGAGCGCGCCGATCGTCAGCTCGCGGCCCCAGCCTCGTGGCGCATCCCGGTACGTATCCCGGGTGATCACGAGCTTCAGGGCGTAGCAGGCGACCAGGAAGAACGGGATGAGGGTCAACGCGCTGGTCAGATCGAGCGCGAGGTTGAAGGCGTCATGCGAGAAGTACGTGATGATCAGGACCACTTGGACGAAGATCGCCGTCATCAGCATCGCCGGCACCGGGACGTCGGACCTGTTGGAGCGCGAGAGGAACCGGGGCATGTCGTCGTCCTTGGCGGCGACGAACAGCACCTCGGCGGCCATCAGCGACCACGCCAGGTAGGCGCCGAGCACCGACACGATCAGTCCGAGGCTGACGAACCAGGCTCCCCACGGACCGACCGCGGCGGAAAGCACGCCGCCCATGGACGGCTGCCGGAGCTTCGCGATCTCACCCATGGGCAGGATCCCGTAGGAGACGATGGTCACGGAGGCGAAGATCGCGAACACGCTGAGGAAGCCGAGGATCGTCGCGCGGCCCACATCGGCTCGCCGCTTGGCGTGCCGGGAGTAGACGCTCGCGCCTTCGACACCGAGGAAGACGAACACGGTGACGAGCATCGTCCGGGTGACTTGATCGAACAGCGAGCCGGCGTAGTCGGCGCCGCCCCAGTTCTGAGCGAACACCTGCGGTTTCAACACGAACAGGCAGAGCAGGATGAACACGACGATCGGGACGATCTTCGCAATGGTGACGATCCTGTTGATCACCGCGGCTTCCTTGATGCCGCGCCGGATCAGGAAGAAGAACCCCCACAGGCCGAGCGAGGAGATCCCGATCGCGAGAAGGCTGTCACCCTCGCCGAGGGCCGGTACGACCGCACCCACGGTGGACATGATGAACACCCAGTAGAACACCAGGCCCATCGAGGCGCTCGCCCAGTAGCCGATCGCGGAGTAGAACCCGAGGAACTGCCCGAACCCCGCTTTGGCGTAGGCGTAGACGCCGGCATCCAGCTCCGGTTTGCGGTTGGCGAGCGTCTGGAACACGAACGCCAGCATCAGCATCCCGACACCCGCGATCGACCACGCGATCAGCGACCCGGCGGCGCCGGTCTCCTGTGCGAACCGGCGCGGAAGGGTGAACACGCCCGCACCCACCATCGAGCCGACGACCATCCCGGTCATCGTCAGCATCGACAGCTTCGCCGTCGGCGCCTGCTGCTGTGCCGCTACGTCCGTCTTCGTCACGAACCCTCCCCGGGGGTGTGATCACGCCGAAGAGACGACCACATCGCCCCAGGGTGGATGTGGACGCGGTTCGACGCGCACATTCAACTCGCACGCCACCCGCTGGGTCAAGCACCAAAAACAGTCGGCTGTGCCAGCCCCGCCCGGCCGGGGAGCCGGGGAAGCTGGCGGCCCGGGCTACTTGAGGCTGCCGAGCGAGAGCCCGCCCTGCCAGTACTTCTGCAGGGTGAGGAAGGCGACGATCAACGGGATGATCGACACGAGCGCACCCACGATGATCAGGCTCCAGAGCGAATGCGAGCCGCCGTTGTTCGACGAGGCGAGCTGCGACCAGAGGCCGAGTCCGACGGTGATCGGGTAGAGCTTGGAGGTGGAGAGCATCGCCAGCGGAAGGAAGTAGTTGTTCCACGTCCCGACGATCGAGAGCAGCAGCACGGTGATGAGGGCGGGTCGCATCAGCGGCAGAGCGACCGTGAAGAACGTGCGGAACTCCCCGGCGCCGTCGACACGCGAGGCGTCCAGCAGCTCGTCCGGAACAGCGTCGGCGATGTACACGCGCATCAGATAGACGCCGAACGGGCTCAGCAACGACGGCAGGATCACCGCCCAGATCGTGTCCGTGAGGCCCAGGTTCGACAGCAGCACGAACGTCGGGATGACGAGAGCGGTCAACGGGACCATGACGGAGCCGAGCAGCAGCGCGAAGGTGAAGTTGCGCCCGCGGAACCGGTACTTGGCGAAGCCGTAGCCCGCGAGGACCGCGATCACGGTCGCTCCGACGCCTCCGCTCACCGCGTACAGGACCGAGTTGCCCAGCCACTGCAGGTACTCGCCGCCGTTGTAGGTGAACAGGTCGGCGAGGTTCGCGAAGAGATTGAAGTCCTTGCCGAACCAGAGTGCGCCCGTGCCGGCGAAGAGGTCCGGTGCGTTCTTGGTGCTGGCGACCAGCAGCCACCAGACCGGGACCAGGAAGTAGATCACCAGGACGACGAGGAACAGGTGCGCGATGACGTTCCGCGGCTTGCGGGCCGTCCGGAGCGGCGTCGAGCGCCCGGCGTCGACCGGACGGGCCGTCTTCTCGAGGGTTTCGGTCATTTGAGGAGGCTCCCCCGCTTGCGAGTGGCGAACATGAAGATATACACGGCGATGAACACCACGATCCCGAGAGCGAACGAGATCGCCGACGCGTAGTTGAACTGGGCGTACGAGAAGGCCAGGTTGAACGCGTAGATGTTCGGGGTGAAGTCCGGAGTGATCGTGCCGTTGGCCACCGGTGCCAGCACCTGCGGCTCGGTGAAGAACTGCAGCGTCCCGATGAGGGCGAAGACGAGGATGAGGACGAGCGCCGAGGCGACCAGCGGGATCTTGACGCGGATCGCGACCTGCCACCAGTTGGCGCCGTCGAGTTTCGCGGCCTCGTAGATCGAGGGATCGATGCCCTGGAGCGCGGCGAAGATGATGATCATGTAGTAGCCGGCCCACTGCCAGGTGACGACGTTCAACAGGCCCGCGAACACGTTCCCCTGGCTGAGGAGGAAGGGCGCCTGCGCGTTGAACAGCGAGAACAGCTGCTGGAGCGGACCGAACGTCGGGCTGTAGAGGAAGCCCCACATCAGGGCCCCGATCACTGCCGGAATCGCATACGGCAGGAAGATCATCAGACGCGAGAACCGGGCCAGCCGGGTCGTGAGCGCGTCGAGGACGAGAGCCGCCGCCAGCGAGACGAGCATCTGGACCGGGATCAGCACGATCGAGAAGCGGACGACGAACCACACGCCGTTCAGGAACGAAGGATCGGTGAACGCCTTCACGTAGTTGTCGATGCCGGAGAACACCGTTCCCGTCGCCAGCCCCTTGGTGAAGAGGCTGAGATAGAAGGCGTACGCGAGGGGCGCGACGAGGAAGAGCACGAACACGCCCGCGAACGGCGCGATGAAGATCCAGCCGGTCCGCCCGCGGCGGGCCAGCATCTTCGCGCTGCCTGAGCGTGCGCGCGACGGTCGCGCAGCGGTGCGCGGTGGGGATGCGGTCGTGGTCGTGGACCCGACGGGGGCCATGGTCTCTCCCTGGATGTCGTAGGGGTTGGTTCCCGGGACGGGACGCGAGGAAGTGCCATCGCATCCCGTCCCGGAAGGGATTACTTGACGGTGAAGCCCTGGCTCTTGGCGTACTTCACCATGGTGGCCTGGAGGTCAGTGGCCGCTTGCGAGCCGCTGATCTTGCCGGCGTTGATCTTCACGATCTCCGCCTGCAACTGCGCGTAGTAGTACACGGAGAACGGGCTGTAGTTGAAACCCTTGTAGTTGTTCTCGGCGGGGATGTAGATGTCCTTGTTCGCGGTCTGGCCGTTGAAGAAGTCCACCGGGTTGTTGATGAACGCGTCCGACTTCAGCACGCCCTGGTTGAGCGGGAAGATCGTCTGGGTCTTCCAGCCGTCCGTCAGCGATGCGTCGTCCGCGTAGATGCCCTTCGCCACCTCGGCGGCGAGCTTCTTGTTCGTCGCCTGGGAGGTCACGGCGAAGGTCGATCCGCCCCAGTTGACCGAGACCTGGTCACCGGCGTTCCACTGCGGGAGCGGCGCGACGGCGAAGGAGCCCTTCTCCGAGCCCTTCCCGACGCCCGCGCCGGTGAGGTAACCCGGTGCCCAGGCGGCCGAGACGTACGTGGCGTACTTGCCGCCGACGACGCCCGCGATGTAGTCGGTGGTGAACTGGTCCTGAGTGCCGACCACTCCCTTCTTCACCAGGCCGGCCCAGTAGTCGAGCACATCCTTCGACGGCTGGCTGTCCAGGTTGATGGAGATGTTCTTCGGGTCCTGCAGGTTGTAGGTGAACGGCACGGCGCCCTTCTGCGCCATCAGCGCAGTGATCGCGGCAGGCACGTTGCTGCCCAGGTCGCCGAAGAGCGGACCACCGGCGGCCTTGACCTTCTCGGCCGCCTGCGCGTACTCCGCCCAGGTGGTCGGCGGAGTGATGCCGTACTTGGTGAAGATGTCCTTGCGGTAGATCATCGCCATCGGGCCGCCGTCGACCGGGATCGCGTAGACGGACGAGCCCTGGGAGACGTCCTTCCAGGCGCCGTCGGAGAAGTTCTTCTTCACGTCGTTGGCCCCGTAGGGCGCCAGGTCGACGAGAGCCTTCTGGATCTCGAAACCGGTGAGCTGATCGGCCTCGAGCATGATGACATCCGGTGCGCCCTTGCCCGCCGAGATCGCGGTCTGGAACTTCGCGTACTCGGGTCCGCCCTGGCCGGCGACGGTCCAGCAGACCTGCACGTCCTTGTGCGCCCGGTTGAAGTTGTCCACAACCTTCGCCATGTTCGGGTACCACGCCCAGACCGAGACCTGCGGCGCGTCGTTCATCATCTTGTTCGTGCAGTTCGTGAGCTTGGGGTTGCTCGCGCCCTGGGCGTCGGATCCGCCGCCCTGGCTGCAGCCGGCGAGCGTCGCCGCCAGCGCCATCGCCGCAACAGTGGCGACGAGTGCCATCCGGTTCTTTTTCACTGTGTTCCCTTCAGTGCTTCGAGTCGATGAAGGAAGGGAGAATGCGGCTGCCCGGAACGGTCATGCTGGATCCTCCTTGATCCTGGTTTCTTCGTTTCTCCAACGTTATAGGAAAACGTTGTAGGAACATTGTGGTGGGGGATGCGGAGACGTGTCAAGCACGCTTCCCAGGCGGGTGGTCACGCAGGGACGGAGGCGACCGCCGAGCGCACGACGGTCGACTCACGCACGACCAGGCGGAAGGGCACGTCGATCTCCTGGGGAGGAACCGACCGCTTCTTCCCGGCGATCCGCTCCACCAGCAGGCGGACGGCTGTCTCTGCGATCTCCTCGCGTCCCGGATCGACCGTCGAGAGGGACGGCACGGAATACCGGGTCTCGTCGATGTCGTCGAAGCCGATCATCGCGATGTCGCCCGGGACGCGGAACCCGTTCTCCTGCAGGACGCGCATGGCGCCGAGCGCGATCGCGTCATTGAACGCCACGACCCCGTCGAACGTCACTCCGCCGGCCAGCACGGCGTCCATGGCGTCGGCGCCCGTCCGGCGATGCCAATGGCCCACCGGTACGACCAGCTCATCCCGGTACGGCACACCGGCGGCCGCGAGTGCCTCGCGATAGCCCGCGAGTCGCAGACCGGCGGACCCGACGACCTCGTTCTCGTGCGCACCGAACGCGAGAATACGCCGGCGACCGAGCGCCAGGAGGTGCTCCGTCGCCGCTCGCGCTGCGGCGACGTTCTGCATGGTCACGTGATCGGCGGGTCCGTTGAAGATCCGCTCGCCCAGGAGCACGAGGGGGGTGGGGATGTCGAGATGGGCAGCATCCTCCTGCCCCAGCGCGAGCACGCTGAAGAGGATCCCGTCGACCATCCGCATGCGAGGACCGTGCAGGACTTCCAGCTCCTGCTCTCTTCGGCCGGCGCTCTGCTCGATCATCACGACCAGATCGTGCGTGGCCGCGTGTCTCATCACCGCGTCGGCCAGCTCGGCGAAGTAGGCGTTCTTCAGGTCGGGGATGATCAGGCTGATCGCTCCGGTACGACCGGAGCGAAGACCGCGCGCCGTCAGATTGGGCTGATAGCCGAGCTCCGCGATCGCCGCGAGCACACGCGCTTTCGTGTCCTCCCGGATGTAGGGATAGTCGTTGATGACATTCGACACGGTTTTGATCGACACCGAGGCCGCTCGCGCGACGTCGTGCAGGGTGACCGCCATGACGGGCCCCTCCCCCTCGCTGGCTTGTCCGTGCGAGACTTGCGCACATGCTACAACGTTGCAGACCACCTCATCCGCTGCCACGCGGGATGGCACTTCCCCGGGCATGTTTCACCGTGTGACGCTCCGCGTGACTCGCGGCGTCCATGGTCCTTATCCTCGATACACACCGCGCATCCCGCGCATCCACTCGACATCGTGAGAAGGACATCGTGACCCGTCAGCCCAGCCCCACCGCGAAGGACGCCCTGCTCCGGGCCGCTTCCGGGCAGGGTGCGGAGATGTTCGACGACGGTTACGCACTGCACCCCATCGCCCGCCGCGCGGCACTGGCCACCCCGTCGAACTGGGTCGACGCATTCGTCGTCACGGCGGAAGCGGACGGATGGATCGAGCTCTCCGACCTCGACGGCGACAGCCTCCACTGCTGGCACTTCGACGACCTCCGCGAGGTGCTGGAGCCCGGCTCCCCCGTCGCGGTGCACGCCGTCTACGGAGTCCTCGCCGCCGGCGACGAACTCCTCAACGTCCGAGTCGGGCGCGCCTGACCCACTGAGTTCTGACGTCCTGAGACGACGGAACGCCCAGCGTTTCGCCGGGCGTTCGAATCGTAGCGAGGGCTATCAGGCCATCATCGGCTTCATCGACGCCATCATCGCGTCGCACGCGTCCGCACAGTTCATGCAGACCTGAGCGCACATCTTCGCCGATGCGCTCGCGTCGCCCATGCCCATGCAGTCGTCTCCGCAGGCGCGGCACATCGCCGACGTCGCCTGGAGCATCGACATCATCGCCGCCATGTCCCGCTCGCTC
>JBQCCO010000275.1:0-12721 GCA_051962155.1 Leifsonia sp. | reverse complement strand
GTGTTCTTCTCGCTTAAAACACAACCTTCCCCCCCCTTTCTTCCCCCCCCTCCCCCCCCCCCCCCCCCCCCCCCCCCCCCCGCGGCTCGCGCGCTCCTGGCACCTGGTCTCCGGACTCCGGCTCGAGGATGCTGCTGCATCGCAGGCGGATGCCGTCGTGATCGACCTCGAGGATGCGGTCCCCGGCGACGCGAAGGAGTCCGCCCGTCAGGCCGCGGCCCGCTTCCTGGACGACCGGCCCGCCTGGGTCCGCGTGAACGACGTCACCTCGCCGCACTGGGCGCACGACCTCCGCGTCATCGGGGCGTCGCAGGGTCTGCTGGGGATCATCCTGGCCAAGGTGGAGTCGGCCGCCGACGTCGAGCGGACCGCCCTGGCGCTGGCGCGGGGAGCGAAGATCGTCGCGCTCATCGAGAGTGCGTGCGGCCTCGAGGCCGCCTCCGAGATCGCCCGGCAGGAGGGGACGTTCCGGCTGGCCTTCGGGTCGGGCGACTTCCGACGCGACACCGGGATGCACGACGACCCGGTCGCCCTCGCGTACCCCCGCTCGCGGCTCGTGGTGGCCAGCGCCGCGGCCGGACTCCCCGGACCGATCGACGGGCCGACCCTGTCGGACTCGCTCGACCGGGTGTCCGAGGCGACCAGCGCCTCCCGGGCCCTCGGCATGACCGGCAAGCTGATGCTGCGCTCCGCGCACGCGGCCACGATCAACGAAGCGTTGAGCCCGACGCCGGCGGAACTCGCCTGGGCGGAGGCCACCGTGGAGGCGGCGACCGACGGATCCGCCATCGACGGAAGCTACCTGCCGACCCTCGCCCGGGCCCGGGCGACGCTGACACTGGCCGCCGACCTCGGACTCGCGCGCCGCTGACGCGTCGGGCGCGGCCTGGGCCGAGCCGGGCGCGGTGCGATCGAAGGAGAATCGGGCCCGGATCTCCTTCGAATGACAGTACTGAAGGAGATTCGGGCGCTCAGGCGTGCGAATCTCCGACGGTGGCGAGAGAGGTTTCGACGTCCACCGGCTCCAGCCGGTCCTCGAAGAACGCGGCCGAGGCGGCCGCGCGCACCCGGTCGGACAGCCGGAGGCGGCCGTCATAGCGCGGTCGCGCCTCGAACGGATGCGCGGCGGCGGGCCCGGCGAGGCGATAGCGCTGCTCCGCATCCACTCGCCCGCGCACCTCGGCGTACTCGCCGCCCGGGAGCCGGACGATCCGCCCGGTCTCGTACCCGTGGAGCAGGATGTCGCGGTCGCGCTTCTCGAGTGCCAGGCACACGCGCCGGGTCAGCACGAAGGCCGTCACCGGCCCCAGCACGACGAGCGTCTGATACCCGGCGACGACGAGCTCCACGCTGACGTGGAAGTGCGTGGCGACGAGATCGGCGCTCCCGGCGCCCCACAGCGCGCCGTAGAAGACGAGGGAGGCGACGCCGAGCCCGGTGCGGGTCGGCTCGTTGCGCGGCCGGTCCAGGAGGTGATGGTCGCGGTGGTCGCCCGTGACCCACTCCTCCACGAACGGGTACAGCGCGATGGCGAGGAGGAACAGGCCCACGACGGCGAGCGGCACGATGATCGCGAGGCTCCAGGTGCGGCCGAGCCACACCACCTCCCAGCCCGGCGGGACCAGTCGCAACGCGCCGTCGAGGAACCCGGTGTACCAGTCCGGCTGGCTCCCGGCCGACGCGTCACCGGGCGACGACGGCCCGTACAGCCAGACGGGGCTGATCGTCACGGTCGCGGCGACGAGGACGATCCCACCGGTGGTGAGCGCCAGGAGGCCGCCGGCCAGCGCCGCGAGGTTCGGCCACACGGGCACGCCGACGATCCGCTCCTCGCTGCGTCCCGGGCCGGCGAACTGTGCGGGCTTGTGCACAGCGGCGCTCCACGCTCGCCCGGCCAGCAGCACCACCAGGAGGGCGGGCACCAGGGCGACGTGCAGCGGGTACAGGTTCTCGATGATCCGCCCGGGGAACTCGCCGCCGAACAGCAACGCCGACATCCACGTCCCGATCACCGGGATCCCGAGGACGATGCCCTCCACGATCCGGAGGCCCGTGCCCGAGAGCATGTCATCCGGGAGGGCGTACCCGCTCCACCCGCCGAGCAGCGCGGTGAGCAGCAGGCCGAAGAGCAGCAGCCAGGCGAACCGGCGGGGACGCCGGAACGCGCCCGTGAAGAACGAGACCGCGAGCTGCAGGATGATCGCCGCCGGCAGCAGCAGCGCCGCCCAGTGGTGCGCCTGCCGGATCAGAAGCCCGCCGGGAACCTCCCACGAGATGGCGAGGGTCGACTGGAACGCCTTCGACATCTCGGCGCCGGCGAGCGGCGTATAGGGGCCGGTGTAGGTCACCCGGGTGCTCGACGGCGTGTAGCCGAACAGGAGGATGAAGCCCGTCACGAACAGCACGACAACGCAGGCGAACGCGACGACGCCGAACATGCTCGTCCAGTGCAGTGGCGCCCGCCGCATCCCGAGCTCGTCCCGCAGTGCCCGGACACGTCGGCCGAGCGCACTGCCCGACGCGACCCTCGAGAGTCGCAGCGTGAGGGTGGGGCGAGACGTCCCGCGTGTCCGGCGCATGAGTGCCTCCTGTCCGACCAGCACATGCCTTCACCGCTATGACCGGACAGCGCCCTCGTTTGTGACATCGAGCGGGAAAGTCACTCCGGTGCTTCGCCCGGGACAGGCAGGTGTTCCAGCTTCTCCGGGTTGAGTGTCCACAGGAGGTGGCGGATTCCCTCGCCCGTGACGTCGAGAGCCAGGTGGGCGACCACCGCGCCGTCGCGCACGAGCACTGCGGCGGGCGCGCCGTTCGAGTCGACGATGTGGATGCTCCCCTCCCAGAACCGGGTGTGGAACGCGCGCAGGTACTTGGCCACGCGTTCGCTCGAGACCACCGGGATGCGGGAGGCGCGTGCCAGGCCGCCGCCGTCGGAGTAGCTGACGATGTCGTCGGTGAACATGCGCTCCAGCTCTGCGATGTCGCCGGACTGCGCCGCCTGCAGGAACGCGGCGAGCATGCGCCGCTGCTCGGCCTGATCCACCTCGCGCCCCCGCTGCTCCTCGGCGAGGTGCTTCCGGGCCCGGCTCACCAGCTGCCGCGCGTTCGCCTCCGAGCCCTGGATGATGTCGGCGATCTGCGCGTAGGAGTAGTCGAACGCCTGCCGGAGCACGTAGGCGCCCCGCTCGGTCGGCGGCAGTTTCTCCAGCAGCAGGAGCACGGCGGAGCTGAGCGCCTCCGCCCGCTCCGCGCCCAGGAGGGGGTCGGCGCTCGTGTCCACCGGCTCCGGCAGCCAGGGCCCGATGTAGGTCTCGCGCCGTGCTCGCGCGGACGTCGCCTGGTTGATCGCGAGGCGGGTCGCGGCGGTCGCCAGGAATGCGGCCGGCTCGCGGACTTCCGACCGGTCGGTCCGCTGCCAGCGCTCCCAGGTGTCCTGCACGATGTCCTCGGCATCGGCCACGGTGCCCAGCATCCGGTAGGCGATGCCGAACAGACGCGGCCGCACGGCCGAGAAGGTCCGTGCGGCTGCGTCGAGGTCGTCGTCCTGAGCGGTCTCCGCGGGCATGCCCCGATGCTAGCGAGCACCCTCCAGCCAGCGGGAGTAGCTCGTGCTCGCCAATCGGTGCTCGCCGATCGCGGGGTCGTTGCCGGGAGTCAGCGAGCGATCGTCGACCGTGCCACCGAAATAGCCGGCGTGGGGGTCCGTTACGACCGTGCGGGTGTCGCCGCGTGCGGCGAGGAGTCGCCGTGCCAGGTCGTCCAGCCGCAACGGCTCCGGTCCGGCGACTTCGATGACTCCATTCACGGGGGCCGCGACCGCGGCATCCGCCAGTGCGCTCGACACGTCCCGCGCCGCGATCGGCTGCATGAGCACATCCGACAGGACGGCGGTGTCTCCGTGGGTCGCTCCGTCCGTCAGCGCGCCGATGAACTCGAAGAACTGCGTCGCGCGCACGATGGTGAACGGGACCCCGCTCTCCCGGACGATCCGCTCCTGCTCGACCTTCGCCCGCATGTAGCCGATGTCGGGCATCCGGTCGGCACCGACGATGGAGAGCACCACGTGGTGCCGGACGCCCGCCTCCTTCTCGGCGGCGACCAGATTGGTCGCCGAGCGCTCGAAGAACTCCAGCACCGGGCCGTCCTCGAACGATGGCGCGTTGGGGGTATCGACAACCACCTCGGCGCCGCGCAGCACGTCCGCGAGACCCTCTCCGGTCACGGTGTTCACGCCGGACGACGGCGACGCCGCGACAGCGTCGTGCCCGCGCTCCCTGAGCAGCTCGACCACTCTTCCTCCGATGAGCCCCGTGCCGCCGATGACGACGATCTTCATGTCCTTCTCCGTTCCGGCCACGGTCGATCCGCGGCCACAAGCTCTGACCGGGGAGGGGGGACGGATGTGACACGGATGAACGTCATTCTGCTCGTGCCGGGGTGACCCGGCTTTCGCCGTCTGCGGCAGGTGTCGGTGCGGCTCAGGATCCCGTCGGGGCCTCAGCGACCTCTCGCGTCGCGGCTCCCGGCGTGCGGCGCGCCAGCGCGCCGACCGCCACCGCGGCGACAGCGACACTGATCAGCGCCCCGAGCAGGAGCGCCGATCCCTCGCCCGGGAGAAGGCCGCCGGCCTGCAGGCCCAGTGCTACGGCCGCGACCGGCACTCCCAGCTGCCCGGCGGACACGACGGCCTGACTCCAGGGCAGGCCCGCGGCCCGCGAAGCGGTGTGCGCGATCACCGCGCTCGCGCCGAGGGCCACGCCGAGCAGCACCATCCAGGGATGGCCGCCGAGGTCTCGCAGGTCCAGCGACGCTCCCAGCCAGACGAAGAAGAGGGGACCGAAGAAGCCTTCCGTCATCCCGAACAGCTGGCGGGCGAGCCGGTGAGGCTCCCCGATCGCCGAGAGCACAAGGCCGAGCGCGAACCCGGCCAGCATGATGGAGAGCTGCGCTGTCTGCGCGATCGCGGCGAAGACGAAGAGCACGAGCATGCTCAGCCGGAGCTCGAGAGCGAAACGCCGCCGCTCCGAGAAGGCGTGCATGCGTCGGCGCAGGCCGTTCCGGTCGAGCCGCGGCAGCACGACGACCAGTGCGATCGAGACCGCCGCGATCACGACAGCACCGATCGCGGACGGGCCCGCATCCTGAGGGGCGACGGCAAATGGAAGGGCGACGATGCAGACGAGGTCGGCCACCGCGATCTGGGCGAGCAACTGGCCGAGCCCGGCCGACGTGAGCCCGACGGATCCCAGCATCGGCAAGACGACGGTAGCCGACGACGACGCGAGCACCACGGCGTACATCGCCGCATGCCCGGTCCCGAAGGCCATCGCCAGGACGACGCCGAGGATCGCGGCCGCCGCACCCGCGATGGCCGCTCCGGCGAGGCCCCGGAGCCCGACGGTGGAGCGGAGGCGGGGGTCGCGCAACGGGATCTGCGACCCGACCACCACCATCGTCAGGCCGAACCCGATGTTCGCGAGCAGCCGGAACGCGTCGGTGTGCGGATCCACCAGGCGCAGCCCGGTGTCGCCGATGAGCAGTCCCCCGGCGAGCTCGCCCACGACGACCGGGACGCGCCACGCCGCCCTCGCCGAGAGCACGGGCCCGAGCAGCCCGATCGCCACGATGAGGGCGAGGGAGGCGGCGGTCACCCGGCGTGCTCGACGTGCGCGTCCGGGCCGGGGACGACGACGGCCGTGTGGTCGGCGTCCTCCCAGCGGACGACGTAGGGCGGCTCCCCTTCGTTCCCGTGCACCTCGACGATGACCCCGATGCGTTGTTTCCCGGCGACACTCCTCGACATGACGATCAGGCGGTCTCCGACTGAGGCCTGCATGCGCCCACCTCCTCGATGCGGATGACCCCAGAATGCTCGCTCCGCACCCCGCCCGCAAGCGTCCCCGCCTCCCGCACCTCACCCCCCACCGTCGAGTACACGAAGACTGCACGCTGCGGCGGCGTGTCGCGTGCAGTCTTCGCGTACTCGATGGTGGGGCTGGGGATGGTGGGGCTTTCTGCGAAGTCGCTCACAGTGGTGGCGGGGGAGAGGCCTCGCGTGCTTGCCTGGCGGCATGGCAGCGGTGAAGCGCGTGATCGTCTTTCTGCAGGAGAACAAGACAACCGACTTCTACTTCCCCACCCTCGCCGAGTGGGGCGCCCAGGTGGCGAACAACGGCGGTTTGCGCACGACGGCCCCGGATTTCGACCAGCCGCACGATCGCAACGCCTGGGTGCACTACCGGATGGGGGACTATCCGGCCGAGCCCATGCAGCTCGACAACGACCAGCTCATCCCGTACTACAGCTGGCTCGCCAAGACCTTCGTCTTCAGCGACCACCACTTCGGCTCCGGGTCCAACTCCACCCCCGGGCACATGCTGGCGATCGGCGGCCAGATGCCCACCCTCAAGAACCCGCCGTTCGTCGGACCGCATCCGGTGTGGAACCTGCCCTCCATCTTCAGCGTCGCCGAGAAGGCCGGCGTCAGCTGGGCGGCCTTCCCCGACCAGGACGGGTACCCGACGAAGTTCTACACCACCCTCACCGAAGCACCGGGGAACGCCAACCTGCACCCGCCGTCGCAGTTCATCCCGATGGCGAAGGGAGGGACGCTGCCGGACATCTGCTACGTCTGGTCGCCCGCGGGCTACGACGAGCATCCGCCGTTCACGAGCGCGCCCGACTACCTGACCAAGGGACAGGGGCTCGTCTGGCAGCGGGTGCAGGCCGTCATCGACGGCGGAGGCTGGGACGAGACCGTGTTCATCCTCACCTGGGACGACTGGGGTGGATACACGGACTCCGTCCCGACGCCCGCCATCGAGACCGTGCCGGACGCCCTCCACCCGGACGGCTTCCCGATCATCGGCGGCTCCCGCATCCCGCTGCTGATGTTCGGCGGCGCCGTGCCGCAGGCCATCGACCCCGAGTGGCACTCGCACGCGTCCATCCCGAAGACCATCTGCGACCTGCTGGGCCTCGGCACGTTCGGTGTGCCGCGAGTGGATGAGGCACCATCTTTGGCGCAGCTCGTCCAGCCGGGACTCGGCCGGCCGGTGCCGCCGGCGCCCGGCAGCGCGATCACCCAGCCGACTCCTCCGTCGCCGCGGCCGGCGCCCGTGGAGCCCAAGCCGTGGCCCGGACCCCTCGACCAGCCGCTGCCCGCGCTGGTCACCCTCGACGGCAGCTCCGTCCCCGCGCCGACCGACGGCCTGGTGCGGAAGTCGCCGCCGAAGGCGCCGGTCGCGCCGCCGGCGTGAGGGGCTGTGCTTGCTCGCGGCCTTCGCGATCGAGTGGTCGCAACACGCCGTGTGGGCGGGCTGTGACACGGCATGTTGGGACCACTCGATGGCGCGCGAGCGAACGAACCGCTATTCGACCGTGATGGTCGTGGAGCGATGCGGCGGCAACGGAGAGAGCGAGGCCGGACTGTCTGCTCGCGGGCGTCCCCAGAAGAGACGCGCCGATTGCCACGCGGATTGAGTCGGAGCGGCGACGCGCGTCGGCTAGAACTTGTCGGGAGAATCCACGGATTCGCCGACGGTGATCTCCGGGGCTACGTTCGGGTCAGCGCCGACGGAACCGATGAACGACATCAGCTCGGGATCGCTGAAGAACTTGTTGAACGCGTCCGCGGACTCCCATTCGTCGATGATGAGGACGTATCCATCCCCGGAGCCGAACTGATGGTGAAGGGCGCCTTGCTGCCGCCCCATCTCCGCGATCCTTCGGTAGTCGTCCGCGCGTTCGGTGAGCGACTTCTTGAAGGCGCCCACATCGGCGGAAATCTTGACGGCGACAATGACAGACATAGCGATGACCTCCTAGGGCCCCCGATTCGGAGCCGATAGTACCGCCGGCCGCGACGACCGGCAATAGACCAGAGCGTGCCTTCGCTACGCACAGGCCCGGCTCGGGGGCGACGCTGTCGAGACACGACACTTTGCTCAAGAAGTGACAGTTGGTGTCACGTTTCAGGCTAGTTGGGCTGTCTCAACCTTGTTGGGCGCGACCAGTCGGGCTACTAGTCCCAGTAAGTGCCGGGGCGACCTCCGCCGTTATGCTTTTCCGGTGAAGGCACGCGTTACGCCGACTTGAGCAGGTACCAAAGAGCCGACGTGGGAAGCTGCTGTCCGAGGGACTCACGATGCTCACCGACCATGTGACCGAACTCGCACGCGACAGCGAAGTCCTTCTAAAGTCCGGGAGGCCGAGAGGAAAAGCGATCCTGGACGCAGTCCGCGGCGAAGAAGCTGCGAAAGCCCTAATCCCGCTCGACCTCATTCGGCACGGCAGGGAAGACGCACCAGCTCGCAAGACCTTAATGGCAGCTTTCAGCGACCACGTCGCCCGGGGGATCTACATCACCGTCGCAGCTGGGAGCCCAGCAACCTTGCTAGAGGTGAGAGACCGTGCCGACCTTCTGCGGCGTGGCCAGTATCTTGACGGTCCGAACGATTTCGAATGGACGTTCAGAACGAGATCGAGGCGGCGCGCGAGGAGGTCTTCTACGTCGACTATGTGAGTTACGACGAAGGCGACCGATGGATCTCACCCAAGGAGCGGTACCCTTCCACTCCTTGGCCAGCAAACGTTTGCGACGCGGCTCATCCAATCGATGGCTCGGCTTGGTGTGTTCACGCCTGAGGGCGCATCAGATCCGACGACGCATCGGTGAGCGCTTCGGCCGGAACGCCGGCAGGGTCGACAGTATGAGGTGCGGTCATCGTGATGACTCCGTTCGAGAGGGTTGTAGGAGATTCCTCGAAGGATCACACGGTGACCGCACTCACGTCGTGAACGACGAGCCGGACCACCGCGCGCTACACCGCTATGCGACTCAATTAGTGCAGGTCTTATTGGCGGGAGAGTTTGATGGTCACGGGCCGGACGCGACGTTAGGCGGCGGGGCCGCCGTCGCGGCCCGTGGCCGTCGGACGGCGGCGGTTCCACGGTGCCGCGTCGGGGGTCAGGTGGAGCAGCAGCGCCACGCAGATGAAGCCGAAGCCGAGGAGCGGCTGGATGAGCGCGAGAGCCGCGGCGACGGCGAACAGCCCGAGAGCGATCAGCGAACGGCGGCGCGCGTGGCGGTAGACCTCGCGGCTCACCTCGCTCGACGCCCTCAGGATTTCCCGCTCGAACACGTTGTACAGGCCGTCGGTGACCACGAACAGCGCGGCGTAGAGGATGACAGGGACCGCAGCCAGCTCGGTCCGGGCGATCCAGGCGGTGGCGAAGGGCAGCAGGGACACGCAGAAGAGATGGGCAAAGTTGACCCACACCAGGCGGAGGTTGATCGCATCCACGTACCCCATCAGGTAGTGGTGGTTGATCCAGATGATGGCGATGAACAGGTAGCTGACGACATAGCTGACGAAGGTCGGCCACAGCGTCAGCAGTGCAGCGAAGGTCGGGGCCTCCGGGGGCCGCAGTTCCAGCACCATGATCGTGATGATGACCGCGAACACCGCGTCGGTGTACGCGGCGAGCCGCGAACCGGTGCTCGGCCTTCTCACTCGCTCACTCCCGGGACCGGACGTCGAGGCCGAGGTCCGTGAGGACCTTCACCGCGCCGTCCCGGCCTCCTTCGAAATCCGCCGGCCGGAGGGCCGTGCCGGTCGCGTGCTCGTACGCGACCCCCAGGATCGCCTTCGGCGGGTACAGCCGTCCCTCGAGGTGCAGGTCGTAGGTGGTGGTCGGGCGGTACCCGCTGGTGGCGTAGAACTCGTCGGCGCCCAGCCGGTCGAACTCGCCGACGGCGAATTCCACGTCCGCCCGGGTGACCGGTGTCCAGTCGATCGAGTGCGTCATCCTTGCGTCTCCTCCCTACCCGCGCGAGGCGGGCGAATCGAACCACGTGCGCACTTTACGCCGCGAGACCGCGACGCGCCGACCGCCGGAACCGCGCCGGGGTGTGGCCGAGCTCCGAACGGAACGCCAGGTGTGGTGCGCGGTCTCAAACGGATGAGACAAGTCGAAAGATGCCGTGAGAACTCACGCCGGTCTCAAGTGACTTGCGAAAAGTCTCAAATTGCCTGAGAAACGACAAGGGTGTCAGAAAGATCAGTTGGAGCGAGTGACGGGAATCGAACCCGCGCTATCAGCTTGGGAAGCTGAAGTTCTACCATTGAACTACACTCGCGCGGCCCGGAATCCCAGTAAAACACTGGGAAGTAGGGCTGCAGCCCAGAGTACCCGGTCAACGGATTTTGGCCAAACTCACCGATTGCTCACCGCTTTGAGTCCGTCGCCTTCGTCAAGGTCGTCGCCCAGCGCAGAATCGCGTGCCATCAGCCGAAACGACCGCCTAGAGTCCCTTCCTCTTGTAGGGCCGACTCGACGGGTTCGCGCTGGCTGTCAGGACCGACGGTAGGGCATCAACCTCATGCCACAGCCCAATCTGCAGTTCTTAGAGGACTTAGCTTGGTTCGTCCGTGCGAGGTTGCTCAGGTGGTCTCGTGCGGTCGCCATGTCCAAGACTCGCGAACATGCCGCGCGATGGCATCTATCGCGTCATCGGTGCGTCCCTCTAGCAGCGCTTGGTAGATCTCCCAGTGCTGCTTGTTGGCGAAGTCGTACATCGCTCGCGGGTCCCGCGTGATGCGTTCGCCAAGCGGCATCTCCTCCACCAGGAGCCGAGCGATGCTGGATTTCAGTTCATTTCCCGCTCGCTCCCGGTAGACCTGATGGAAGGCTAGATCGGCGCGCTGGAGCTCCGTGAGATCGGTTGCCGAGTCCATAACCCGAAGGTGGTCGACCATTCCAGAGAAGTCGCCGTCGGTCAGTTTCTCAGCAGCTTCAGCAACGAGTGAACGTTCCAACTCGACGCGCAAATCTATTGCATCATCAACAAGTCGGGACCCGGCGCTATAGGTCAAAGCTACTCGGAGCACGCGTTGGTCGAGGATGCTCCATTCCCGGCGCGCCCGAACCACGGTGCCTTCGCCTTGACGAATAGAGACCAGACCGGCGGTTTCTAGTGACTTCACGGCCTCACGCGCGACCGGTCGGCTGACTTCGAACTCGTCCACGAGCAGCGGTTCCGGAGGCAGTTGCGTACCGACCGCGTATTCCCCGGAGACAATCCGGCGCAGCAACTCGTCGGCAACCGCGGTGCTCAGCCTCTGGGGCCGGCGGCGCGACGCAGGCGCGGCGCTGCCCGAGAAGTCTTGAGCGGACTCGCTCTCATCGAGCCCCCCGGAACGTGAGGCGGTTCCCATCCACATATACGCACCCTTTCGGCCCTTTTCTGCTACAACTACCATACTACTTGAACAAAAGACGTCGAACGTATAATGTCTAGGCATTCAGGACGTTTGCACTGAGCGAACTTCCCGCTGAAAGAAGGCATCAATGAAGATCACCCACATCGAGGCCCACCCCGTGGTGGTACCCGACGTGCTGCCGCCGTTCCGGTGGCGTGACGGCCTTCCGGGCAGCGCCGAGTACGGCGGCGCGGCAGATGGCGTCATTCTTCGGATTGGGACCGATACCGGCGCGGAAGGAGCGGCATACTTGTCACGCCTCGGCGCGTTCCCGCTGGTGGCCGCGCTGGTCGAGAAGGTGTACAAGCCTGAATACCTCGGGAAGGACCCGCTTCTTCGGGAGTGGCAATACCACCGCATGTGGGAGTTGGACCGCCTTCACGAATTCCCTCTTCCCGTCTTTGGTCTGATGGACGTCGCCCTATGGGACCTCGCCGGTCGAGTGGCCGGCCTACCGACGTGGAAGCTGTTGGGGGGCATGAGGGAAACCATCCCGGCGTACGCGTCGACGTCGACCTTCGACACCACCGCGCAGTTCCTGGACGTTGCCACTCAATGCATCGAGGCTGGCTACCCGGCGATCAAGCTTCATGCATGGGGTGACGCGAAACGTGATGCGGCGCTTTGCCTTGCACTACGGGCTCATCTGGGCGACGACATCGACCTCATGTACGGCGGGTCTGCCGGATTCGACCTGCCGGATGCCATCTACCTCGGACATGCGCTCTCGGAGGCAAACTTCCGCTGGTATGAGGAGCCGATGCGCGAGTTCAGCGTCAGCGCCTATCGAGAGTTGGCCCGGTCGGTCCAGGTTCCGCTGCTGTCCGCAGAGACATCCGACGGGGCCCACATGAACAGTGCCGATTTCATCATGGCCGGTGCGGCCACCTTCGGCCTTCGAACGAGTGCTGGGCTGCGCGGCGGGATCACCGGTGCCATGCGAATCGCGCATCTCGCGGACTCATTCCGGATCCGCGCCGAGGTCCACGGCGGCGGGATCATCTCCGAGCATCTCTGCATGGCGATCTCCAACACCACCTATTACGAGTCACTCATCACATCCAGCTCGGTGACTCGTGAATCGATCGTGGGGGCCGACGGGCTTGTGCGTGCCCCAACCGAGCCTGGAATCGCACTCCCTCCAGGCATCGACTACCCAACAGCCGTCCGGCACCTCGCTCGAGCCGCATAGACGCGGTTCGATCCCATCAAGAAAGGGCAATCACAGTGAAGCTATCCAAGTACCGCCGCCTTCGTGCGGCAGGAGTCGGCGTGGCCGCCATCAGTGCGCTCGCGCTGCTTTCCGCCTGCGCCAGTGTCGCCCCGGCCTCCGGCAGTTCCGCCGGGTTCAAGCCGGCCGCGCAGGATGACAAGTCCGGCATCACCGTCCTGGTCGACCCCACGCGCGAGGCCGCGGTTCAGGCGTACCAGAAGGCTCATCCGAACGTGAAAGTGAA
>JBQCCO010000274.1:0-6914 GCA_051962155.1 Leifsonia sp. | reverse complement strand
GTTCGGAGCGCAGAGCGCCCGCACGGTCGATGACCCGACCGGCACCAACACGATCGCGCAGATGCAGGCCCTCCGGGACGCCTACACGAAGTCGGTGGTGAACGGCACTGGCACGGTCGAGGATGCGTTCAAGGCCGCCGCGGACAAGATCGACCGGCTCCAGGCCCAGAAGTAGCCGGCCATGAGCACCTCGGTCCGCGGCCCCTCGGCCGCACGCCCGGCGGCGGGCACCCCGCCCGCCGCCGGGCGGGGGCACCAGCACCGGCGCCCCGTCGTCCAGCGCATCCTGGGAACCAACCCACTGGGCTGGCTGTTCAGCGCGCCGTACCTCGTGTTCGTGATCGCGATCTTCGCGTTCCCGCTCTGCTTCTCGGTGTACATGTCGTTCTTCGACTACTTCTTCGCGGCGCCGGGCGCGAACGTCGACCGGCCGTTCGTGGGGCTCGCCAACTACACCCAGGCATTCAGCGACCCCGCCGTGCTGCAGTCGTTCGTGAACGTCGGGATCTTCCTGATCATCAACGTTCCGCTCACCGTGGTGCTCGCCCTGCTGCTGGCCTCCGGGCTCAACAGCATCGTCCGGTTCCGGACCTTCCTGCGCGTGAGCTACTCCGTGCCGTACGTCACGGCCAGTGTGGCAACGATCGCGGTCTGGTTGTTCCTGTTCGGGCAGAGCGGACTCGTCAATCAGCTGCTCGGGCCGCTGGCGCCGAGCCCCAGCTGGCTCTCCAACCCGGCGCTGGCCATGCCGTCCATCGCGATCTACGTCACGTGGAAGGGACTGGGGTTCTACATCCTGCTCTACCTCGCAGCGCTGCAGAACGTCCCGACCGAGCTGTACGAGTCGGCTGCGACCGACGGCGCCGGCAAGGTGCGGCAGTTCTTCTCCGTGACCCTGCCGGGCGTTCGACCCGCGACCGTGCTTGTGCTGCTGCTGGCCACGATCACCGGGGCGAACCTGTTCACCGAGCCGTACCTGCTGACCGGAGGCGGCGGGCCGGAGGGACGCTCCACCTCGCCGGTGCTGCTGATCTACCAGCAGGGCATCCAGCAGGGCCACCCGGGGTACGCCAGCGCCATCGGGGTCATGCTCGTGATCGGCGTGCTCATCATCGGATGGCTGCAGAACCGCTTCGTCGGTGGGAGGAACGAATCATGACCGCAGAGATCACGACGACGCCGCGCGGCGGAGGACGCCGGCCGGGGCGGCGTCCTCGCCGGGGACGCCGCGACCTGGGGACGCCACGGCGCCTGACCCGCGGACAGGTCATCCTGCAGGGCATCGTGCTCACCATCGGCGCGATCGCCTTCCTCTTCCCCTTCTACTACATGCTGGTCGGGTCGTTGCAGAACGCGCCGGACACCTCCATCGCCGGAGCCTTCCCCAACCCCGCGAACCTGACACTGAACAACTATGTGCAGATCAACTCCCGCATCAACCTGCTCACTGGGCTGGTGAACTCCGGGATCTTCACCGGCGGCGTGCTGCTGTTCACCGTCGTGTTCGGCGTCCTCGCGGGCTACTCCCTGGCCGTGCTGCAGTGGAGGGGGCGCGGCGTCACGTTCGCGCTGGCGCTGCTGGTGCAGACCGTCCCGTTCCAGCTGCTGATGATCCCGCTGTACGTGCTCATCGCCCGCAACTACGGACTCGCCGACAACTACCTCGGGATGATCCTGCCGTTCGCGATCAACTCCGCGGCCGTCCTTATCTTCCGGCAGTACTTCCTCCAGCTCCCGCGCGAGCTGTTTGATGCTGCACGGGTGGATGGCGCGGGCGAGTTCCGGCTGCTGTGGCGCGTCGCGCTGCCGCTCGTCCGGCCCGCCCTCGTGACGGTCCTGCTGCTGACCTTCATCGGCCCGTGGAACGAGTTCCTCTGGCCGTTCCTGATCACGAAAGAGGCGAGCCTGCAGCCGCTGGCCGTCTCGCTGGCGAACTACATCTCGACGGTGGCCGGCTCGACAGCGAACCCGTACGGCGCCATCCTCTCCGGCGCGGTCGTGCTGGCAGCCCCGGTCGTGGTGCTGTTCATCGTGTTCCAGCGCTACTTCACCTCGACCGACCTGGGCTCGTCTGTCAAGGGCTGAGCCGCATCCGCACCTCGAACATCCAAGGAACCATGGACACGCTCCACACCGCGCCCGCCGAGCACGACGCTCTGCTGGCCAGCTACCGCGAGGCGCTCGCGCACACGAACGCCCTCACCGACCGCATCTCCACCGACCAGTTCTCGGCGCACTACCCCGAACGTCCCGACTGGGCGATCGGACCGTTCGTCCGCGACGACGAGCTCACCTTCCGCCTGGAGGGTCAGTGGGACGACCCGACGGGGGTGGGATGGACGAGCGACTCGATCTTCAACCCGACGGTCATCGAGCGGGGCGACGAGCTGCACCTCTTCTACCGCGCGTCGCCACGGAAGGAGTCCACGGCCAGCCGCATCGGTCACGCCGTGCGCCGCGACGGCGTGTGGCACGACTCCCCCGCCAATCCGCTGATCTTCCCCACCTTCGCGAACGAGACGCTCGGCTGCGAGGACCCCAAGGTCTACGCACTCGACGACGGCTACGTCCTGTTCTACAACGCCATCTGGCGCCGGGAGGACGGCTCCATAGCGGTGGACATCATGTCCGCCGTCTCCGACGACCTCGAGCACTGGGAGAAGCGTGGGCTCGTCGTTCCGCACGAGGTGTCCGAGTACTGGGCGAAGGGAGCCGTCGTCCCGCGCGACGAGCACGGCCGGGCGGTCCGGATCGGCGGCGACTACCTGATGTTCCTCTCGGAGGGATGCGGTGGCCGCCCCACCATCGGACGGTCCTCGGACGGCCTCGACTGGCGGTTCGAGGTGCAGCCGTACCTCGACTTGTCGCCGCTGGCCGGCTCTCTGTTCGAGGTCGCCTGCGCTGTCGTCGCCGAGGACCGCCTCGTGCTCGACTTCTTCTACGCGGACGAGGACGGCGATTTCGCCGCCGCCCAAGCGCTGTACCGGCTGGACGATCCGTTCGCCCAGCGGGAGCTCAACCGGGGTGGCTCGCTCGCCTGGGGCGGCCTCCAGAGGCTGGACGGTCGCTGGACGTTCGCGCAGGGCTGGGATGCGCCCGCCGGCCTCCGCGAACTGTACTTCTACCGGGAGGTGGACGCATGACCGCGTTTCCGTATCGGCTCTCGCGCGCGGGCGTCATCATGACGCCTGCCCCCGGCGACCCGCTCGAAGCGGAGGGCGTGCTCAATCCGGCGTCCGGCCGCGGCCCCGACGGGGAGCTGTACCTGCTCCCCCGGCTGGTGGCCGAGGGCAACGTCTCCCGAGTGGGCCTCGCCCGGGTTGTGCTGGAGGCCGGCGTCCCGGTCGCCGTGGAGCGGCTCGGCGTCGTGCTCGAGCCCGACCGGCCGTTCGAGCGGGGACGGACGAACGCCGGCGTGGAGGACCCGCGCACCACATTCATCCCGTCGCTCGGACTGCATGTCATGACCTATGTGTCGTATGGCCCGCTCGGCCCCCGCACCGCGGTCGCCGTCTCGGACGACCTCCGCGCCTGGCGCCGGCTCGGGCCCGTCACGTTCGAGTACGACGACGAGCTCGGGATGGACCTGAGCCTGTTCCACAACAAGGACACGGTCTTCTTCCCCGAGCCGGTCACAGCGCCGGACGGCACCCCGAGCCTGGCCGTGCTGCACCGTCCGGTGTGGGACCTGGACGGGATCCGGGCCGGGGAGGGCGAGCATCCACCCGCCGTCGCGGGCGGAGGAGAGTCGCGGCCGAGCATCTGGATCGCGTTCCTCCCGCTCGCTGCCGTGCAGGGCGACCTCCGGGAGCTGACCCGCTGGCGGCAGAACCGGTTCCTCGCGGGTCCCGAGTTCCCGTTCGAGGAGCTCAAGATCGGTGCGGGACCTGCTCCCCGCCGCGTCCCGGAGGGCTGGCTGCTGCTCCACCACGGCGTCACGGGCCGGCTGGAACCGGGAGTCGACCAGCAGAAGAACGTCAACTACTCGGCAGGCGCGATGATCCTCGACGCGGACGAGCCGTGGCGGGTGCTCGACCGTACGCGTGAGCCGCTGCTGGCGGCCGAGACCGAGGACGAGCGGAGCGGGATCGTGCCGAACGTGGTCTTTCCGACGGCGATCGAGACCGTGGATGGCCGTGACTGGGTCTTCTACGGGATGGCCGACTCGAAGATCGGAGTGGCGCTTCTGGAGCGCGACGTGTCGAATTAGGGTCAGGCCGTTCGTGTACACGGTGAGAACGCCATCCACTTCCCCGACCGGCGTTCGGAGAGGATCACGATCATGACCCAGTACCTGCTCAGCGTGTACCAGCCCGACGGTCCCATCCCGGAGCCGGAGGTGATGTCCCGGATCGAACGAGACGTGAACGCCGTGAACGCCGAGATGCGCTCCGCGGGCGTGTGGGTGTTCTCGGAGGGGCTGATGCCGCCGTCGTCCGCGACGGTGCTCCGGCCTGCGCACGGGGAGGTCCTGCTCACCGACGGTCCGTTCGCCGAGGGCAAGGAGCACCTCGGCGGCTTCACGATCGTTGACGTGCCCGATCTGGATGCGGCGCTCGAGTGGGGGCGCCGGGTCGCGCTCGCCACGACTCTGCCGATCGAAGTGCGTCCGTTCGCGGGCTGACGGGCACCGACAGCCGCATGGACGAGGCCGCCGTCGCACGAGAGTTCCGGGAGCAGTACGGCCGTGCCGTCTCCGTGCTGTACCGGAGCCTCGGCGACCTCGACCGCGCGGAGGACGCGGTGCAGGAGGCGTTCGCCGTCGCGGTCGAGCGCTGGCCGCGCGACGGAGTGCCGGCGCCGGCCGGATGGATCATCACCACCGCACGCCGGCGTGCCATCGACCGCCTGCGGCGCGAGGCGGTCGGCCGCGGCAAGGAGGCGGAGGCCGAGCTCTTGCGTCAGCTCACGGCGGAGCCGCCCCGGGCGTCGGACGACATCCCGGACGACCGCCTGCGCCTCATCTTCACCTGCTGCCACCCGGCGCTGTCACCCGAGGCGCGCGTCGCGCTGACGCTGCGGCTTCTCGGCGGCCTCACCACCGCCGAGGTCGCCCGAGCGTTCCTCGTCCCCGAGCCGACCATGGCCCAGCGCATCTCACGGGCGAAGGCGAAGATCCGCGATGCGCGCATCCCGTACCGCATCCCGTCGAGTGGCGATCTGCCGGCCCGGCTGGGCTCGGTGCTCTCGGTGCTGTACCTCGTGTTCAGCGAAGGATATGCGGCGAGCGCGGGCGACCGGCTCGTGCGCGAGGAGCTGTGCGACGAGGCGATCCGGCTGGCGCGGGCGCTCCACTCCCTCCTTCCGGACGAGGAGGAAGTGATCGGCCTCCTGGCGCTGCTACTGCTGGTGGATGCGCGGCGGGCCGCCCGAGTGGATGCCGCGGGCGCCCTGATCCCGCTCCCCGAGCAGGACCGGACCCTGTGGAACACCGCGCTGATCGCCGAGGGCCACGCTCTCGTGCGTGCGTGCCTGCTGCGGGGACGGCCCGGACCGTTCCAGCTGCAGGCCGCGATCCAAGCCGTTCACGATGACGCGACGACCGCTGGGGACACGGACTGGCGGCAGATCGTCGCCCTCTACGACCAGCTGCTGCGTGCTTCCCCCACGCCCGTCGTGGCGCTGAACCGAGCCGTCGCGGTAGCCGAGGTCGATCGGCCGGAGGCGGGACTCGCGGCGATCGAGCCACTCCGCGAGGAACTGGCCGGCTTCTACCTGCTGCACGGGATCCGGGCGGGGCTTCTGCTGCAGGCGGGACGCGGCGAGGAGGCAGCGGACGAGTACGGGGTGGCCGCCTCCCTCTGCGGGAGCGAGCCGGAGCGGGCGTTCCTGCTCCGCCGCCGCGACGCGGTGACGGGCGGGCCGGCTGCGGGCGGGTCGGCCGCGGGCGGGTCGGCGGCGGGCTGATCCCCGGCACCCCTTCCTCCCGCTCGGTGGGAGGCGCACAGTGGGGTGCATGGACATCGCCTTCCTCGGGCTCGGACGCATGGGTCGCGAGCTGGTCCCCCACCTGATCGACGCGGGCCATCGCGTCACCGCCTGGAACCGCTCCCCGGGCCCGACCGAGGCCGTCGGCCGGCGCGGAGCCCGGATCGCCGCAACCGCCGCGGAGGCCGTCGAGGGGGCGGAGGTCGTGGTCAGCGTGCTGTTCGGTCCGGAGGCAGTCCGCGAGACGATCGTCCAGCCGTCGCTCCCGATTCCCCCGGGCGCCCTGTGGATCGACCTCACGACGGTGGCACCCTCGGACGCCGCCGAATTCGACGCCTGGGCATCCTCAGCCGGGGTGCGCTATGTCCACTCCCCGGTGATCGGCTCCCTCGCTCCTGCCCGCGCCGGCCGTCTGGCCGTGCTGATCGGCGGCCGGAAGGATGCCGTGCGCGAGGCACGCAATGTCGTCATCCTCTGGGCCGATCCCGACAAGCTCCGCACTTTCGACTCCCCCGCACAGGCCGCCGTGGCGAAGCTCGTCGCCAACCTGGCCCTCGCCATCTCGACGGAAGCGCTCAGCGAGACCCTCCGGCTCGGCACGACGGGAGGGCTCTCCGCCGACGAGGTGCTCTCGGTGCTCCCGCTCACGACGATCGCCTCCATCGCCGGGATGAAGGGTCCAGTCATCGCCTCCGGCGACTTCGGGGACACCCAGTTCTCGGCTGCCCTCCTGGCCAAGGACCTCCGCCTGATCCTCGCAACGGCCGACAGTCCGCTGCCCGCAGCCGCGCTCGTCGCCGCCGAGCTGCAGCGCGCCATCGACGCAGGCCTCGGCGAGAGCGACTTCTCCGTCCTGGCCCGCGACCGCTAGCTGCGCCTCCCACCCACCCCTCCCATTACCGCCCCCATTACCGCATACCATTACCCGCGCAATTGGGGGGGGGGTTTTATTAAAAACAGAGGGGGGGCGGACACACAAAAAAAAA
>JBQCCO010000273.1:0-22345 GCA_051962155.1 Leifsonia sp. | reverse complement strand
TTTTTTTATTTTCATAATTCCCCCTCCCCCCAACTTTTTTTTCCCCAAACCCCCCCTTTCCCCGCCCCTGGGGGTTGGGTGTGTTGCGTCCACTCGTCGCGGATTGCGGATTCCCAGCCGCCGTGTGCAGAGTAGGCGCATGGGCGTGTTCACTCTCGGCGGCCTCACGACCGCTCCCGCTTCCTCCCGCACCGACCTGCTCGCTCCCTCCACGCTGGCGATGCTCGACGCTCTCGGCCGGCTGGATGAGGTCGGGGTGGTGGAGATCGACCCCGGCATCTCCGACACCGCCGCGACGCGCGACGAGTTCGGCCTGGACCCGGACGACCTCGCCAACTGCGTCGTCGTCGCAGGCAAGCGCGAAGGCGTGGAGCGGATCGCCGCGTGCGTCGTCCTCTCCACCACGCGTGCGGACGTCAACAACACCGTGAAGCGCCTGCTGGATGTGCGCAAGGCGTCGTTCCTCCCGATGGACCGTGCTGTGGAGCTCACCGGGATGGAGTACGGCGGGATCACGCCGATCGGCCTGCCGCACGGCTGGCCGGTGCTGGTCGACCGGCGGGTCGCCGAGCGGGACGTGGTGATCAACGGCTCGGGCGTCCGCCGGTCCAAGATCCTCCTTCCCGGCCGCTTGATCGCCGAGCTTCCGGGTGCGCAACTGATCGACGGCCTCGGCCTGGAGGCGACAGCGCGATGAGCACGGCGCGATGAGCACCGCGATGACGGCAGCGCGATGACCGGTCCGAAATGACAGGAACCGTCGTCGACCGCGTGCTCTCGCCGGTCCGCTCGCGTCTGATCGAGACTCTGGCCGGCCGCTCGGACGAAGTCCCCGCCTGGATCCTGCGCCTCGAGGAAGGCGAGGACGCAGGCTTCTTCGCCCCCGGCAGTGCGGCGTGGGCCGTGCACGGCGGGATGCCGACCCTCGTCGCCGGTGTCCGCGCCCTTCTGCTGCAGGCACTGCACCCGGGAGCGCTGGCCGGGGTGCGGGACCACTCGCGCTACCGGGAGGATCCGCTCGGGCGGCTGGCCGGCACCATCCAATGGATCCACACGGTCACCTTCGGCAGTCGCGGCCAGGCCGCCGCCGCCTCGGACATGGTCCGCGTGCTGCACCGCCGGGTCACCGGCCGGTATGTCGACGGGCACGGGGTCGAGCGTCCGTACTCCGCGAACGACTCGGACCTCGCGCGCTGGGTGCATCTGTCGTTCACGGACGCGTTCCTGACCGCCCACGAACGCTGGGGCGACCCCATCCCGGGCGGACCGGACGCGTATGTCGCCGACTGGGCGACGGCGGCGGACCTGATGGGCGTTGAGGACCCTCCGCGGACGGCCGCCGGGCTGCGCGCCCAGATCGACGCGATCACCGAGGCCGGCGACCTGCGCGGAGGACCCGAGGTCGACGAGATCGTCCGGTTCATCCGTCGGGCGCCGCTTCGCCCGGTGCTGCGCCCGTCGTACCGGATCGCGTTCCGCGCGGCCGTGTCGACTCTGGATCCCCGGCACCGCGCGCTGCTCGGGCTGCCGCGGACGCGCTGGGAGCCGCTGCTCCCCATCCACTCGGCGACCGCGACGGTGCTCCGGGGCTCGCGCGTCCTGCTCGGGCCGCACACCCAGGCGGAGCTGGCGGCCCGCCGGCGCCTGGCACGCCTCGCGGGTGCGACGGCGGATCCCGATGCGAGAGGATGACCGTATGGATGAGGCCACCACCGAACGCATCGAACGCACCCGGACGGTCACCTGGGAGGATCCGGCGCCCGGAGTCACCCGGATGCCGACGATGACCGGGCTGGAGTACCTGCGCTCCATGATCCGCGGCGAGCTGCCGCCCCCGCCCATTACCGCGCTGATGCGGATGACCCTCGTCTCCGCCGATCCCGGGACGGTGACCTTCTCCTGCGAGCCGGACGAGTCGCACTACAACCCGATCGGGACGGTGCACGGCGGCTTCGTCTGTACCGTGCTCGACTCGGCACTGGGATGCGCGGTGCAGACGACCCTGCCGCAGGGACAGGGCTACACGTCCATCCAGATCACCGTCAACTACCTGCGGCCCGTGTTCGCCCACACCGGTCCGCTCACCTGCACGGCGACGGTGACGAAGCCCGGAAATCGAGTGGCCTTCGCGGACGGCGTGGTCACGGATGGCGCGGGCAAGACGGTCGCGACCGCCACGGGATCGCTGCTCGTCTTCCCGATCGGGGACTGACGCTCACGCCCCCTGGGCCGCCAGCAACTGGTCCCGCACCTTGCGGCGGATCACCTTTCCGACGATCGAACGCGGCAGCTCGTCCACCTGCACCACATGCTTCGGCACCTTGTAGGGGGTGAGGCAGTCCCGGCCGTAGGCGCGGATCGCCTCCTCGTCGAACGACGCCCCGGCCTCCATCACGACCGCGGCCACCACATCCTCGCCGCCGCGCCGGTGTGGGAGACCGACGACCGCGACATCCGCCACGCCCGGGAACGAGCGCAGCGCGTCCTCGACCTCCGTCGGCGACACGTTGAAGCCGCCGGTGACGATGAGCTCCTTGATGCGGTCGACGATGCGGACGAATCCGTCCTCATCCATCGTCACGATGTCGCCGGTGCGGAACCAGCCGTCGTCCGTGAACACCGACGACGACTCGTCCGGCTTGCGCCAGTATCCCGAGAACACCTGCGGACCGCGGGCGAGCAGTTCGCCCTCCTCGCCGAACGGCCGGTCGACAGACGGATCCTCCGGATCGGCGACGCGCAGTTCCGTGCTCGGCAGCGGCAGGCCGACGGTCCCCGGCTTCCGCGTCGCCCCCACCGGGTTCGCCATCAGCACGGGGGAGCACTCGGAGAGCCCGTAGCCCTCCACGAGGTAACCGCCCGTCTCTCCCTCCCACAGGTCGACGATGCCCTGCGGCAGGCTCATCGCCCCCGAGATCGCGATCTGGATGCCCGAGAGCGACACCTTCCGCTTCTCCGCCGCCTGCACCAGCCGCTCGTAGATCGGGGGGACCGCGGGCAGGAACGTCGCCGGCCGCTTCTTGACCACATCCAGCACCAGGTCCGGGTCGAACTTCGGGAACAGCACCAGCCGCGCGCCCATGCTCATCGCGAACGTGAGACAGAGGGTGAGACCGTACGCGTGGAACAGCGGAAGCACCGGGTACACGACGGAGGTTCCCCGCCCGATGGTCGGAACCCACGCCCGGGCCTGGGCCGCATTCACGGTCAGGTTGCCGTGCGTCAGCATCGCGCCCTTCGGACGGCCGGTCGTCCCCGACGTGTACTGGATGAGCGCGAGGTCGTCGCGCTCGGGCCGCGGGGAGGAGGCTTTCAGGCGACGGGAGGTCACCAGCGAGTCCCAGCGGATGGTTCCCGAGACCTTCGCCGTCAGCTGTTCCCGCGCCGAGCGGGCTGCGGCGACGGGGAGGCTCAGCGCGAACCGCTTCGAGGCCGGCATCGCGCGCGTCAGGTCGACCGAGACGACCGTGGTCACGCCGAGGTCGGCGGGAAGATCCTGGACGGTCGCGGCGACCTTGTCCCAGACGATCGCCACGGTCGCTCCGTGATCCTCGAACTGGTGCCGGAGCTCGCGCGGCGTGTAGAGGGGGTTGTGCTCGACGACGACCGCGCCGAGGCGGAGGACGGCGTAGAAGGCGGCGACGTGCTGCGGGCAGTTCGGCAGCACCAGCGCGACACGGTCGCCCTTGGAGACGCCCAGCTTGCGCAGGCCCTCCGCGGCGCGGGCGACCTGGTCGCCGAGTTCGGCATAGGTCGTCGTCGCTCCGAAGAACTCGAGCGCAACGTGCCGGCCGTAGGTGCGGACGGAGTCGTCGATGAGGTGAGCGAGGGAGCCGTCGGGCACCTCGACCTCGGCCGGGACGTCCTGCGCGTACGAAGCCACCCAGGGCCGCGCGTCGTAGGGGGAGTGGTCGTTGTCCGCTGTCACGCGCGCAAGCCTACGCGGACGCGACCAGCGCTCGCACAGCCTCCTCGATGGGGGTGTCCCCGCCGACGACCTCCCATTGCCGGCCGATCGTCTGCGGCTCGTCCAGGGCCGCGGCGATCAGACGCGCCACGTCCTCACGGGCGATGGTTCCGCGCGGAACGGTGTCGCCGAGTGTGACCGACCCGGTGCCCTCCTCGGTCGTCAGGCCGCCGGGCCGGAGGATCGTCCAGTCCAGAGTGGATGCGCGCAGCGCCGCATCCGCATCCCGCTTCGCCTCCACATAGGCCTTCCACACCGGGTCGGTGTCGTCCACCGGAGCGTCGACTCCCCAGGCGGAGATCTGGACGAAGCGGCGGATCCCCGCCTGGGCGGCCGCCTCCTGCGACTTGGTGGACCCGGCGAAGTCGACCGTTCGCTTGCGCTCGGCTCCGGAACCCGGGCCGGCTCCCGCGGCGAAGACTACCGCGTCGCAGCCCGCGATCGCGGCCGCCAGCGTGTTCGCCTCTGCGCTCTCGAGGTCGACGAGCACGCCCTCGCCGCCGAGGCGGTAGACGTCGTCGGCGTGCTCGTCGTTACGCACGACGCCGACGAAGTCATCACCGCGGTCATAGAGCACTCGCATGAGCTGCTGAGCGACTTTTCCGTGGGCACCGATGATCGCGACTCGAGTCATGCCTCCATCCTTCCACCGTGCCTCCGGAAAGACGCGACACACGTCCGCCTGACGCGAACGCTCTCGGATTCCTGCCGCCGCCTCTGTTAGCGTCATGACCATGACCGCCCTGCTCGAGCTGCTCGGACGTTCCATCGCGTCCGCCCTCGGGATGCTGGGCGCGCACAGCCCGGCCGGCGTGATCGCCCTCGTGGGCGTCGCCGGTGCGCTGGGTCTCGTGGCTGTGGTGGCAGCGGCCACATTGCGGTCCGTGGCGGCGCTGGCCGCCTCCCTCCGCCTCCGGTCGGTGTGGTCCCGCTCCGTGGTGCCGGTCGCCGGCTGGCTCGCCGAGAGCCAGTCCGCGCCGGATGCGGACGGCCGCCCGCGCCCGAGGGCGCCCGCCCTCCCCCTGCCGGTCGCGTAGTCCGGCGTCCGCCCCGCCGCCGGCGGGACGGTGCCCTGCGCGACCAGACGTGTCCACCACTCGTCCGACCCGCAGGGAATCACTTCACTCATGGACTTCTTCACCTGGCCGCCCATCGCGGCCATCCTCGACGGCGCCTACCGTCTCGTCACCGCTCTTTCCGCCGCTGTGGAGCCGCTCGCCGGCACCGCCGCCGGCCTCCTCGCCATCGTCGTACTGACCGTGATCGTGCGCGCCGTCCTCCTCCCCGTCGGTATGAGTCAGGTGCGCGCCGAGTACAACCGCCGGCGTCTCGCCCCCCGGCTCGCCGAGCTGCAGCGCCGGCACGCAGGCGACCGCGAGACCCTTGCGCGCAAGACGATGGAGCTCTACCGGGAGGAGCAGGTGTCGCCCTTCGCGGGGATGCTGCCCCTTCTCGCGCAGATCCCCGTGGTCACGCTCGTCTACGCCGTCTTCACGCATCCCACCATCGCCGGCCACGCCAACGCGCTGCTCGGACAGCACGCGTTCGGCGCGCCCCTCGGCACGAGCTTCGTGGGGCTGACCGGTGCGGGCGCCGGCGTCTGGCCGGCGGTACTGGTCTACCTCGGCGTGCTCGCCCTGATCGCGATCGTCATGACGGTCTCGCGCCGCGTGCTGACGCTGCCGCAGGCCCCGGGCGCAACTGCGGCGACCGGGATGCTGCGCACCCTGTCGTTCCTGCCCTACGTCACGGTCGTCTTCGCCGCATTCGTCCCGCTGGCAGCCGCGGTGTACATCCTCACCTCGTCGGCGTGGACGGTGGGCGAGCGGTGGATGCTCCGCCGCCTCCTCGATCCGCAGCGACGCGCGGGCGGCAGCCCTCGTGCGACGACCTCGCACTGAGCGCCCGCACATCCCGGGGTGCCACGATGGGTCCATGTGGAAGCGCAGCGCCAAGGACACCGGACCGGTCGACGCGAACGTTCAGCGTCCGGACGCGCCCGGGCTGGGAGTCGGCGTCCAGGTGTGGGTGAAGGAGAACGTCCCAGCGGCCTCCGACGACTGGGTGGGAGAGCCGACGGGCGTGATCATCTCGGCCGGGGACCGCAACCTGCGCACTGTCTACGGCCCGCTCGACAGCTGGACGACCTGGACCGTCGCCTTCTCCGAGCCGCAGTACCGCCGCGATGGCCGCGGACCGTACGAGACGGCGGTCATCCCGGCGTTCCTGCTGGTCGCCGCGGAGCCCGCCGCCGACTGAACCGGTTCGCCTGACCACTACCTCCGCACTCGGCGCGAATCTACAATGACTTCATGTTCGTCGAGGGCACCCTTCGATGGCAGGTCACGGAAGACTGCCCGTGGGACCTGCTCGTCGCCCTCGCCGTGCGCGACCTGGCCGGGATCGGCGACCTCGCCCAGCCGCCCCTGCCACGACTGGAACCGGCCGTGACGCCGGTGCTGCAGCCGCATCCCGAGTCCCATCCTGCGCAGCCTGTCGACGGGCGGACGCGACCCCGTCCCGCACCGGTCCTGCGCGCGCACCCTGCACGCCCCGGGGGCGACCCCGTGAGCACGGGAACATTGGAGGCCCTGGCGGTCCAATGGCAGGCGTGGTTCGAGGTGGCGGCGGACCGGCACCGGCGCCTGTCCGCTCCGCTCCTGCATCCACCGCACTTCGAGGCGTTCGACCGGGCGATCGAGCTGCAGGATGCGGTGATCGCGCACTACGCCGCCGCGGCGGACTGGGCGGCCGCCCGGCACACGGAGTACGCGGCCGTGAGCGCCGAGTCCCACCGCCGCCGCGCCGCCGACATCGTGGATGTGGTGCGCGAGCGGGAGCACGAACTGCGGAGGCAGGCCGGCTACTTCCGGCTCGACCTCGAAGTGCTCCCGCTCGCGGAGAAGGGCGCATGGATCATCGGTCCGCACACGGTCGCCGTGAGCACTTCCCTGCGCGAGGACTCGGCCGCCTTCCGCGCCTGGCTCCGCCCTCTCGTATCCGCCCTCGTCTGACCCGGGCCCGCGCTCAGGCGGGACGCTTGGCGGGGGAGACGGTCAGCGCCGGGTCGGTCTCGGCAACATCCCCGACGGCCTCGTCGATGCGCGCCAGCACGTCGCCGGAGAGCTTCACTCCGGCCGCGGCGGCGTTCGACTGCACCTGCTCCGGACGGGAGGCTCCCACGATCGCGCCGGCGACGTTCGGGTTCTGCAGGACCCACGCCACGGCGAGCTGCGCCATGGTGATGCCCAGCTCGTCGGCGATCGGCTGGAGGCCCTGGACGGCGGTCAGCACGTCCTCGCGCAGGAAGCCGCGGATCGCGTTCGCCCCGCCCTTCTCGTCGGCCGCCCGGCTGCCTTCCGGCGCCTCCTGGCCGGGCTTGTACTTGCCCGTCAGCACACCCTGAGCGACCGGCGACCACACGATCTGCGAGATCCCCAGCTCAGCGGAGGCCGGGACCACCTGCTTCTCGATGACCCGCCACAGCATCGAGTACTGCGGCTGGTTGGAGATCAGCTGGATGTTCAGCTCCTTCGCCAGGGCGTGTCCCGCCCGCAGCTGGTCGGCCGTCCACTCGCTCACGCCGATGTAGAGGGCCTTCCCGGCGCGCACGACGTCGGCGAACGCCTGCATCGTCTCCTCGAGCGGAGTCTCGTGGTCGTAGCGGTGGGCCTGGTAGAGGTCGACGTAGTCGGTCCCGAGACGCTGCAGCGAGCCGTCGATCGACTCGAGGATGTGCTTGCGCGAGAGCCCGACGTCGTTGTGCCCCTTCGGGCCGGTCGGCCAGTAGACCTTCGTGAAGATCTCGAGGGAGGCGCGTCGCTCGCCCTTCAGCGCATCCCCGAGCACCTGCTCTGCGGCGGTGTTGGCGTACGCGTCCGCTGTGTCGAAGGTGGTGATCCCGGCCTCGAGAGCGGCCCGCACGGACTGTGTCGCGATGTCGTTCTCGACCTGCGATCCGTGGGTGAGCCAGTTGCCGTAGATGATCTCCGAGATCTTGAGTCCGCTGTTGCCGAGGTACCTGAATTCCATGACTCCAACGTATCCCGATTGCCCATTCGTCACGAATGCGGCGCTTCGCAGGGAGGGTGCGGGCGTCGGGTGCGGGTGAGAAGGTAGGGAGGTGGGACGAGCGGACGGCAGCCAGCGCCAGGTGAGCGCGTCCGACGTCGACGACTCGGAGGCGGCCATCCTGCACGTCGACATGGATGCGTTCTTCGCCTCCGTCGAACTGCTGGAGCGCCCGGACGCACGCGGCAAGCCCGCAATCGTCGGCCACGTCGGCGGCCGTGGCGTGGTGACGAGCGCGACGTACGAGGCGCGACGGTACTGCGTCCGCAGTGCGATGCCGATGTCGCAGGCTCTGCGGCTGTGCCTGATCGCGATCATCCTGACCCCACACTACGAGCGCTACACCCGGTACTCGGCCGCTGTGATGGACATCTTTCACGAGGTGACGCCGCTGGTGGAGCCGCTCAGCATCGACGAGGCGTTCCTGGATGTGTCCGGCGCCCGGCGTCTGCTCGGGTCGCCCCGGCGCATCGCCGAGCTGATCCGCTCCCGCGTCTTCGAGGAGACCGGACTCACCTGCTCGGTCGGCGTCGCCGCGACGAAGTTCATGGCGAAGCTCGCGTCGGGCCGAGCGAAGCCCGACGGGCTCCTGGTCATCCCGCGCACCGAGACGCTCGCCTTCCTCCGTCCCCTCCCGGTCGGTGCCCTCTGGGGTGTCGGCGCCAGCACCCAGGCGTCGCTCGAGCGGATGGGGCTGCTCACGGTCGCCGATCTCGCGGACGCTCCGCTGCACGTGCTGCAGAAGGCGATCGGGGATGCCGGCGGGCGGCGCCTCCACGACCTGGCCAACGGGAGGGATGCGCGCCGCATCGTCACGGAGTCGCGCGAGAAGAGCATCGGGCACGAGAACACCTTCGGCGTCGACGTCGGAGACCTGGACACCCTCCGCCGCGAAGTCCTCCGGCTCTCCGGGCGGGTCGGCGAGCGGCTGCGGGAGCATGAGCTGGTGGCCCGCACCGTCGCGATCAAGGTCCGCTTCTCGGACTTCCGGACCATCACCCGCTCGCGCACCCTGGCCGAGCCGACCAATGTGGGCCGACGTCTCTTCGAGGAGGCCTGGGACGTATTCGGGGCGCTCGGCCTGGATGTCCGTCAGACCCCGCTCCGCCTGATCGGGGTGCGTGCCGAGCAGTTGCTCGACGCCGGCGGAGACGCACTCGCGCTGTGGGATCCCGACGAGGAGTGGCGCGAGACGGAGCGAACGCTGGATGCGGTGAGCGCCCGATTCGGGCGCGGCGCGATCGGGCCGGCCTCCCTCGTCCGCCGTTCGAGGGACGCCGACGAGGAGGAGCAGGACGGACGCAACCCGAAGTACGTGAGCGATTGAGCCGGCATCCGGTGCCTGGTCAGGCCGGAGGGCGCGCGCTACGGTGGCTTCCATGACGAACATCACCCTCAAGCTCGCGGAGACCATCAGCGGCTCCGGTATCAAGTCGGTCTACGGCGAACCGATCGTCCTGGATGGCACGACCATCGTGCCGGTCGCCGCTGTGCAGTTCGGTTTCGGCGGCGGAGGTATGGGCGAGGGCGGCGAGGACAACCCGGGCGGTGGTGGCGGCGGCGGGATGGCCGTCCCGTTCGGCGCCTACATATCCGACGAGCTGGGCGTCCGCTTCCGCCCCAACCTGATCACCCTGCTGGCGGTCGGCATCCCCTTCTTCTGGGTGGCCGGTCACGCCTGGGCCCGCGTCATCCGCGCGCTCAAGAAGTAGTCCCCGAGCGCTTCGACAACAGTCGGCCGAGCGTGAGGCGACTGCTCTCGCCTGCGCGCCCGGACCGGACGAATGGATGCGCGGCGCGAGGGATACACTGGGTGCGAACACGGGAGTCCGGTGAGCCGGGCTGAGAGGAGACTTCTCCAAGTCTCGACCGTCGAACCTGATCTGGGTCATGCCAGCGCAGGGAGGACCTTCTCACATCCCGTGCCCTGTTTCGCTGAATGAAAGGGCACGTACAGTGCACGCAACCATCTCCTCCACCGGTCTTTCGTCGCGCGTCCTGCGCTGGCGGGTCGTCGACATCGTCGTCGCAAGCGTCGTCGCCGTCGCATCCGGAGTCGTCTTCTGGGTCTGGGACATCGTCTCCAACCCCATCTCGGGCCCGGTCGGGACGGTCCTGCCCGGCTTCCAGGGCATCATCAACGGCCCGTGGCTGTTCGCGGGTGTCCTCGTCGCTCTCATCGTCCGCAAGCCGGGCGCCGCGCTGTTCGGCGAGCTGGTCGCCGCGGTCGTCTCGGCGCTGATCGGCACGCAGTGGGGCATCGCCACTTTGCTCTCCGGCGTGGTGCAGGGCCTCGGCGCCGAGATCGTCTTCGCCTTGTTCCTCTACGCGAACTGGCGGCTCGTCCCCGCCCTGCTGGCGGGTGCAGGCGCAGGCGTCGCCGAGTCCATCCTCGACCTTCTGTACTGGTACCCCGGATCGAAGCCGGAGTTCATCGTCGTCTACGCGATCACCACGACGGTTTCGGGCCTGATCGTCGCGGGACTCGGCTCCTGGCTGCTGGTGCGCGCCCTGGCGCGGACCGGGGCGTTGAGCCGTTTCGCCGCGGGCCGCGAGGCGCGGGGGACCGCGCAGGCCTGACGACGGTGAGCACGGGAGAGGGCGCCCCGGCGGCGGTTCGCGTCGCCGACTGGGGCTGGCGGTACGAGGGACGAAGCGCGTGGGCGGTTCGCGGTGTCGACCTGTGCATCGAGCCGGGGGAGCGGGTCCTGCTGCTCGGCGCGTCCGGCGCCGGCAAGAGCACGCTGCTCGCCGGCCTCGCGGGCGTGCTCGGCGGCGACGATGACGGTGAGTCCGCCGGGTCGCTGACTGTCGCCGGGCGCCCGCCCGCTCAGGCGCGGGGGACGGCCGGACTGCTGCTGCAGGACCCGGACGCCCAGGTCATCCTCGCCCGGGTGGGCGACGACGTCGCCTTCGCCGGCGAGAACCTCGGTGTGCCGCGCGACGAGTTGTGGATGCGCGTCCGGCGCTCGCTCGCAGAGGTCGGCCTCGACGTGCCGCTCGATCACCCCACGGCTCAGCTCTCGGGCGGGCAGAAGCAGCGCCTGGCGCTGGCTGGTCTGCTGGCCATGCGTCCCGGCCTGCTGCTTCTCGACGAGCCCACGGCGAATCTCGATCCCGAGGGCGTGCTCGAAGTGCGGGATGCGGTGCGCGCCGCACTCGAGGCGACCGGTGCCACGCTCGTGGTGGTGGAGCACCGCGTCGCCGTGTGGCGGGACCTGGTCACCCGGGTCGTCGTGCTGGGAGCGGACGGCGGCGTGCTCGCCGACGGCGCGCCCGACGCCGTGCTCGCCGATGCCGACGGCGAGCTCGGGCGGGCCGGCGTCTGGCTGCCGGGCACGCCCGTCCCGGAGACATCCGTCGTCCCCGAAGGGATGCCGCTGCTGACCGCGCACTCGCTCGCGTTCGGTCGTGCGGCGACGACACGCTCACGTCGGCGTCGCCGTGCGCGGGCGGGTGCGGCCACGGCCGTGCCGGTCGGGCATCCCGTCGATCTCGAGGTGCGTGCGGGCTCCGCGTTCGCCCTCACCGGCCGGAACGGCTCCGGCAAGTCGACCCTCGCCCTCACCCTCGGCGGACTGCTCCCCGCTCTCGGCGGCGAGCTGATCGCGGAGCCCCTCCTGGCCGACGGCGCCTCCTCGGATCCCGCATCCTGGCGGTCGCGCGAGCTGCTCACGCGCATCGGGAGTGTCTTCCAGAACCCGGAGCACCAGTTCATCGCAGGCACGGTCCGCGACGAGCTCGCCGCCGGCCCGCGCGCACTCCACCTGCCGACGACCGAGGTCGACGAACGAGTGGATGAACTGCTCGACCGGCTCGCGCTGACCGATGCCGCCGCCGCGAACCCGTTCACGCTCTCCGGCGGTCAGAAGCGCCGGCTCTCGGTTGCGACCGCCCTGGCGACGCGACCCCGCCTCCTGGTGCTGGACGAGCCGACTTTTGGGCAGGACGCGCGCACCTGGCAGGAGCTGGTTCGGATGATCGCCTCCCTCCGGCACGAGGGCCACGCCATCGTCGCCGCCACCCACGACGCGGAGTTCGTGCGCGCCGTGGGTGCCGCATCCCTTCGGGTGGATGTTGCGGAGGTGACCGCATGACGCTCGTTCAGCCGCTGCGCACCGGCCCGCTGGCGACCCTGAACCCGGTCGCCAAGCTCGGTGCCTCCGTGATCGTCACCGTCGCGCTGCTGCTCTCCATCGACCCGGTCTCGGCGGGGGTCGCCCTGATCCTCGAGCTGGTGCTGCTGGCGTTCGCCGGCATCCCGGTGCGCACCATCCTGGCGCGCACCGCCCCGGTCTGGATCGCCGCCCCGCTCGCCGGGCTGACCACGGTCCTCTATGGCCAGGTCTCCGGCACCGTCTATGTGCAGTGGTGGGCGGTGGAGATCAGCCAGGGCTCGATCGGCCTCGGCGCCGCGACCGCCCTCCGCGTGCTGGCGATCGGCCTGCCCGCGGTCCTGCTTTTCGTGACCATCGACCCGACCGACCTCGCTGACGGCCTGGCGCAGCTCCTCCGGCTGCCGGCCCGGTTCGTGATCGGCGGCCTCGCCGGACTTCGCCTGGTCGGGCTGTTCGCCGAGGACTGGCGGGCGCTCACCCTCGCCCGCCGGGCGCGTGGGGTCGCCGAATCCGGTGCGATCCGCCGGTTCCTCGGCCAGTCGTTCGCCCTCTTCGTGCTGTCGCTGCGGCGGGGCACCAAGCTTGCGACCGCGATGGAGGCGCGCGGCTTCGGCGCGCCCGGACAGCGGACCTGGGCGAGGCCCTCCGTCTTCCGCGCGCGCGACTGGGCGGCCCTGGGCGTCGCGCTGGCGGTCGCCGCGGCGGCGGTCACAGCGGCCGTGGCCGCCGGGAGCTGGAATGCCCCGCTCGGCTGAGCCGGCGCCCGAGTCGGCGGCTGAGTCGGCGGCGCAGGCGCCCGCCGAGGCGCCCGCCGAGGCGCCGGCCGGTCTCGCCGCGCGTTTCGCCGCCGTGACCCACGCCGTGGATGCCGCCACGGCAGGCGGACGCACTCCCGTCATCCTCATCGACGGTCCGAGCGGTGCGGGCAAGAGCTCGCTCGCCGATCTCCTGCTCGCCGCCTGGCCCGCGAAGGGCCACCCGCGGCTGGTCCGGATGGACGACCTCTACCCCGGCTGGGACGGCCTCGACGCGGCGAGCACCGCGGTCGCCGATGACTTGCTCGAACCGCTCCGCGCCTCCCGAGCCGGATCGTGGCAGCGCTGGGACTGGGCGGAGGACCGTCCCGCCGGGCGTGAGACCGTCACCGGCCCCGAGCCGCTGATCGTGGAGGGATGCGGCACGCTGTCCGTCCGCAATGCGGCCCTCGCCTACCTGACCGTTTGGCTGGGGGCCGACGACACGCTCCGCAAGCAGCGCGCCTTGGCGCGCGACGGCGACACCTTCGCCACCCACTGGGACACCTGGCAGGCGGAGTTCGACCGCTTCGTGGCGCGCGAGCATCCACTCGACCACGCCGCGCTGATCCTCGACGTGTCGGCCCTCGATCTGAGCGCCGGGGTCCGCGACCGCCGATCCGGGACTACGGTGGACACATGACCGAGGCACGCCAGGACCCCGAATACATCGTCGAGTACGTGGACGGACCGCTCGCCGGCCAGACCGACCGCCGTTTCCTCATCGACGGCAAAGTGGATGAGCGCATCGGCGTGATCGCCGCGGTCGAGGGCCTCGAGTCCACCTTCTGGTACGTCGCCGGCGAGGAGCGCGAGGTCGAGGGTCAGCGCCTCGTCGCGTACCACTTCGACCAGCCGGACTCCGACCCGGTCGAGTCCGACCAGGAGGACGAGTCGATCTTCGGCTACGGCGCCTGACCGGTCTCAGTGCCTCCGGCGCCCGCGTTCCGGGGCGCCTCGGCGAATCGCGGGCTACGCCCAGCCGAGGTCGTGGAGCCGGTCGTCGTCGATGCCGTAGTAGTGGGCGATCTCGTGGACGAGGGTGATGTGGATCTCGTCGCGCAGTTCGTCCTCGTCCGCGCAGATCGCGAGCAACGGCTCCCGGTAGAGCACGATGCGGTCGGGCATCTCGCCGAAGCCGTACGAGTCGCGCTCGGTGAGCGCGACTCCGTCGTAGAGGCCGAGGAGGTCGAGTGAGCCGTCCTCCGGGCGGTCCTCGACGACGAACACGATGTTGTCGAGGCCGTCGACCATCTCGTCCGGCAGCTGGTCGAGCTCGTCCGTGACGAGGGCCTCGAAGGTCTCCTGGTCGAGCCGGAGGCCCGGCCCGCGGTCGCCGCTGCTGCTCACTTGGGGAAGTCTACCGGCGGGCGCTCGCACGCCCGCCGGCAGACGTGCCGGTCGCTAACCGCGGATCAATACCAGTTGTACGACTCGGAGTGGCCCCACGCCCCGCACGGCGTGCCGTAGCCGCGAGCGATGTAGTCCAGTCCCCACTTGATCTGGGTGGTGGCGTTGGTGGCCCAGTCGGTGCCGAAGGCCGCCATCTTGCTGCCGGGGAGCGCCTGCGGGATGCCCGTGGCGCCGCTGCCCGGGTTCATCGCCTGGTAGTTCCACTGCGACTCGCGCTGCCACAGCTGCTGGAGGCACTGGAACTGGTCGGAACCCCAGCCGTACTGGCTGGAGGCGATGGCGGCGGCGGTCGCCTTGGCGGCGTCCGGCGTGTTCGCGTTCTGCTGCGCAGCTGCGGCTGCCTGAGCGGCGGCCGCTGCGGCAGCGGCTGCAGCGGCGGCGCGGCGGTCCGCCTCCGCGGCGGCCGCGGCGAGCTTGTCGGAGGCGGCCTGCGTGGCGTCGATGCTGCTGCGCAGCTTCGAGTCGTCCAGCTTGGTGAAGTTGCTCAGGCCCGCGATCGCGGTCTTCGCGGCCGACGCGTCCGCCTTGGACTGGTAGGCGGCGACGGTCGCTTGAGCGCCGCTCAATGTCGTCTCCGCCTCGCTCTGGAGGCGGTCGCGCACGATCGAGTCGTAGACGGAGAGCTGCTCGTGCTGCATCCCATTGGCTTGGGAGAGCTGGCGGGTCACGTGCTCGCTGTGCTGCTCCTGCTGCTGGGCCTGGGCGATCGAGGGAGCGAGGAGGCTGGCGCCGATGAGGACGGCGGCAGCGCCGGAGATGAGGCGACCGAGGGGGACGGGGCTATTTTTTACGGAGGTGAGGAGGGAACTCAGCATGCTTTTCCTGGGTAGGGTTTCCCCGGCTGACGCATGCTGCACCGGTGGGCGCGCACACGTCCGGACCCGGACTTCTCGGGAGGGTCCTGCGGGCTGACAACCGCGGAGCACGCGCGAAAGCACCCGGTGGACCCGTGGTCCGGAAGGCGCAGCGTGCAGCGCGGGTGTGCCGCGCGTTCGAAACGGTGAGCACCCAGGACGGGCGCCGAAGCGCCTCGGGGTATTCGGGTTCGGGGGACTGGATGCGTACCTGCGCGGCACGGACGGCTGTCGATGCCGTCGCCGACCGACCCTAGGCGCTGTTTCTGGACAGGTCAGGCATAGAACCTGGGAAGGTCGTGTGCGTGTCAGCCATCGACGGACGCCTCTTCGGCCTCGGCGGCGGCTTCAGCGTCATCCATTCGGCGGTCCGAAATCCATAGCATCGGGATGACCAGGAGCACGACGAGAGTGCCCATTGCGAGGAACACCCAGCGCACGCCGAACAGCTGCCCGATGATGCCGCCGACGGCTGCGCCGAGCGGCATCGTGCCCCAGGCGAGCAACCGGTAGGCGCTGTTCAGCCGGCCCAGCAGCCGCGTCGGCGTGACGCGCTGGCGCAGGGACACGGTGATGACATTCCAGACCGAGACCGTGATGCCACCGATCAGCAGGCCGGCTCCGATGATGAACGGATCGGCGGTGAAACCGGGCGTCGCGACGGCGAGCAGCGAGCCGGCGACCGTCAGCAGGAGGGCCCGCGATCGTCCGAGGATCCGCTCCGCCGGCTCGGCCAGGAAGGTCCCGATGACGCTTCCGAGAGCGGATGCGGTGAGCAGCAGCCCGTACGCCGGGTCGCTCAGCTTCATGGCCGAATGCGGTCCGACGGCGTAGAGCACGAACACGGTGAAGACCGCCGAGCTGGCGAAGTTGAAGACGCCCACCATGATGGCGAGCGTGCGCAGCAGCGTGCTGCTTCCCAGGAAACGTAAGCCTTCTGCGATGTCTGCGCGGATCGTGGTCCGCTCGGTGCGCCGGGCGCTGAAGCGTCCGCGAAGGAGCAGCAGCATCCCGATGGCAGCCACCCAGAGCAGCACCGGCGTCCCGAAGGCGAACACGACGCCGGCCGCGACGAGGAACCCGCCGAGGGGAGGGCCGATGAACTGGTTGGCCGTCAACTCGGCGGCGTAGAGGCGCCCGTTCGCCCGCGACAACTTATCCCGCGCGACCAGTTGCGGCAGGATCGACTGCGAGGACGTGTCGTAGACCGTTTCCGCCACGCCGACGCAGACGGCCGCCGCATAGAGCAGCCAGATCGAGGTGGCCCCGGCGAGGGATGCGGCGGTCAGACATGCGAGGAAGAAGGCGCGGGCGAGATTGGCGACGAGCATCAGCCGCCTGCGGTCGAGCCGGTCGGCCAACGCGCCGGCCGTGAGCGCGAAGAGCAGCCACGGCAGGGTGAATGCGAACGTGAGCCCAGCGATCAGCGCGGGGGAGTCCGTGTAGCGGACCGCGACCAGCGGGAGGGCTACCTTCATCGCCCCGTCGGCGAGGTTCGAGAATCCTGCGGAAGTCCACAGCTTCCAGTAGTTCGCACCGAGTCCCGTCGACGCCATGGCCCGCTCAGAGCGCTTTTGCCGCCGCGGCCAGCACCTGCGCCAGCGTCGGGACGCCTTCGGCCCGGAACACCTCGTCGCCGTTCGCCCCAGTGACGATCACCGTCGGTGTCGAGCGGATGCTGTCGTGCTCCGCCCGCTCTGCGTGGCGTGCCACATCCAGCTCGGTGACGACGATCCGTGGGGCCAGCCGAGCCGCCTCGGCGAGCACCGCGCGGGTCTGCATGCACGGCTCGCAGAACGCCGATGTGTAGAGAATCAGTTGCGCTTCGCCGGTGACCTGCGGGGCAACGGCCGGTGTCGAATCCACATCGCCAGTGTACGTCGGGCGAAATCGCGGCGACCATCGTGCGGTGGAGGCTGTCGCCGGCCCTGTCGCGCTGTGCCGGCCCGCACAATCGTCCCGTGAGCCGAACGACCTTCACGCGATACGTCGCCCTCGGAGACTCGCTCACCGAGGGCCTGTGCGACACCCTGCCCGGACAGACCGACGGCTGGCTGGGCTGGGCCGACCGTCTCGCCGGCATCCTCGACGGGGACGCCCGGCTGGCCGGGACCTCCCTCGAGTTCGCCAACCTCGCCGTGCGCGGCAGGCGTATCGCCGATGTGGTGGATGCGCAGATCCCGCACGCGCTCGAGTTCGGGCCGGATCTCGTCTCGGTGATGATCGGCGGGAACGACTTGATGAGTCCGGCGGCCGACCCGGACGCGCTCGCTACGCGGCTGGAGGGCGGCATCCGTGCGCTGCGGGCGTCGGGGACGACGGTGCTGCTCGCGAACATCTTCGACCCGCAGTTCGCCTTCTTCCTCAAACCCTTCCGCGGCCGGGCGGCCGTCTTCAACGCCAACATCTGGAGCATCGCGCGGGATCAGCGGGCGACCGTGCTGGATGTGTGGGGCGTCCGCGAGTTCCGGGATCCGGCGATGTGGGCGTCCGACCGGGTGCACCTGAGCGCGCGCGGGCATCGCCTGCTCGCGGCGCACGCCGCCCATACGCTCGGGGTGCCCTATGCCGAGGTGAGAGGTCCGGAGTCGGCCGCGGAGTCGGCTGCGGCTGCGTTCGCGCCGCCGCCTCCTCCGGACTCCGTGCCGTTCCGGACGTGGTTGCGCGTGTACGCCATCCCATGGGTCGGGCGGCGGCTCCGGCACGTCTCCACGGGCGATGGGCTGGGACCCAAGCTGCCCGTGCCGCAGCGGCTCGATCGGGGCGCCGGCAGGCAGACCTGGGCTGTCGGGCGCCCGCACTAGACTCCCTGTTATGGCTACTTCCTCGGATCGACTGGTCTGGATCGACTGCGAGATGACCGGCCTCGACCTCGAGGTCGATCAGCTCGTCGAGATCGCGGTCGTGATCACCGACTTCGAGCTCACTGTCCTCGACCCGGGACTGAGCATCGTCATCAAGCCCGACGACTCCACACTTGAGAACATGGGCGACTTCTTCCGGCAGATGCATACGACGTCCGGTCTGATCGACGAGATCCCGCACGGCAAGAGCCTCGCCGAGGCCGAGTACGAGGTGCTGGAGTACGTGCTGAAGTTCGCGCCGGCCGCACGCACGGCTCCCCTCGCCGGGAACACCATCGGGACCGACCGCATGTTCCTCGCCAAGTTCATGCCCCGCCTCGACAACCACCTGCACTACCGCAACGTCGATGTGTCGTCGATCAAGGAGCTCTCGCGCCGCTGGTTCCCGCGCATATACTTCAACGCGCCGGAGAAGAACGGCGGCCACCGGGCCCTCGCCGACATCCTCGAGTCCATCCGCGAGCTCGACTACTACCGGTCCGCTGCGTTTGTGGCGCCTCCCGGCCCCACCACCGAAGACACCCAGGCCGTCGCCGCCGGCGTCGTGGAGAAATGGTCTTCGCGGATGTACTAGAATCGTTGAGTTGCTTGCATCGGCCCGGTCGGGCCGGAAGCGACCGTGGTGGGTATAGCTCAGCTGGTAGAGCGCCTGGTTGTGGTCCAGGAGGTCGCGGGTTCAAGCCCCGTTACTCACCCCAACACAGGGCCGGACTCCGAGAGTCCGGCCCTTTCTCATGCCCGCTGTGCGCCCGCGCGCCACACATTCGTGACGAATGTGCCTGTCGGCGCTGTGTGGGTGCACATTCGTGACGAATGCCGAGCGAGTGGGTGCCCCCGGCAGGAATCGAACCTGCGACCAAGAGATTAGAAGGCTCCTGCTCTATCCGCTGAGCTACGGGGGCGACGACTCCACGATACCGGAGGGGACGCCGGGAACTCAGAGCGTCTGACCGGCCTTCCCAGCGCGGTTGACGATCGCGATGACCGGCCGGCGCCCGCGAAGGCCGAAGCGCAGCCGGAGACTGGCCTGTCGCGCGATCAGAATCGCGATCACACCGGCCGCCGCGGCGGGGACGAGCCCCGAGATCGCCATGGCGATGTGCGGCCCGACCTGCTCGACGATCCATCCCATGAGCGGGCCGCCGAGCGCCTGCCCGCCGAGCAGCACGAGGATGTAGAGGGAGATGACGCGTCCGCGGATCTGCACGTTCGACGACATCTGCACCAGCGAGTTCGCCGCCGTGACGAACAGCAGGTTGCCGACTCCGACACAGATCAGCAGCATCCCGAAAGCCAGCTCGCCGGGGGCGAAGCCGGCCAGCGTCTGCACGATTCCGAGCGCCGCGGCCGTCCCGACCACCATCGACAGCCGCACGCTGGTGCGCCGAGTGGATGCCAGCGCCCCGGTGAGCGCGCCGGCAGCGACGAGTGCGTTGAACATCCCGTATCCCTGCGCGCCGACGTGGTACACGTTGTTCGCGTAGGCCGCGAGGAACACCGGCATGTTGAAGGCGAAGACGGCGATCACCGCGACCATGACGACGCTCCAGAAGATCACCGGCTTCCGGCGCACATAGCGGATCCCCTCGGCCAGCTGGCCTTTGCCGCGCGGGGCCGCGGGGGAGGCGTGCAGCTCCGACCGTTTCAGGGTGGCGACGGCGACGACCACAGCAAGACACGCGACAGCATTGATCGCGAAAGACCAGCCGCCGCCGACCGCTGTGATGAGGATGCCGCCCAGCGCAGGCCCGATGAGCCCGCCGAGCTGGAAGATCGAGGAGTTGAGGCTGATCGCATTGCGCAGGTAGTGCGGCCCGACGAGCTCGTTGACGAACACCTGCCGGGCCGGGTTGTCGACGACGGTGACGAGCCCCAGCCCGAACGAGATCGCGTAGACATGCCACACCTCGATCACTCCGGTCAGCGTGAGAACGGCCAGCAGAGCCGCGAGGCCCGCAGCGCTCGACTGCGTGATCACCAGGAGCCGCTGCTTGGAGTAGCGGTCGGCGATGACACCGCCCCAAAGACCGAAGAGGAGCATCGGCGTGAACTGCATGAACACGGTCACGCCGACGGCGGCGACGCTGTGGGAGAGCTGCAGGACCAGCCAGTCCATCGCGATGCGCTGCATCCACACCGCCGTGTTGGCGACGAGGTTGCTCGCCGCGAACCGGCGGTAGTTGTTCACGCGGAGCGAGCCGAAGGTCTCGCGCCACGGCGGGCGGGTGGTGAGGACCGGCATGGGTCCGGTGGGCGGGGCGGCTGCGGGGGAGTGCGCCACAGGGTGTTACCTCGATGTCGTCGCTGGTTCCGTATGAAGTGTCCCTTCCGACCCTACGCAAGCCCGGGTATTCTTGGAGCCGATCACGGCTATAACTCTCATTGGCTTTTCGAATGGATGCGGATGTTCGACCCTGTGCTGCTCCAGACCTTCCTCGCCGTCGCCGACACGCACAGCTTCACGAAGGCGGCCGCGCGGCTGGGCATCAGCCAGCCGACGGTCAGCCAGCAGATCCGGAAGCTGGAGCAGTCCGCGAAACGGCAGCTGATCGCGCGCGACACCCGCGACGTGCGACTCACCGACAACGGGGATGCGATGGCCGGGTTCGCGCGCACCATCCTCGCCGCCCACGCGGAGGCGGACAGCTACTTCAGCGGCTCGGCGATGCGGGGGCGGCTGCGCTTCGGCGCCGCCGACGACCTGGCGATCACGACGCTGCCGCGCATTCTCCGGCACTTCCGCCAGCAGAATCCGCAGATCAACCTGGAGCTGACCGTCGACCAGTCGGGTCCCCTCCACCGCAGGCTCAAGGCCGGCCACCTCGACCTCATCTTCATCAAGCAGGCTCCGGGGACGACGGAGGGCACGGTCGTCGCCACCGATGAGCTCGTCTGGATGGGCCAGGAGAAGACGGCGCTCGATCCGGACGGCCCCGTCCCGCTGATCTCGTACCAGGGGCCGAGCCTCAGCCGCCAGGTCGCGATCGATGCGCTGGAGTCGGCCGGCCGCACCTGGCGGATCACCTGCAACACGCGCGAGGTCAACGGCGTGCTGGCCGCCGTGCGTGCCGGAATCGGGGTCGCCGTCTTCCCGCGCTCGCTCATTCCGACCGACCTGATCAAGGTCACGAATCGCTTCGGGCTCCCGGAGCTCGGCCACGTGGACTTCACCCTGCTGTCGAACCCGTCGGCGGCACGAGAGCCGGTGGATGCGCTCACCACGGCGATCCTGGCGCGTGCGGTGAGCCGCGTGGCGTGAGAGCATCCTGGGCTCGCGTTCACACCGCTGAAACGCTCCGGGGATAATCTGGGCGTCATGCGCGAACTTCAGGCAAGGATCATCGAAGAACTGCACGTCCGCCCCGAGATCGACCCGTCCGAAGAGGTGGAGCGTCGCGTCCGGTTCCTCGTGGACTACGTCCGTGCGACCGGCGCCGCCGGATACGTCCTCGGGATCAGTGGCGGCCAGGACTCCTCGCTCGCCGGGCGACTCACGCAACTCGCCGTCGAGCGGCTCGCCGCTGAGGGGACCGACGTCGACTTCGTCGCCGCGCGTCTTCCGTATGCGGTGCAGCGCGACGAGGAGGATGCGCAGCTCGCGCTCTCCTTCATCCGGCCCAAGAGCACGGTCGTGTTCAACATCCAGCGCGGAACCGACGGCGTCGAGGCGGAGTTCGGGGATGCGCTCGGCGTGCGGATGTCGGACTTCGTGAAGGGCAACGTGAAGGCGCGGATGCGGATGGTCGCGCAGTACGCGATCGCCGGTCAGCGGACGCTTCTCGTGGTCGGGACCGATCACGCGGCGGAAGCCGTGACCGGCTTCTTCACCAAGTACGGCGACGGCGGGACGGACATCCTGCCCCTGACCGGGCTGACGAAGCGGCAGGGCAAGCAGGTGCTGCAGTTCCTGGACGCACCCGCCCGGCTCTACGAGAAGGCGCCGACGGCCGACCTCCTCGACCTGAACCCGGGCCAGACCGACGAGGACAACTTGGGCCTGACCTACAACGACATCGACGACTTCCTGGAGGGCAAGGACGTCGCCGAGGAGGTCGCCGAAGTGCTGGAGGCCCGCTATCGGGCGACCGAGCACAAGCGGCAGCCGCCGGCGAGCATGTTCGACGAGTGGTGGGGCGCCGGGACGTACAGCCGCTGACACCAGCGGGAGAACGACGAAGGGGGCCGGGGGGATAAGAGCGGCCCAAAAAAAAGGGGGGGTTTTGTGGATCAAAACCGCAAAAACTCATTTCGCGGGCGGGGGGTG
>JBQCCO010000272.1:0-49811 GCA_051962155.1 Leifsonia sp. | reverse complement strand
ATCCGGTGGCGCGACAAACCACCACCACCGCCGACCGGCCGGCCGGGCAAGGGACCGCTCGCTGCGCGACTCGTGCTCGACGACGGAACCGGGCTCGACATCACAGAAGCAGGTACCAAGAAGAGCCTCGCGATCTACGTGGTGCACGAGCCCTCCGAGGTTCCGGGCATCGCCCGCCTCGGCCCCGATCCGCTCGACCCCGCCTTCACCGAGGAGACCTTCGCCCGCATCCTCGCCGGGCAGGGCCGGGCGCAGATCAAGGGTGTGCTGCGCAACCAGTCGCTGATCGCCGGCCTCGGTAACGCGTACTCGGACGAGATCCTCCACGTCGCCAAGATGTCGCCATACAAGCCGGCGAATATGGCGGCGGAGGATGTCGCGCGCCTTTATGAGGCGACGCTGTCGACCCTGCGCGAGGCGCTCGCCCGTGCCGACGGTCTCGCCGCGTCCGAGCTGAAGAGCGAGAAGAAGTCGAACCTGCGCGTGCACGGCCGCACCGGTCAGCCGTGCCCGGTGTGCGGTGACACCATTCGGCAGGTCATCTTCCACGACTCCACGTTCCAGTACTGCCCGACCTGCCAGACCGGCGGCAAGCCGCTGGCCGATCGAGTGCTCTCGCGGCTGCTCAAGTAGCGCCGGCTCAGCAGTCGCAGACGATCGACCCGAGCGGAGCGGTGAGCGGGTCGGCCTGGCGCGTCACGGACCCGCCCTCGTCGACCACCGGCAGTCCCTCTCGGGCCCAGTACTCGAAGCCGCCGATCATCTCCCGCACCTGGTAGCCGAGCAGGCTGAACGCCAACGCGGCGCGGGTGGACCCGTTGCATCCCGGTCCCCAGCAGTAGACGACCACCGGCAGGTCGACCGGGATCAGCTCGGCCGCGCGCCGCTCGATGTCCGCGGTCGGCAGGTGGATGGCACCCTCGACGCGTCCCTGACGCCAGGCCGCCTCGCCGCGCGTGTCGATGAGAGCGAAGCGCTCGGCCGCATCCATCGCTGCCTTCACATCGGAGGGGTCGGTCTCGAACCGGAGCTTCGCGGCGAAGTGGCGGGCGGCTTCAGTGGTGTGGGTGTTCATACCGACGAGCGTAGGAAAACGGCGGCCTCGATTGAAGGCAGGTTCGACGGCGTTCATGGCTGATCGCCGTCTATCTCGTGGAAGAATCGCGCCATGGCCGTCAATCCCCCGTATGCCGTCGACAGCACGGACCGCACCCTGCTCGCCGAGCTTCAGCGCGACGGACGCCAGTCGATCGCCGAGCTGGCCCGCACCGTCCACATGTCGAACAGCGCGGTCGCGGAACGCGTGCGCCGGCTCGAAGAGGCCGGCATCATCTCCGGCTACCGCGCGGTGATCGATCCCGAACGCCTCGGCTACGGCATCCTGGCCTACCTCCGCCTGCGCTACCCCAGCAGCCAGTACAAGCCGCTGCACGACCTGCTGGCCGACATCCCCGAGGTGGTCGAGGCGCACCACGTCACGGGCGACGACTGCTTCATCATCAAGGTGGTCGCGACGTCGATGCGGCACCTGGAGCAGATCAGCGGCCGGGTCGGCACCCTCGGCAGTGTGACCACGAGCGTCTCGTACTCGAGCCCGTTCCCCACGCGCCCGATCGTGCCGCCGCTGGGCGCCTGAGCAGTTCCGCAGCGCAGCACTCGCCTCGGTGAGGTGTGGAGCCTAGGAGATTCGAACTCCTGACATCCTGCTTGCAAAGCAGGCGCTCTACCAACTGAGCTAAGGCCCCGAGTGAGTGGATGGTGGGGATACGAGGACTTGAACCTCGGACCTCTTCGTTATCAGCGAAGCGCTCTAACCGCCTGAGCTATATCCCCGAATGGGCAGATACGAGACTACCCGATCTGCCCGAGCATTGCGAAATCGGTCAGTTGTTGGTGAAACCGACCAGCAGTCCCCCGGTGATCTTCACCGACAGGTTGTACAGCAGGGCGAAAACGGCGCCGAGCGCGGTCACCACGACGATGTCGAGGATGGCGACGATCAGCGAGAAGCCCATGACCTGGCCGAGGCCGAGGATCGAGCGGAGGTCGCTGCCGCCGGCGCCGGAGATGTCCTTGAACAGGCTGTTCACCTGGTCGAAGATGCCGGTGCGGTCGAGCACGGTCCAGACCAGGAAGGTGCCGACGATCGCGATGATCGCCAGGCAGATGCCGGCGAGGAACGACAGCTTCACGGTGGACCAGAAGTCGACGTAGACCAGCTTCAGCCGCACCTGCTTCGCGGTTGCGGGTCGTCGCGACGACTTCTTGGCCAACTTCTCGGCGACACTACTGCTCATCTACGGTTTCATCCTTCCCGACCGCCTCGTCGTCCTCCGCGGGAAGGGAGACTTCGAGGGCGCGTTCGGTGTTCTTCGCCAGTGCGATGATCTTGTCCGACTCGGCGAAACGTGCAAAGACGACACCCATGGTGTCGCGGCCCTTGGCGGGTACCTCGGCCACGGCAGAGCGTACCACCTTGCCGCTGGCAAGAACCACAAGGACCTCGTCGTCTTCGCCCACGATCAGGGACCCCACGAGATCCCCTCGGTCGTCGTGCAGCTTGGCCACCTTGATGCCCAGTCCGCCTCGGCCCTGCAGGCGATATTGGTCGGCCGCGGTGCGCTTCGCGTAGCCGCCCTCGGTGACGACGAACACGTATCCCTCGTCCGAGACGACCGACGCGTCGAGCAGTCTGTCGTCGCCGCGGAAGTGCATCCCGATCACGCCGGAGGTCGAACGGCCCATCGGCCGCAGCGCCTCGTCGGACGCGGTGAAGCGGATGGACATGCCCTTGCGGGAGACCAGCAGCAGGTCCGAGTCCTCCTCGACCAGCAGCGCCGAGACGAGCTCGTCGCCCTCCCGCAGCTTGATGGCGATGATGCCGCCCGTGCGGTTGGTGTCGTACTCGTCCAGCGCGGTCTTCTTGATGAGCCCGTCGCGGGTGGCGAGCACCAGATACTTCGCCGCCTGATAGTCGCGGATGTCGAGGATCTCGGCGATGTCCTCCCCCGGCTGCAGCGCCAGCAGGTTGGCTACATGCTGGCCCTTCGCGTCGCGGCCGGCCTCCTGCACCTCGTACGCCTTCGCGCGATAGACGCGCCCCTGGTTGGTGAAGAAGAGGAGCCAGTGGTGCGTGGTCGTCACGAAGAAGTGGTCGACGACATCCTCGCCGCGCAGCTGCGCACCCTTCACGCCCTTGCCGCCGCGGTGCTGGCTGCGGTAGTTGTCGCTTCGCGTCCGCTTGATGTAGCCGCCGCGGGTGACGGTGACCACCATCTCCTCTTCGGGGATGAGGTCCTCGACGCTCATGTCGCCGTCGTAGCCGAACATGATCTCGGTGCGCCGGTCGTCGCCGAACCGGTCGACGATCTCGGTCAGCTCCTCGCTGATGATCGAGCGCTGACGCGCCGGGTCGTCGAGGATCGCCAGGTACTCGGCGATCTCCTTCTCGATCTTGTCGTGCTCCTCGATGATCTTCTGACGCTCGAGTGCCGCCAGCCGGCGCAACTGCATCGCGAGGATGGCGTCCGCCTGCACGTCGTCGACGTCGAGCAGGTCCTTGAGGCCGTCGCGAGCATCCTCGACCGTGGGAGAACGGCGGATCAGTGCGATGACGTCGTCCAGCGCATCCAGCGCCTTGAGGTATCCGCGCAGGATGTGCGCACGCTCCTCCGCCTTCCGCAGCCGGTACCGGGTGCGACGGACGATGACCTCGACCTGGTGGTCGACCCAGGCGACGATGAACCCCTCGAGCGACAGCGTCCGCGGGACGTTGTCCACGATCGCGAGCATGTTCGCGCCGAAGTTCTCCTGCAGCTGGGTGTGCTTGTAGAGGTTGTTGAGGACGACCTTCGCGACAGCATCCCGTTTCAGCACGATGACGAGCCGCTGGCCGGTGCGGCCGGACGTCTCGTCGCGGATGTCGGCGATGCCGCCGATGCGGCCCTCTTTCACGAGGTCGGCGATCTTGATGGCCAGGTTGTCGGGGTTCACCTGGTACGGCAGCTCGGTGACGACGAGGCAGACCCGGCCCTGGATCTCCTCGATCGTGACCACGGCACGCATCGTGATCGAACCGCGGCCGGTGCGGTAGGCGTCCTGGATGCCCTTCACTCCGAGGATCTGCGCTCCGGTCGGGAAGTCCGGTCCCTTGATCCGCTTGATGAGCTCCTCGAGCAGCTCCTCGCGCGGGGCGTCCGGGTGCTGGAGGTACCAGAGGGCGCCGTCCGCGACCTCGCGGAGGTTGTGCGGCGGGATGTTCGTGGCCATGCCGACCGCGATACCGACCGATCCGTTCACCAGGAGGTTCGGGAAGCGGCTGGGCAGAACCGCCGGCTCCTTCGTGCGACCGTCGTAGTTGTCCTGGAAGTCGACGGTCTCCTCGTCGATGTCGCGCACCATCTCCAGTGCGAGCGGAGCCATCTTCGTCTCGGTGTACCGCGGCGCCGCGGCGCCGTCGTTGCCCGGCGAGCCGAAGTTGCCCTGGCCGAGAGCGAGCGGGTAGCGGAGACTCCACGGCTGGACCAGTCGGACCAGGGCATCGTAGATGGCCGAGTCGCCGTGCGGGTGGAACTGGCCCATCACGTCGCCGACCACACGGGCGCACTTGGAGAACGCCTTGTCCGGCCGGTAACCGCCGTCGAACATCGCATAGATGACGCGGCGGTGCACCGGCTTCAGGCCGTCGCGCACCTCGGGCAGCGCGCGCCCGATGATGACTGACATGGCGTAGTCGAGGTACGACCGCTGCATCTCCGATTGGAGGTCGACCTGGTCGATCCTCCCGTGGATGCCGAAGCCGGCTCCGTCTCCCGACACGTTCTCTTCGTCCGTCACAGTCTTCTCTTCCTCATGGTCACTCAGCAGTTCATCGGCGCGTCAGCGTCAGATGTCGAGGAACCGCACGTCCTTGGCGTTCTTCTGGATGAACGAGCGGCGCGACTCCACGTCCTCGCCCATCAGCGTGGCGAAGATCTCGTCCGCGGCGGCCGCATCGTCGAGCGTCACCTGGAGCAGCGTCCGCGTCTCCGGGTTCATCGTGGTCTCCCACAGCTCCTGGTAGTCCATCTCACCGAGACCCTTGTACCGCTGCACTCCGTTGTCCTTCGGGATGCGCTTGCCGGCGGCGAGCCCCTCCGCCATGAATGCGTCCCTCTCGCGATCGGAGTAGACGTACTCGTGGTCCGCGTTCGTCCACTTCAGCCGGTAGAGCGGCGGCTGCGCGAGATAGACGTAGCCGAGCTCGATCATCGGGCGCATGTAACGGAACAGCAGCGTGAGCAGCAGCGTCGTGATGTGCTGGCCGTCGACATCCGCATCGGCCATGAGCACGATCTTGTGGTACCGCGCCTTTTCGGGATTGAAGTCCTCGCCGATCCCGGCGCCGAACGCCGTGATCATCGCCTGGACCTCGTTGTTCGCGAGGGCACGGTCGAGGCGGGCCTTCTCCACGTTCAGGATCTTGCCGCGCAGCGGCAGGATCGCCTGCGTCTCGGGGTTGCGGCCCTGCACCGCGGAGCCGCCGGCCGAGTCGCCCTCGACGATGAAGATCTCGGAGACCGTCGGGTCCTTCGACTGGCAGTCCTTGAGCTTGCCGGGCATCCCGCCGCTCTCGAGGAGGCCCTTGCGTCGTGCCGTCTCGCGCGCCTTGCGGGCGGCGAGGCGGGCGGTTGCCGCCTGGAGGGCTTTGCGGATGATGTCTCTCGCCTGGTTGGGGTTGCGGTCGAACCAGTCGCCGAGCTGGTCGCCGACGACCTTCTGGACGAACGCCTTCGCCTCGGTGTTGCCGAGCTTGGTCTTGGTCTGGCCTTCGAACTGCGGCTCGGAGAGCTTCACGGAGATCACCGCGGTCAGACCCTCGCGCACGTCGTCGCCGGAGAGGTTGTCGTCCTTCTCCTTGAGGATGCCCTTCTCGCGCGCATACCGGTTGACCAGCGTGGTGAGCGCGGCGCGGAAGCCCTCCTCGTGCGTACCGCCCTCGTGCGTGTTGATCGTGTTCGCGTAGGTGAAGACGCTCTCGTTGTAGCTGGTCGTCCACTGCATGGCCACTTCGAGGGCGATCTTGCGATCGGTGTCCTCCGACTCGAACGAGATGATCTCATCGTGGACGACCTCGGCCTTCTTGGCGGAGTTGAGGTAGTGGACGTAGTCCATCAGGCCGTTCTCGTACCGGAAGACATCGTGGCGTGCGGCGAGGATCTCGTCATCCACTTCGCCTTCGACCGGCTCGATCTCCGGCGGGCGCTCGTCGGTCAGCGCGATCCGCAGGCCCTTGTTCAGGAAGGCCATCTGCTGGAAGCGGGTCCGAAGCGTCTCGTAGTCGAAGACCACCGTCTCGAACGTCTCGGTGCTGGGCCAGAAGGTGATCGTGGTCCCGGTCCGGTCGGACGCCTCGCCCTGCTCGAGCGGCGCCTCCGGCACACCATTGCGGTAGCTCTGGCGCCAGACGTATCCCTGCCGGTACACCTCGATGTCGAGCCGCGCGGACAGCGCGTTCACGACCGAGCTGCCGACACCGTGCAGTCCACCGGACACGGCGTATCCGCCGCCGCCGAACTTTCCGCCGGCGTGCAGGATGGTGAGGACGACCTCGACGGTCGACTTCTTCTCGACCGGATGCTCGTCGACCGGGATGCCGCGGCCGTTGTCGACCACGCGCACGGCGCCGTCGGCGAGGATGGTCACTTCGATGTTGTCGGCATGCCCCGCGAGCGCTTCGTCGACGGAGTTGTCGACGATCTCGTAGACCAAGTGGTGGAGACCCCTGGGACCGGTGGAACCGATGTACATTCCGGGTCGCTTGCGGACGGCTTCGAGACCCTCGAGGACCTGGATCTCATTCGCGCCGTAATCGTGTTCTGCCTCGGCCCTGTTCGGTTCCATCGTCATATGAAATTAGGCTCCTGACCGCACTCAACAGTGACTCTCCATTCTACCAAGTGCGGAGCGGCGAATTGCCCGAAAACGGCCGTCTGACGCATTTTCCTGGACGCGGCGACCTCTTTTGTGCCCTCAGCCGTAAGTATCGCGCGGACCGCGCCCTGGAATCGACCTGGGGCCTCTTTTCCACGAGGGGACGTCAGGGCCTTGAATGTGGATCGACTCGATGCCGGCCTTCGGGAAGCGATCCGCGATCCGGGCGAGGAGTTCGGACCTCATCATGCGCAGCTGCGTCGCCCATGCGGTCGACTCGCAGCGCACGACCAGGACACCGTCGGCGATCTGGTCCGGGATGGCATGCTTCGCGATCTCCTCGCCGGCGAGCTCACGCCAGCCGTCGAGCAGGTCGGACTGGGCCAGCGGGGAGGTCCAGCCGAGTTGCGCGGCCAGCGCATCCACCACATCTCCGACGCCGTGCGGATCCCGGCCGGAGCCGAACGGCTTGCTCACCCCGGGCTGATCCTCGCGTCGCGCGGTCCGGCGGCCCCGCGACGGCGTCCCGGTGAAGAGGGCTTTGAGCCGCAGGTAGACGGCGCTCGCCTCACTGCCGCCGGCTGCGTCGACTCCCCTCGGGGTCCGCTCAGGCATCCGGATCCTCCACGATCGCGCCCGCCTCGATGCGGACGGTGTGTGCCGCGAGCTCCTCGGGGACATCGTCGAGCACGGCCGCCGTGATGAGGACCTGCTCGTAACCGGCTACGGCGGTTGCAAGCTTCCGACGTCGCGCCTGGTCCAGCTCGGCGAACACGTCGTCGAGGATGAGGACGGGGTCGCCTGTGGTGGACTCGCGCCGCAGCAGTTCCGCAGAGGCCAGCTTCAGAGCCAGGGCGAAGGACCACGACTCGCCATGGCTGGCATAGCCCTTCGCCGGGAGCTCATTCAACTCGAACAGCACGTCATCCCGGTGCGGTCCGACCAGGGTGAGTCCTCGCTCCAGTTCTTTGCGGCGCACCGCCGACAGGGCCCGGCGGAACGCCTCGGTCGTCTCGACACCGGCTGATCCGGTTACATCGTCGGCCTCCGCCCCGTCGTCGTCCTCGACGTGCGCACCGAAGATGGTGAGCTGAGGGATCAGCCGGGGATGGTGATCGTCGCCCGCAACCGAGCGGTACGCCGCGATCAGCGGATCGCTCAGCCGTTCGATCAGATCGAGTCGCGCGTCGATAAGCTCAGACCCCAGCTGGATGAGACGGTCGTCCCAGATCTCCAGGGTCCCGAGCTGGTCCTCGCGCACCCGCGAGGCGCGGGCCGACTTGAGGAGGGTGTTGCGCTGCTTCAGTACCCGTTCGTAGTCCGCGATCACGGCCGAGAACCGCGGATTCCGTTGGATCAGCAGTTGGTCGAGGAACCGGCGACGGATGCCCGGCTCTCCCCGGACCAGCGCCAGATCCTCCGGCGCGAAGAGCACGCTCGAGAAGTATCGCGGCAGCTCACGGGGTTTGATCGCCCCGCGATTGACCTGCGCCCGATTGGCCGAGCCGCGGTTCAGCTGCACCTCGATGAGGAGCTCGCGGCCGTCGTGCTGGATCCGGGCCCGGACGATCCCGGCGTCGGCATCCTTGCGGATCATCGCCTGATCGCTCGACACCCGGTGCGATCCGAGGGTGCTCAGGTAGCCGAGCGACTCGACGAGGTTGGTCTTTCCCTGGCCGTTGCGGCCGACGAACAGATTCGCGCCGGCCTCGAACGGCACCTCCGCCGTGCGGTAGTTGCGGAAGTCGGTCAGGGAGAGATGTGTGACACGCACAGAGGTTTTCGGCCGACCGGGATTCTCAGTCCACGGCCTTCACGGCGTGGCCGCCGAACTGGTTGCGAAGCGCGGCGACAGCCTTCATCGCAGGCGAGTCCTCCTGGCGCGAGACGAACCGCGCGAAGATCGAGGCGCTGATCGTCGGAACCGGGACGGCGTTGTTGAGCGCTTCCTCGATGGTCCAGCGACCCTCGCCCGAGTCCTGCACGTAGCCTTCGATGTGCTCGAACTCCGGATCCTGCTCGAGTGCGCGCACCAGCAGGTCGAGCAGCCACGAGCGCACGACGGTTCCGCGCTGCCACGCCTTGAAGGTGCCGGTGACGTCCTTGATGATGTCCTTGCGGGTGTCGAGGAGCTCGTAGCCCTCGGCATAGGCCTGCATGAGCGCGTACTCGATGCCGTTGTGCACCATCTTCGCGTAGTGACCGGCACCGACCTCGCCGACGTGGACGAAGCCCTCGTCGCGCGGGCCTTCCGGACGCAGGGCGTCGAACACCGGCATCACACGTTCCACTTGCGCGGCAGAGCCGCCGACCATGAGTCCGTACCCGTTCTCCAGGCCCCAGATACCGCCGGAGACTCCCGCATCCATGAAGTCGATGCCACGCGGAGCGAGCAGAGCCGAATGTGCGAAGTCCTCGGTGAACTTGGAGTTGCCGCCGTCGATCACGAGGTCGCCCTTCTCCAGGACGGGCTCGAGCTCGCGGATGACCGAATCCGTGATGGCGCCGGCGGGAACCATGACCCACACGGTGCGCGGGGCCGGAAGGGCGGCCACCAGGTCGGCGATCGTCGCGACGTCCGAGACTTCGGGGTTCGTGTCGTAACCGGTGACGTCGATGCCGTTCTTCTCGAGACGGGCGCGCATGTTGTTGCCCATGCGTCCGAGACCGATGAGGCCGATGTGCATGATTGTCCTTCTTCTGTTGCTTCAGCGGCGCCGGGAACTAGCGCAGGAGCAGGTTCGGCTGGAGCAGGTACTTGTAGGAGTCCGCTCCCGACTGATCCTTCGACGTCTGGCTCGTAATGAGCACAGGACCCGGCTTGTTGGGGTTCTCGGTCTTGGTGAACGAGATGCGCACGAATTCCGAGTGCACCGCCCCGAGACCATCGAGCAGGAACTGCGGCTTCAATGAAACCACCGTCTCCTGGCCAGTGAGAAGAGCGTCGATGCTCTCGGATGCCTGCGCCTGCTCGGAACCGATCGCTTCCAGCGTCAGTCCGTCGGCGGTGAAGGTGAAGCGGAGCGCTGCCTCGCGCTCGAGAACCAGCGAGACGCGGCGGGTCGCTTCGATCAGCTCGGCGGTGTTGATCACCGCGTAGTTGTCGACCTGCTCGGGGAAGAGCCGCCGGACGGGCGGGAAATTGCCCTTGATCAGCAGGGAGGTGACGGTCTTCTTGTCGGCTGTGAAGGCGATCAGCTCACGGTCGTCGCGATTGGTGATCGAGATCGAGACGGTGCCGCTGTGGCCGAACGTCTTGCCGATCTCGGTCAGGGTCCGAGCCGGCACCAGTGCCGTCACCGACTCGCCGGAGGTGGTCCCGTTGTCCCAGTCGATCTCCCGGACGGCCACGCGATACCGGTCGGTGGCGACGAGTCCGAGGGTGTTGTCCCCGACCTCGAGTTGGACGCCCGTGATCACGGGGGTCACATCGTCTCGCGACGCAGCGACTCCGACCTGAGCGACCGCCTCCGCGAACTCCTCGGCCGGAACCAGCCCCGCCTCACCGCTAACCTGCGGGATGCTCGGATATTCCTCGACCGGCATGGACAACAGGGTGAAGTTCGCCGAACCGGCGCGAACCACGATCTTCGACTCCTCCGTCGAGAACTGGACGGGCGCGTTCGGAAGCTTGGAGGCGATCTCCGCCAGCAGTCGTCCGGAGACGAGGACCCGTCCGGGTTCTTCCACCTCGGCGGAGATCTCGGTCTGGGCGGAGACTTCGTAGTCGAACGACGACAGCCTGAGCCCGGAGTCGGTCGTCTCGATGAGCACACCGCTCAGGATCGGGAGGGTCGTCCGTTGTGGGAGGAGCTTCACGGCAAACGAGACGGCCTCGCTGAACACATCCCGATTGGCTTGGAACTTCACGAAGTCACCTCTGTCGGCTCACGGATAACGGACGTGACAAATCCTAGCCCCTGGCCTGTGACGCGGAAGCGGCGAAGGCATCGGCCCTTGAGGTTGTCGTCCGCCCCCGTGAAGAAGAGTTAAGAAGTAATCGTGTTAACCGCTGTGGAGAATGTGGATAACTCTGTTGAAGCCAGGCGAACAGAGGGAACTACACGGCGGTGACTTGTTGATGACCTGAGGAATCCGGGTGTTCACAGCGATCCGGTTGCCATGGCTCGAGTCGGCGCTTTTCACAGCGACTCGGTGTTCGTCCCCATTAAGGGGTGAGTTGTCCGGAAGCTATCCACAAGTTATCCACAAGTGTTAATAACGCACTCTCCCCACTCTGGGGATGGATATGTGGATAACTCGCGGGCTCAGAGGCGCTCGACGAGGCGTCGATTACTTGCCGTAGCGGTGGTTCTGCTTGATCCGGCTGGTGAGCTCGGTCACCTGGTTGTAGATCGAGCGCCGCTCCTTCATGAGTTCGCTGATCTTCTTGTTCGCGTACATCACGGTGGTGTGGTCGCGTCCACCGAAGAGCTGGCCGATCTTCGGAAGGGAGAGGTTGGTCAGCTCACGGCACAGGTACATGGCGATCTGACGGGCGGTGGCGACGGCCTGCGAGCGGCTCGAGCCGTAGAGGTCGTCGACGCTGAGCTTGAAGTACTCCGCGGTGTTGGTGATGATGTCGGTCGGCGCGATGACATTGTCGTCGTCGAGCGTGATCAGATCCTTCAGCACTGTCTGCACCAGCGGCATGTCGACCGGTGTGCGGTTGAGGCTGGCGAAGGCGGTGACGCGGATCAGCGTGCCCTCGAGCTCGCGGATGTTGCTCGATACCTTCGACGCCATGAACTCGAGGATGTCGTCGGGCACCTGGATCTTCTCGCTCTGCGCCTTCTTGCGCAGGATCGCGATGCGTGTCTCGAGGTCGGGCACCTGCACATCGGTGATCAGTCCCCACTCGAAGCGGGAGCGCATCCTGTCCTCGAAGCCGGTCAAATGCTTCGGCGGGAGGTCCGAGGTGATGACCACCTGCTTGTTGTGATCGTGGAGCGTGTTGAAGGTGTGGAAGAACGCCTCCTGCGTCTCGACCGCTCGCTGGAGGAACTGGATGTCGTCGATCAGCAGGATGTCGATGTTCCGGTAGCGCGCCTGGAACGACGACCCCCGGTTGTTGGCGATCGAGTTGATGAAGTCGTTGGTGAACTCCTCCGACGACACGTACCGGACGCGGATGCCCGGGTACAGGCTCATGGCGTAATGGCCGATGGCGTGCAGGAGGTGGGTCTTGCCGAGCCCGGAGTCGCCGTAGATGAAGAGCGGGTTGTACGCCTTCGCGGGCGCCTCGGCCACAGCGACGGCAGCGGCGTGCGCGAAGCGGTTGGACTGACCGATGACGAAGTTGTCGAAGCTGTACTTGGCGTTGAGCCGGGTGTCGCCGCCGCGAGGGGGTGCTGTGATCTCGGCCGGCGGGCTGACCATGGTGGCCGGCTGATCCACGTAGGAGGGCGCGCTCTCGGGCTCGGCCGTGGGCGCGGCCATCGTCTCCTGCTGGATCTCGGGGTTGACGACGATGGCGAAGGTGTTGACCTCGAGCGTGTCGTCGAGCGATCCGATGGCGCTCAGCAGTGGGAGCCGGCTGCGCTGCTCGATCATCCCCCGGGTGAACTCGTTGGGGACTTCCAGGTAGAAGGTCCCGGCCATGATCCCCTTGGGCTCGACCAGGCTGAGGAAGCCGTACAGCTGCGGGGTGATGCGGTCATCCGTCTCGAGCTTGCCGAGCACGTCCTGCCATGCCGTAGCTATGGACTCTTCGCCGCCTGCCATCGTTCCCCGTCTTCGTCTGTTGCGGATGCCGTCAGCCCGACGAGGGAACGAGTCGCCCCCGGTGACTCTCGTCGGGTTGGCGGCTCGGATGCCGCCGGTGGGTATTCACAGAGTTATCCACCGCTGTGTGAGAAATACCGTAGCGATCTCCGGCCGGAATTGGGATGGGCTGGGGATAACTTTCGACCTCACGGTAACTTGTCCACAGAACGTCGATCAAATCCGATCCGCGGCATACGTCGGCGCGTCGGAAGCCGCTTCGCTGCCAATACCGTGCATAATCGGTGGTTTTCGGTCGATCGGTTTGACCTCGTCCCCACAAGGCCGTAGTTTTAATCAGTTGACTTCAGCCGTTTAGGCTGCCCTGAAACTTTCCTGGCCTCCCCGTGCTGGCCGTTTTCTCAGCACAGGCCTGTGAAGAGACCACCACGGAGATTGATATGAGCAAGAGAACGTTCCAGCCGAACAACCGCAAGCGCGCGAAGACCCACGGGTTCCGCCTCCGTATGCGTACGCGTGCGGGTCGTGCGATCCTCGCGGCTCGTCGCCGTAAGGGCCGCGAGACGCTGTCGGCCTGATCCTCCTCGGTAGAGGGCCTTCCCGGTGCTCGCCAAAGCGAATCGCATCACGCGAGGTGCGGATTACCGGGCGGTGGTACGACGCGGCGCTCGCTTCACCGGAGCGAGCACTGTCACGTACGTCCGTCCGGATGCCGACTCCGACGTGGTGCGATTCGGTTTTATCGTGAGCAAGGCCGTGGGGAACGCGGTTCAGCGCAACCTCGTTCGTCGCCGGCTGAAGGCCGCCGCGTACGAGCTGCTCCCCGGCTTCCGCTCCGGAGGCCAGGGAGTGGATGTGGTGGTCCGCGCATTGCCAGCCTCCGCCCAAGCACCGTGGGCTAGCCTGCACGAAGACCTCCTTGGGGCCTCGATCCGTTTCTCCACCCGCAGTCACACCAGTAAGGGCAGCGTCCGTCCATGAACACCGCGATCGCAGCAGTGCTCCTCGCGCCGCGGAACGCGGCCGTGCTGGTGCTGCGTGCCTATCGCGCTGTGATCTCCCCGCTCTACGGTGATGTCTGCCGCTACTACCCGTCGTGCTCGGCCTACGCGTTGCAGGCCATTCAGCAGCACGGCGTGATCGTGGGATCCGTGCTCGCCATCCGTCGCATAGCCCGCTGCCACCCGTGGGCGGCCGGAGGGGTCGACGACGTCCCCCCGGCGAGGAAGCCTCGCTACCGGGTGACCCGGTTCGGATTCGTCGTCTCCACCAGCCAGGGCGGCTTCATCAGCCACGGAAAGGCCTAGCACGTAGTCATGCCTGACATTTTCGGTACCATCCTCTGGCCCATCAAGTGGGTCGTCGAGCTGATCCTGGTCGCCTTCCATGGGCTCTTCCAGTTCATGGGCCTCGACCCCGCAGCGGGTGGCACGTGGGTGCTGGCGATCATCGGTTTGACCGTGGTCGTCCGTGCAGCCCTCATTCCGATCTTCGTGCGGCAGATCAAGAACCAGCGGAGGATGCTGGAGATCGCGCCCCAGCTGAAGAAGATCCAGGACAAGTACAAGGGCAAGAAGGACCAGTTCTCTCGTGAGGCGATGTCTCGCGAGACCATGGAGCTCTACAAGAAGACGGGTACCAACCCGCTGAGCTCGTGCCTCCCTCTCTTGCTTCAGATGCCGGTGTTCTTCTCGCTGTTCCAGGTGCTGAACGGTGCGCAGGGCGGTCACGCCGGAGTCGGCCCTCTGAACGCAGAGCTGGCCAAGCAGTTCGGCAGTTCGACCCTCTTCGGGGTCGCTCCCCTGCACCAGAGCTTCCAGGGTGCGATGAACTCCCACCCTCAGCAGGTCGCCGTCATGGTCATAGCAGCCGTTATGGTTGTTTTGATGACGGGGTCGCAGTTCCTCACTCAGCTGCAGATCGTCTCCAAGAACATGTCGCCGGAGACCAAGGCGAGCCCGCAGTTCAAGCAGCAGCGCATCCTGTTGTACCTCCTCCCCTTCGTCTTCCTGTTCTCGGGCTTCGCGTTCCCCCTGGGTGTCATGTTCTACTGGCTGACCTCGAACCTGTGGACCATGGGCCAGCAGTTCCTGGTGATCCGCAACATGCCGACGCCGGGTTCGGATGCTGCGAAGGCGCGCGAGGCGCGCCTCGCCAAGAAGGGCAAGCTCGTTCAGGATGGTTCAACCGTTCTGGCGGTCGAAGAGCAGCCGAAGAGACAGCCTGCCCAGCGCGTCCAGCCCGTGAGCAAGACGCGCGCCAAGAAGCAGGCCGGAAAGTAGTGAGGACCTCCAACCGATGACTGACGTGCAGACCTCCTCCCCCGAGCCCTCGGATGTCTCTGAGAACGAGCCGCTCGTCGAGGGAAGCGACACTCCGACGCTGGCGGATCTCGATCGCGAAGGTGACATCGCGGCCGACTACATCGAGGAGCTTCTCGACATCGCCGACATCGACGGCGACATCGACATCGACACGCGCAACGGTCGCGCGTACATCTCGGTGAACGCGGAGAACGATTCCAACCTCGCTGTGCTGTCGCAGGCGGACACTGTTGCAGCTCTCCAGGAGCTGACCCGCCTCGCCGTTCAGAACAAGACCGGCGGCTATTCGCGTCTGATCCTGGATATCGCGGGATCTCGTGAGGCACGCCAGGCGGAGCTTGCGCGGCTCGTGGACCGTGCCATCGAGCGACTGACGGAAGGCGCGGCCGAGGCTGAGCTGCCGCCCATGTCGTCGTATGAGCGCAAGCTTGTGCACGACCTTGTCTCGGAGCGCGGGTACGTGTCGACGTCGCACGGTGAAGGGCGCGATCGCCACACCGTCATCTCCGCGGCGTAAGTTTCACGTGAAACAGTGACGGACTTCGAACAGGAACCCGCCGCAGCGGTAAGTCTCTTTGGCGACCGGATCGGGCTCGCCCGACAGTTCACCCAGAACCTCGCCGATCAAGGCGAGGAACGTGGTCTCATCGGACCGCTGGAACTCCCCCGCCTCTGGTCCCGCCACATCCTCAACTGCGTGATCGTTGCTCCCCTCCTGCGACCGGGCCTCGTCGGCGACGTCGGCAGTGGCGCAGGCCTGCCGGGGGTGGTGTTGGCGATCGGACGTCCGGATGTCTCCTTCGTTCTGATCGAGCCTATTGAACGCCGGGTCGCCTGGCTGAATGAGCAGGTCGACGAACTGGGGCTTTCCAATGTCACCGTCGTCCGCGCGCGGGCCGAGGATGCGCGACTCGACCGACCGCTGGACCAGGTGACCGCGCGTGCCGTCAGCGCATTCCGGAAGCTCCTCCCACTGACCGCTCCCCTGGTTCGCAATGGCGGCGAACTCGTTCTCATGAAGGGCGCGGCCGCCACCTCGGAGGTGGAGGCTGCCGCGAAGGAGATCCGCAAATTCGCGGTGCACGACATCGAGGTTCTGACGCTCGGCGAAGGCGTCCTGGATGAAGTGACCCGCGTGATTCGGGCCGTCATCCGATAGGTCGGCGTCGCCGCGGGCGGCCTTACAACGGCTCTCAGACAACGGAAGCACGCGCTTCGCTTGCGTGAGAGCCGTTCTAAGGCCTTCCCCGTGATTGGCGAGCGGTCGTCTCTGTCTCTTTTCGGCTGCCGATGGCGGCCTCTGCTGGTGGTTCTGCCAGGTTTGCATCGCGGGTAACCGTTCGGAACGAGCGCGCCGGCGGAGATACTGACGCCAACGCAACCGGGTGTCGCGCGTGACTTCAATGTCGTTGTGAGCCGGACTTGTGGCAATCCTGGAAGCTGCTCGTGTCAGCGCGCTCGCGCGATGTGATGCGCCTGTGCGAGGGAGACGTCCCGTCCCTCGTCATCGAGTGGTGCTCGCGCCTGGACGTGCGACCGTCGATCAGGCTAATCGTTGGTCCGTTGCTCCCCGGTCTCTGGGTCTTGAGCAGATTCATGGAGCGCAATGAGACGGGTCCAGGGGTCGCCCGGAGAACTCAGGACTTGCCATGCCGAGGAGTCAACCAATAGACGATCGCGCAACCAACGTTCCCGTCGCGACCGCGACGCCGACCAGTAAGGGCAGCACGAAGACAAGGACGCCAGCCGCGAGTATCGGAACGAGAATCGGAGACAGGCAGATGAGGATCGCCATGCCCGCCGCGCCCTCCATGCTCCCGACACTATCTCAGGGGATGTATTGAGTGTGGGTCGTCGGAACGCCCGTCGGTTCAATCTCTGAGGCGAGCCGACTTGCGTCCAGCTCTGGATATGCCGACACCCACGTCTGTCTGCTTCGACCAGGGCGGGCGGCGCTGCTGTCGCTAGCTTCTCGATGGGACCCGAAGCTTCCTCGCGGTGAGGCTGCGCGTGGATCTCGAGTCGAAGGCTGGCTTCGGCGGCGGAATCGGAAGCATGTCGCTGCGTTTAAAGTGAAACGGAGCGAGCTGGGCACCCATTTAACAAAAAGTAACTGCGCGCGGTGGCCTCACCGAGGTCAGTAAGCCCGTTTGCCCGACCGGGAAGCGGAGAGGATCATCCCCAACACGTTGTGCCCTACTTCATCAAGGTGTCGCGCGCTATCGTCGACCGCCGGCCGCGAGGTGCTGAGAAGACCCTGATCCCGGTTCTCCCCCACCATAAGCAAGATGGTCCGGTCGAAGGAGACCGCCGTTTCACGTGAAACGCGTCGACCTCAAACGTCACCAAGTCCATGCGGGCGATCTTTGGGAAGCCGCGGCGAGTGTCCGCACAACGTGCGGGTGACAGGGCAACGTCGAGGTCGTGGCGTCTGGGCGCGTGGCTTCGAGGACTGCTTTTGGCCACTGAACTGGAGACCGAACCCATCGGCCCATCGGCCCATCGATACCAGCGTGAGTTTCACGTGAAACAGCGCAGAAAACTCAACCCGTCCGCAAACAATGCGGCTTTTGGGCTCCTGTTCCCTGGGCTGACAGAGTGGAGGAATCCTGCTCAGACCGGATGCACGGGAGCGATAGCGCCGGATGTACCAGGCGCGGGTGATTCGCCAAGCCTGATCCGACTGGCCCTGGCGCGTCCATCCCCATGAGCCAATCACACTTGCACCTGGCGAAGCTGTCGTCGGATAGCCGTGGGGGTGTCCCCGATCTTGAGCGCAGATCAGGGATGAGGCAGCGCGCCGGGTCGATTTTGGGGAGCTGCTTCAGTGAAACCTCGAAGGGCGGAAGGGGTCCCTTCTCACGAAACGCCACTGAAGCACTTTTCGAGCCTCGCTGCCCGCTGGGAACCACGAATGGCGCAGCGTCACCGGATCTTTCGATGAATGCAACCGAGATCGCCGTCCCGTCCGGACTGAGCTATCGACCTTGGGCGTGAAGGGCAATGATGTCCGCCGGCTCTTGCGAACCGGATGACGTCGGTTCGCGACAGCGGCCCTCTCTGGATCCACCGACGGCATCGGGAGTGTGGCTTGCAGGGGCGGGTCCTCTCCCCGGATCGTCGAGAAACCTCTGCGTGAACCGATGCCTTTGTCTGCTGGCCCTTCGCCTCTTCCGCTTGAAGCACAGACGTCAGCGGCCACAGAAATCACCTGAATGTACGAATAGATCCGGTTCCCACGCCACCTGCGTCCGCGGCGTTCGACCTGTGCAACGTCAGTCCCCCGAATGCACCCGCGCTGAGACCTCCACTCCCGCAGTCCTGCTCCGGGTGCGCGTCACGTGACTGCTTCCAGCCGTCAGTCCTGGCACGAGGTCGTGCTAGTCCAGCGTCGGCGGCCACTGGACACTTCCATGTGCTCACGTCTCAGGAAATCTTCGTTGCGGATGAACCCCGCCTGGTTCCATCACGCTGCCCGGACCTCGCACCTGGCGGCAAGACACGCTCCAACTCCCCTAGGCGGATGTCCGCGATCCGACAGCTACCACCGGCCTCGCGAGTACCGTCCGGGCAACTCTTCGGTCCGAACGGACACCGAGGGTTTCACGTGAAACCCTCGAGATGCGTCCTTCGCGAATCAGTCGCGTTATCGCCCAACACAGACCAACGCGTCCGACCGGAAACACGCCACGTGTAGAGGTATCCCACAATGACGTCGAGGGTGACTCTTCCGCAGGACCCGCCATCCGTAGGTGTGAGCGAAGCCGGCTATCCGCAGAGACGCGTGCCGCGCAGGAAGCATCGGATATCCGAGTTAGAGTTGGTGAACGGGTGCGCTGAGGGTGTGCCAACGACCGACGGAAAGCCGGTGCGACGCACCATCGAGCGACGAGGTTTCACGTGAAACAACCCCACCAGGATGAGCACGGCGGAGTAGGTGAGATCGACACGGTGATGGAGTCCGAGACGTCGGAGGCGGCATTCGATGGGGGGACTCCCCTCGCTGAAGAGATCCAAGAGCTTGCGCGCCGACGTCAGGTGATCGCTGCAACGACGTTGCCCCTCCCCTCCCGGACGCGCATCTTCACGATCTCCAATCAGAAGGGCGGGGTCGGCAAGACCACGACGGTCGTCAACCTCAGTGCTGCGCTCGCGAAGTCGGGCGCACGAGTACTCGTGATCGACCTCGACCCTCAGGGAAACGCGTCCACGGCACTGAGCGTGGAGCACCGCGAAGGAACCCCGAGCGTCTACGACGTAATCGTGAACGACCGTGAACTCGACGAGGTGATCCAGAAGAGCCCGGAATTCGAGGGACTCTTCGTCATTCCGGCGACGATCGACCTCGCGGGTGCCGAGATCGAACTGGTTTCAATGGTGGCGCGCGAACAGCGGCTGTCCCGTGCGCTCAATCGCTTCCTCGACGAGTACGACATGGACTATGTGCTCATCGACTGCCCGCCGTCCCTCGGTCTTCTGACGATCAATGCCTTCGTCGCAGCGAGCGAGGTGCTCATCCCCATCCAGTGCGAGTACTACGCGCTCGAAGGACTGAGCCAGCTGCTCAAGAACATCCAGCTCATCGAGCGGCACCTCAACCCCAAGCTGCGGGTGTCGACCATCCTTCTGACGATGTACGACTCCCGCACCAATCTGGCGCACCAGGTGGCGGCCGATGTGCGTGAGCACTTCCCCGCCGAGGCGCTGCAGACGATCATCCCCCGCTCGGTCCGCATCTCCGAGGCGCCGAGTTACGGGCAGAGCGTCATCAGCTACGACACCAACTCCAGCGGCTCCCTCTCCTACATGGAGGCGGCCGCAGAGATCGCACGAAGAGGAGCACCCCGCTAATGGCAGCGAAGCGCACTGGACTGGGCCGAGGCATCGGCGCCCTCATCCCCACGAGCGACCAGGCGACACGACCGGTCGACGTGTTCTTCCCCGACAACAGTGCCGGCGCCCTCGGTGGCGCTCTCGCTGTCGCCGAGCGTGAGCCGGACCTCGTCGCCGTGCCGGGCGCGCGACTGGCGAACCTCTCCCCCGCGGACATCGTGCCCAACCGCGTGCAGCCGCGCGTCGAGTTCGATCGCGATGCTCTCGATGAGCTGATCGCCAGCATCCGTGAGGTCGGTGTCCTGCAGCCGGTCGTGGTCCGTCCGCTTCCGGACGAGCCGGGTCAGTACGAGCTCATCATGGGCGAGCGGCGCCTGCGCGCCACGAAGGAGCTCGGCCTCGACAGCATCCCGGCGGTCATCAAAGACACCGCAGACGAGGACATGCTGCGGGATGCCCTGCTCGAGAACCTGCATCGCAGTCAGCTGAACCCGCTGGAGGAGGCATCCGCGTACCAGCAGCTGCTGGCCGACTTCGGGATCACCCAGGAGGAGCTGGCGGGCCGGATCGGGCGGTCCCGTCCGCAGATCACCAACACCATCCGCCTGCTCAAGCTGCCCGCCGCGGTTCAGTCGCGCGTCGCGGCCGGCGTCCTGAGCGCCGGACATGCTCGGGCGATCCTCTCACTGGGCGACGACCAGGAGGCGATGATCCGCCTGGCCGACAAGATCGTCAACGAGGACCTCTCGGTTCGCGCCGCCGAGGCGGCGGCGAGCAAGACGCCGAAGCCGGCTCGCACGAAGGCGACAGCCGGACGGCATCGCGGCCACCTCGACGAGATCGCCGGACAGCTCGGAGACCGCCTCAACACGCGGGTCAAGATCTCGCTCGGAGCAAGAAAAGGCCAGATCGTGGTGGATTTCGCCACCATCCAGGACCTCAACCGCATCCTCGACGAGATCGGGCAGCCCAGCTACTCCTGACCGGGTGATCCGCGCGCCGAAGGGCCGCGCCGTGGTCGAGACGACCGGTCAGGCGTCAGCCATCGCGGCGACCGCCAAAGCCGCATAGACCTCGCCGGGCTCGCGGCCGGACGCGGTGATCGCCTGCGGCATGATCGACGTCTCGGTGAGGCCGGGGAGAACGTTCGCCTCCAGGAACCAGGGCTGTCCGGCAGCGTCGACGATGAGGTCGATCCGTGAGAGATGCCGCAGGCCCAGCGCGATGTGGGCCGACGTGGCCGCCTCGGCGACGGCCGCCATCACCTGCTCGTCGAGCCGCGCGGGCACGTAGAACCGCGTCTCCCCCGCGTTGTAGCGCGCGTCGAACGTGTAGGCGCCGTCGACAGGCTCGATCTCGACGGCCGGAAGGGCCTCGGGGCCATCGCCGGTGTCGATGACGGCCACGGACACCTCCACCCCGTCCACCTTGCGCTCGATCAGAGCCACATCCGAGTAGGTGTACGCCTCGACCATGGCACGCGGCAGTTCTTCGGCGGTCGTCACGATGGTGACCCCCTGGGCCGATCCGCCGTGAGCGGGCTTGACCACCACCGGCAGCTCGAGACCGCTCAGCACCGTCGCCAGCACGCTCCCCGCCCCCAGCTCGCGGAACGTCTCCTGCGGCAGGGTCATGGACTGCGGAGTGGAGACACCGGCGCGCTCCACGATCGTCTTGGCGGTGGGCTTCGACCAGGCGAGCCGGGAGGCGTCGGCGCGGGAGCCGACGAAGGGCACGCCGGTGATCTCCAGCAGGCCGCGCAGCGCGCCGTCCTCGCCGCTCGCACCGTGGAGTGCCGGCCAGACCACGTCCGGACGCGTCTCCTCGAGGAACGCCAGCAGGGACGCGTCCGGGTCGCGGAAGACGACCCGATGGCCGAGACCGTTCAGACCGTCCGCGACACGCCGGCCCGTGCGCAGCGACACATCCCTCTCGTGTGAGATACCGCCGGCGAGAACGACGATGTCGAGTGCCTTGTTTTCAGCCATGATCAGGTCTTTCTCGTGCTAGCGGAGGTCGGTGGGCGGGTTGGCGCTGGTCCGGTTCCGGACGCCCGAGGCCGAGAGTGGGCCCGTGCCGGCGAACGTGTCGAGCAGGTCCTGTTCTCCGCCGATGACGTTGGCGAGCCGGCGGACGCCGACCTTGATGTCCTCCGGCGTGGGGTAGCAGAACGACAGACGGATGTTCTGCGCGCCCGAACCGTCCGCGTAGAAGGCGGTCCCCGGTGTGTAGGCGACCAGCTCGGTCACCGCCCGTGGGAGCATCGCCTTCGAGTCGAGATGCGGCGGAAGCGTGAGCCAGACGTAGAAGCCGCCGTTCGGGTCGGTCCAGCTCAGCTCGGGCAGGTGCTCGTTCAGAGCGGAGATCATCGCCTCCTTGCGCTCCCGATAGACCCCGCGGAACGTATCGATCTGCGCTCGCCAATCGGCATCCTGCAAGTACTCGGAGATCACCAGCTGGCTGAAGGAGCTCGGGCTCAGGACGGCCGCCTCGTTGGCGAGGATGAGCTTCTCCCGGATCGCGTGCGGCGCCAGCGCCCAGCCGGCGCGGAAGCCGGGCGCCAGGGTCTTGGAGAACGTGCCGAGGTACACGACGCCGTCCTTCTCCACCGAGCGCATCGCAGCCGGCGGCTTCTCCTCGAAGTACAGGAGTCCGTAGGGGTTGTCTTCCAGCACGAGGATGTCGTTCTGGCGGGCGATCTCGAGGATCTCGAGCCGCCGCTCCCAGGTGAGCGTGACGCCCGCCGGATTGTGGAAGGTGGGGACGGTGTAGAGGAACTTCACCCGTCGGCCCGCTGCCTTGAGCCGGGCGATGTGCTCGCGCAGCGCCTCGGGGATCAGACCGTGCGCATCCATCGGGACGTGGTCGACCTCGGCCTGGTACGACTTGAAGATGACCATGGCCGTCACGTAGCTCGGCCCCTCGGCGAGGACGACATCCCCCGGGTCGAGGAACAGCTTGCTGAACAGTTCGAGCGCGTGCTGCGAACCTGTCGTGACGACGACGTCGTCGGCGCTCCCGCTGATGCCCTCGAGCGCCATCACCTCGAGGATCTGCTCACGGAGCATCGGCACGCCCTGGCCGGACCCGTACTGGAGCGCGACGGCTCCCTGTTCGCGCATGACCCGATCCATCGCGCCGACGACGAGGTCTTGCGGGAGGGCGGAGACGAACGGCATGCCGCCGGCCAGCGAGACCACCTCGGGGCGGCTGGCGACGGCGAACAGAGCTCGGACCTCACTGGCGGCCAGGCCGCTGGTGCGCTGTGCGTAGTGGTGATACCACGGGTCCAGATTGTTGCCCCGCTGCTGCGGAGTGCCCTGTTCGATCACGTGTGAGTTCCGTTTCTCTGCCGTTCAGCCATGCTATGTGGGTGGAGCGCCGCGGCGAAAATCGCTGCGGCGTCCGGGGTACGAAAAGACCCGCCCGGCGGGTGAGCGCCGGACGGGTCTGAAGAGGACGGGTCGCGCTACGCCAGGTAGGCGGCCAGGTCGGCTTCGAGGGCAGGCTTCGGCTTCGCGCCGATGACGGTCTTGACGACCTCGCCACCCTGGTACACCTTCATCGCGGGGATGGAGGTGATCTGGTACTTCGCAGCGGTCTGCGGGTTCTCGTCCACGTTGAGCTTGACGATCTCGATCTTCTCCGAGTGCTCTGCGGCGATCTGGTCGAGGATCGGTCCGACGGCGCGACACGGACCGCACCACTCGGCCCAGAAGTCCACCAGAATGGTCTTCTCGCTGTTGAGGACGTCCTGCTCGAAGCTGGCGTCCGTGACCGAACGTGCTGCTGACATTATCTGTATCTCCTTATGCGGTGGTCGTGAGTTCGAGATCACCCGACGCGCCATCCGCTGCAGCGTCGAGTAAGTTCTGGGGAAGCGAGGCCAGGTAGTGCTCCGCGTCGAGCGCGGCGACCGTTCCGGACGCCGCGGCGGTGACTGCCTGGCGGTAGGTCGGGTCGACAACGTCGCCGGCGGCGAAGACGCCGGGCAGGTTGGTCTTCGAGCTGCGTCCGTCGACGGCGATAGTACCCTCCGCCGTGAGGTCGAGCTGACCGTGCACCAGGTGCACGCGCGGGTCGTTGCCGATCGCGATGAACAGTCCCTGCAGCTGCAGCTCGCTCTCCTCGCCGGTGACGAGGTTGCGGAGCGTGACGTTCTGCACCTGCTCGTCGCCGCCGATTCCCACGACCTCCGAGTTCCAGATGAACTCGATCTTGTCGTTGGCGAACGCGCGGTCCTGCATGATCTTGGATGCCCGGAGCGAGTCGCGACGGTGGATGACGTACACCTTGTCCGCGAAGCGGGTGAGGAAGTTCGCCTCCTCCATCGCCGAGTCGCCGCCGCCGATGACCGCGATCGTGCGCTGACGGAAGAAGAACCCGTCGCAGGTGGCGCACCAGGAGACACCGTGACCGGACAGGCGCTCTTCGTCCTCCAGGCCGAGCTTGCGGTAGGCGGACCCGGTCGCGAAGATCACGGCAAGCGCCTCATGGGTCGCACCCGAGCCGAGCGTGACCTTCTTGATCTCGCCGGTCAGGTCGATCGACACGACGTCGTCGAGCACGATCTCGGTTCCGAACCGCTCGGCCTGCGCCTGCATCTTGAACATCAGGTCCGGTCCCATGACGGCCTCGGGGAAGCCCGGGAAGTTCTCGACCTCTGTGGTGTTCATGAGCTCGCCGCCGGCCTCGACGGACGAGGCGATCAGGAGCGGCTTCAGGTTGGCGCGGGCCGCATAGATGGCCGCGGTGTAACCGGCTGGGCCGGAACCGATGATGATGATCTGCCGCACGGAGGAACTCCTTGACCTGTTCTGATGCCCCTGACCGGAGGCATCGACCTGTAGAACACATCCTAAGCGGATGCTATTCCGTGTCACCTGGGCGCGCGCGAGCGGCCTTCCAGACGGTTCAGGACGGGAGCGAGACCGCTCTCGAGGTCGGGCGAGCGCAGGATCGCGAGGAACCCGACGTACACGACGAGCATGACCACGCCGATCACCGCGGTCGCAGCGATCGCGGCGAGAGGACCGCTCACCGGGAACGCACCGGCCTCGACACCGCCCAGGATGACCAGGAAGCCCGCGCCCGCAGCCATGGCGGCCAGCCCGGCCACGACGAAGCGCCAGAGGGAACCGAGGATGCGGCCTCCATCCACTCCCCCGGTGCGGCGGCGCAAGAGGGCGAACGCGAGGACCGCCTGCACCACGCTCGCGAGCGAGACGACGAGGGCGACCGCTGCCGCACGGGTGGCCGGAGGGACGGCGAAGCAGAAGAGCACGCCGACGACGATGATGGCGACCTGCGCGAGTGTGAAGAGGAAGGGTGTGCGGGTGTCGCCAAGGGAGTAGAACGCGCGCTGCGCCATGAAGACCAGTGAGAAGGGAACCAGACCCACCATGTACGCGACCAGGACCAGGCCCATGGCCTGGTAGTCGGAGGTGAAGACGCGTGCGACCGGGTAGGCGGCGACGATCAGGGCGGCCGAGGAGAACACGATGAAGAACATGATGGAGCGCGCGGCCGACGAGAAGTCCTGCCGGAACTCGGTCACCGATCCTCGATGCGCGTGTTCCGCCATGCGCGTGTAGAACGCCGTCACGATGGAGACCGCGATGATGCCGTGCGGGAGCATGAAGATCAGCCAGGCGTTCGCCATCACGAACGGGCCCGCAAAATGCTGGCCGGCGGAGTTGGCGACGTTGGTCTCGATGAGTCCGGCCAGCTGGGTCGCGATGAGCATCCCGAATGTCCATCCGGCCGCCTTTCCCGCCGTCCCCAGGTTGACCCCGCGCCAGCCGAAGTCGAACCGGAACCGCAGCCCGACCCGCCGCCAGAAGACGAAGAGGATGAGCGCCTGCACCGCGATGCCGAGGGTCGCTCCTCCGGCGAGCAGTGCGACCATCCCGAACGACCACTGGCTGTGGTGGTTACTCGACGAGTACGCGCCGAAGGCCAGGATGAAGGCGCCGAGCAGCACGATGGCGACGATGTTGTTGACGACGGGCGCCCAGGTGAACGGCCCGAACGACTTGCGGGCGTTGAGGACCTCGCCGAGCAGCGTGTAGAGGCCGAGGAAGAAGATCTGTGGAAGCGACCAGTAGGCGAACGCGGTCGCCAGCTGAGCCTGCTCGCCACGCAGACCGTAGAGCGCCACGAGCAGCGGGGAGAGGAAGGTCGCCACGAGCGCGACAGCCGCGAAGACGACGATGCCGAGCGTGACCAGCTTGTTGATGTAGGCCCGGCCGCCATCGGCGTTGACCGAAGCCCGCACGATCTGAGGCACCAGGATGGCGTTCAGGATGCCTTGCGCGATGATCGCGTAGATGCTGTTGGGCACGATGGTCGCCGTGCTGTACGCGTTGGCCGCGAAGCTGATCGCGCCGATGGCCTGGACCAGCAGCCACGCCTTGGCGAAGCCGAGGAGCCTCGACACCAGCGTGCCGGAGGCGAGCATCGCGCTCGCGCGGCCGACGCTAGCCACCCGGACGCTCCCCTGGCTCGCCGGGCCCGTCCGGTCCGGTGACGCTTGCGGGCGCCGGGTCGTCCGGGGCGCTCAGAGGCTCGCTCTCATCCTGACTGCGACCCTCCTCCTCGGGTCCGCCCTCCTCAGGCCCGTCGCCGATCGCGTCGTCGTCACCCTCTGCCGCCTTCGACCTGCGCCGCAGGATGTTGCGCACGATCCCGAACCCGAACAGCAGCACCAGGAGGATGCCGAACACCAGCGCGCCGATGCCCTCCCAGTCGGCGTGCACATCCACGGTCACCGATGTCGGGTCCCCGATCGGGACGCCCGTCGGGCTGTAGAGGTGCAGCGACAGGACGACCTGACCGTTGCCGACCTTGGCCTTGACCGGGATCAGGACGGCGGACCGGGAGTCCTGCAGGATGCGCTTGGTGGTCGACTGGTCGACCTCGAGACGGCTGTTGGAGGGCGCGGCCGTCAGCACGACGGTCGCCGCGTCGTCGGGCAGCTCGTTGCTCACGGTGAACGGGATGGAGCCTTGCGCGCTGACGAGGTTCACGTTCTCGGTGGGCAGGATGTGGATGGAGTGGAGCGTGGCATCCGTCGCACGCCGCTCCTTCACAACGGCGGCGTTCCAGTCCGCACGCGGGTTCAGCCAGGACACGGCGAGCAGTGTCAGGAGGCTCGCCCGCGTCCGTCCCGTGAGCCGGGTCGGGTCGTCGAGGACGGTGGCGAACTGCCCGATCGACGCTTCGTCCTGTACGAGAGCGCGGATGTTCGCGATGCGGTCGCCCGCCTCCGGCGCGTCGACGAGGTCGAAGCCCGACGTGGGAGTCCCACTCCGGACCGCCGCGAAGCTCGCGGGGGACGCCCACGGCGAGGAGAGCAGGGTGCTGAGCGTTCGCTCCAGCTGCGTCCCGCTGGACGGCCAGGAGCGATCCAGCGCCACGAGCAGCCGGCGGGTCTCGCCCGGCTCCTGGGAGATGAGCTCCAGCTGAGCGTTCACCTTCGACATGGCGGCGTTCCAGGCCGTGTCGCTGGGGGCCGACACCGCCTGCCGCAGGCCTTCGCTGATCGCCTGGTCGGAGGCGAGGAGGTGGTCCTGGCCGGAGACGATCGCCGCGTTCGGCGTCGTCTCGAGCGTGGCGGCGTTGGTGTTGCTTCCGGAGACGATGGTGGTGGTGAGGCCGGCGGTGGCGAGCGGTGCGAGATCCGCGTGGCGCAGCGTCTTGTCGCCCGCCCAGCCGATCCCGCTGAGCGTGTAGTTCCAGGCGAGCAGGCTCTGGATCGTCGGCAGCACCGGTCCGGCGCTCGGCGTCGGGGACGGAGTCGAGGTCACCGCTCCGGGGCTGGGAGCGGGAGTGCCGGTCGGCGGCTCGCCGACCGGTGTCGGCGCCGGGGGGAAGTTCCTGGGGTCGATCGCGTACCCGAGGGCGGTCGGCGCGAGTGGCGCGGGAAGCCCTGCCTGGATCTGCCCGGCGACATCCGCGTCCGCGTAGCCGAGAGGGAAAGTCGGGTTGGGGAGGTCGGCGAGGCGGTTCAGCCACTCCACCGCCGTGGCGGGTGCTGCGTTGCCGAGGATGCGGATGGACGCGATGATCATCGGGTCGATGCCGAGGGTGACGGTCGTGTGGCCGACCAGACCATCCAGTTCTCGGGTCAGGATGCCGTTCGGCGCCGTGTAGGTCGCCAGATCGTTGGCGGCGATCAGTCCGTCCGAGCCGGACGGGGTCACGATCGGGAGCACGACGCCGATGCCCGTCTGCTTCGAGGCGCCGCCGGCATCCCAGACGACCGATCCCCTGGCCTCCGCGTCGGCCGCCCCGGCGTGGACGGACGCGCCGATGCCGAACACCGCGGAGGCCGTGCGGGCGGCGAACGGGATCGAGGCCGCGGGAACGGCGACCCGGACGACGGTGCTGGACCCCGGCTCGAGCGTGTTGAGCTGCGCCTGACCGAGAGTGATGGCGTCGGAGACCGTGTCCGTGGAGGTCAACCAGCCGGCGAGAGCCTTCCGATCGCTGCGAGGGGAGGGATCCAGCCAGAGGGTCACCGCTCCGGATGGATAGGCCGTCGCGGTCGGATTGGATACGGTGATCGAGACGCCCAGGTCCTTCCCGGGCCCGAGGACGCCTCCCGCGTCGGCCGTGATGGCCGCCGTGGGATGGGATCCGTGCGGAGCCGGGGCGGAAGCCGTCGGCGTCGGGGTGGGGGTCGCAGCGGCGGCGGGCGCGACCGCACCTGCGATGGCCAGACCGGCGGCGACGGCCGCCACGACAGCGGAGGTCGCTGCGCGCTGCAGGCGGGCGTGGAGCCGCGCACCCCTGCCGAGGGTGGGGGAGGCTGCGCTCATGCGTCGACGCGCGATCCCTGCTCGGCCTCCATGACCTCGATTGTAGAGGCCACCCCCTGAGAGGCCGGCGAGCGGTGCCGTTAAACTGGGGCACCATGCAGAGCGTCGCCGAATCCCTCGAACGCCTCGGCGACCTCGCACATACGCCCTCGGTCGCCCGGCTCGCCGACGCGTTCCAGGCCGCCGGCTTCGAGCTGGCGCTCGTCGGCGGCCCGGTCCGGGATGCGCTGCTCGGCCGTGTCGTCCACGATCTCGACCTGACGACGGACGCCCGACCGGACGACATCCTCCGCATCGTCGGGCCCGTCGCGGACGCGGTCTGGGATGTGGGCCGGCAGTACGGCACCATCGGCGCGCGCTTCGGGGACGACACCGTCGAGATCACGACGTATCGCAGCGACAGCTACGACGGCACCACGCGGAAGCCGGAGGTGGAGTTCGGGGACAGCCTCGAGGGCGACCTGCTGCGCCGCGACTTCACCGTCAACGCGCTCGCTCTCCGCCTCCCCGAGGTCCGCCTCGTCGACCCGTCCGGCGGCGTCGAGGATCTGATCGCCGGCACCATCACCACGCCGAGCACGCCGCAGATCTCGTTCGGCGACGATCCGCTCCGGATGATGCGGGCAGCACGTTTCACCGCGCAGCTGGGGTTCACGGTCGACGCGGAGACACGCGACGCGATGACCGCGATGGCCGACCGGATCGAGATCGTCAGCGCAGAGCGCGTCCGGGATGAGCTGAGCAAGCTCCTCCTCGCCGACGAACCGCGAGCGGGACTCGAGCTCCTGGTCGAGACCGGGCTGGCGGACCACGTGCTGCCCGAGATCCCGGCCCTGCGGCTCGAGGCGGACGAGCACCACCACCACAAGGACGTGTACCAGCACAGTCTCACGGTGCTGGAGCAGGCGATCGGCTACGAGAAGGAGCGCCACCCCGGCGAAGCGCCCGACCTCATCCTGCGGCTGGCGGCCATCCTGCACGACATCGGCAAGCCTGCGACCCGTCGCTTCGAGCCCGGTGGCGCGGTCAGCTTCCACCACCACGACATCGTGGGCGCGAAGCTCGCGAAGAAACGGCTCACCGCCCTGCGGTTCGACAGGGCGACGATCGACGCCGTCGTGCGCCTGATCGAGCTCCACCTGCGGTTCTTCGGCTACACGGATGGACACTGGACCGACTCGGCCGTCCGCCGGTACGTCCGGGACGCCGGGCCCGAGCTCGACCGGCTGCACATCCTCACCCGCGCCGATGTGACGACCCGGAACCGCCGCAAGGCCGACCGTCTGGGTTTCGCGTACGACGATCTCGAGGCGCGCATCCGCGAACTGCAGGAGCAGGAAGAACTGGATGCCGTGCGGCCGGACTTGAACGGCGAGCAGGTCATGAGCATCCTCGGCCTCCGCCCCGGCCGCGAGGTGGGTCAGGCGATGCGGTTCCTGCTGGAGCTGCGACTCGATGAGGGTCCGCTCGGCGAGGAGGAGGCCGCCCGGCGGCTGCTCGCCTGGTGGGCGGATCGCTGAGCGTCTTCGTCTCGCTCTCGTCCGTGTGATTTCGTCCACAGGGGCGGATGAGCCGGGGTTCTCCACGGATTCGTCCCGCGCCGGCTGACGGATGCGTGCGCTCGGCGACAGTGGCTTCATGACCGAGATCACCGCCGGCTGGCGCCCCGCATCCACATCCGTTACCCTAGGTAAGTTGCCCGGGCGGAGCCCTGCCCATGCAACCGATGTGAAACAACCCTCCTGCTGCAGAACGTCTGCAGCCGCTGAGACCAGAGGAGGTGGGTTAGTCATGCATCAGTACGAGTTGATGGTCATCCTCGATCCAGAGATCGATGAGCGCACCGTGGCTCCGAGCCTTGACAAGTTCCTCAATGTCGTCCGGAACGACGGTGGAACGATCGACAACGTCGACATCTGGGGACGTCGTCGCTTGGCTTACGAGATCAACAAGAAGACCGAAGGCATCTACGCCGTCGTGCAGCTCACCGCGACCGGTGACACCACGAAGGAGCTCGACCGCCAACTGAAGCTCAGCGAGGCCGTCATGCGCACCAAGGTGCTCCGCGCCGAGGAGGCGATCGCTCAGGTCGCCGCCGCTCAGCAGCGCGCTGACGAGAAGGCTGCCCGCAAGGCCGCCACCGCCGCCGAGAAGGTCGGCGCCTAGTCCGATGGCCGGCGAGACCATCATCACCGTGGTGGGCAACCTCACGGCTGACCCCGAGCTGCGCTACACGCAGAACGGGCTCGCGGTTGCCAACTTCACGATCGCGTCCACTCCCCGCACGTTCGACCGTCAGGCGAACGAGTGGAAGGACGGCGAGGCTCTGTTCCTCCGCGCCAGTGTCTGGCGCGAGTTCGCGGAGCACGTCGCCGGATCGCTGACCAAGGGCTCGCGCGTCATCGCGCAGGGTCGCCTGAAGCAGCGCTCCTACGAGACGAAGGAAGGCGAGAAGCGCACCAGCATCGAGCTCGAGATCGACGAGATCGGGCCCTCGCTGCGCTACGCCACCGCACAGGTCACGCGTGCCCAGTCCTCGGGACGTGGTCCCGGCGGCTTCGGCGGCGGCGCTCCCGCCGTCGACGAGCCGTGGGCGGCCTCCGCACCGGCAGACCCGTCCGCGGGCGCCGACGTGTGGAACACTCCCGGCTCCTACAACGACGAGACCCCCTTCTAAAGGGCCCCTCACATTCATCAGCCCGCCGGGCAGCACCGGACGGGCGGAAAGCAAAGGAAATCATGGCTGGAAAGTCGAGCGGCGACCGCCGCAAGCCGATCCGCAAGGGCAAGGACGGCAAGAACGCCGCCCCGGCGAAGTCCATTCGCGTCGGCGTCATCGATTACAAGGATGTCGCCACCCTGCGCAAGTTCATCTCGGAGCGTGGAAAGATCCGCGCCCGCCGGATCACCGGTGTCTCCGTCCAGGAGCAGCGCCTCATCGCCCGCGCGGTCAAGAACGCGCGCGAGATGGCACTGCTCCCCTACGCCGGCTCCGGCCGCTAAGGAGAAGCGACATGTCGAAGGTAATTCTCACGCACGAGGTCACCGGCCTCGGCTCGGCCGGTGACGTCGTCGACGTCAAGAACGGCTACGCCCGCAACTTCCTCGTCCCGAAGGGCTTCGCGATCGCGTGGACCCGCGGTGGCGAGAAGCAGGTCGAGCAGATCAAGGCGGCCCGTGTCGCTCGCGAGCTGCACACCGTCGAGCAGGCTCAGGACCTCAAGGCCAAGCTCGAGGCGACCAAGGTCAAGCTGACCGTCAAGGCGGGCCGCGAGGGCCGTCTGTTCGGTTCGGTCAAGACCGGCGATGTCGCGGACGCTGTCAAGGCGGCCGGCATCGGCGAGCTGGACAAGCGGAAGATCGAGCTTCCCAACCCGATCAAGGTCGTCGGCGACCACGAGGCGACCGTGCGTCTGCACGACGACCTCTCGGCCGTCATCAGCCTCCAGGTGGTCGCCGCCAAGTAGGCGCACGCACAGCGGAGTGTAGCGGTGGGCGAAGGCCCGCCGCTACACCTCGTTAAGCGACTTTTCCCCCGTTCTGTACACAGGTCAACGGCGCCGCGAGCCAAGGTTGAACACCGGGTTCAAGGAACTTTCTACCCACAGGGTGGGGAAAGTAAAACACCTGGTCAGAGCCGACATGTCTGCAGAAACTTCTTTCTTGTCCACAGGCTTCCACACACCTTCTACACACGCTCTACGGCGTTTCGCGCAGATTATCCCCAGTTTTATCCACAGGCTGAGTTGTGAGAGTGGACAGGGGTTCATATGGTGGACGGACGTCGATGGACGGCAGCCGCGGATGAGCGGCGATGTCGGAGGTCGTCCCGACAATCGAACCGGGGGGCTTTCCGCGTGACGAACGCGGGAAGGTGTCCCACGGATGTTCCGTCATGCCCGGAGCGTGAAGTGAGGAGAGAACGTGTCGATCGCCCATATCGGTCTGGCCGACGGTCGTGACCCGGGCGAGGCCCGTTCCCCGGAGCGGACGCCTCCGCACGATCTCCTGGCGGAGCAGAGCGCCCTCGGCGGCATGCTGCTCAGCAAGGATGCGGTGGCCGACGTCGTCGAAGTCGTCCGCGTGACGGACTTCTACATCCCGAAGCACGAGATCGTCTACGACGCCATCCTGTCGCTGTACTCGCACGGTGAGCCCACCGACGTGATCACTGTCACCGACGAGCTGACCAAGATCGGCGAACTCTCCCGGGCCGGCGGAGCCGAGTACCTGCACACCCTGACCAGCCTCGTCCCCACCGCCGCCAACGCCGGCTACTACGCCAACATCGTCGCCGAGAAGGCGCTCCTCCGCCGCCTCGTCGAAGCCGGCACGCGGATCACGCAGATGGGCTACAAGGCCGAGGGTGAGGTTCTCGACCTCGTCAACAGCGCACAGGCCGAGATCTACTCGGTCACCGGCACGCAGGAGGTCGAGGACTACGTCCCGCTCACCGAGGCCGTGACCGTCGCGATCGACGAGATCGAGGCCGCGAAGCACAAGGACGGCTCTATGACGGGAGTCCCCACCGGCTTCGCCGAGCTGGACGAGCTGACCAACGGCCTGCATCCCGGTCAGATGGTCATCGTGGCGGCCCGACCGGCGCTCGGAAAGTCGACCCTCGCGCTCGACTTCGCCCGTGCCGCCGCCATCAAGCACGACATGGCCACCATCTTCTTCTCCCTCGAGATGGGCCGAAGCGAGATCGCGATGCGCCTGCTGTCCGCCGAGTCCTCCGTCCCCCTGCAGAACATGCGCAAGGGAACGGTCGACAACCGCGACTGGACGACCATCGCATCCACGCGCGGCCGCATCAACGACGCTCCTCTTTATATCGACGACAGCCCGAACATGACGCTGGTCGAGATCCGCGCGAAGTGCCGCCGGCTGAAGCAGCGCGTCGGGCTGAAGATGGTCGTCATCGACTACCTCCAGCTGATGACGAGCGGCAAACGGGTAGAGAGCCGTCAGCAGGAGGTCAGCGAGTTCTCCCGAGCCCTGAAGCTCCTGGCGAAGGAACTCCAGGTCCCGGTCATCGCGCTGTCCCAGCTGAACCGTGGCCCTGAGCAGCGCGCTGACAAGCTCCCGGCCCTGAGCGACCTCCGTGAGTCCGGATCGATCGAGCAGGACGCCGACGTCGTCATCCTGCTTCACCGCGAGTCCGCCTACGAGAAGGACAACCCGCGAGCGGGCGAAGCCGACCTCATCGTCGCCAAGCACCGCAACGGCCCCACCCGAACCGTGACGGTGGCGTTCCAGGGCATGTACTCCCGCTTCGCGGACATGGCCCCGATCTAATCCTCGGTGTCGACGTTGCCATAGATTGTCTTTCCGCCAGGTAGTTTGTCTCGAGCTGTCCGATAGCCCAAGAGTTGAGGCGAGAAGGGATGGCGAAGATACTCGGCGTATGAGGGACATAACCCTGCCGCGCGCTCGACCGTCGCTCGTGCGCTACTGGTTGTGGACTCTCCTGACAGGGGCCTTCCTCGTCGGCTGGGTCGCGCTGTTCGTCCAGGGAGTGCGGCAAGGCTGGACGCTAGCTGCGCTCATCCTGATCGGTGCGGCGATCCTGCTCTTCGCGGCGTCAACGGCAGTCCACGTGCGCGTCCTCAGTCGCCTCCATCGTCAGCGCAGTTCGTCAGCTGACGGCGCGCAGCGACCGTGAGCCTGGTACGCCACCAGCGCCGCGCTGGTGGCGCGCAGCGGACCTACTGCTGAGAACTCGCGACCCCGCGTTGGGACTGCCCGGTTGGCCCGTGTCGCAGCGATGGTTGTCCCATGCGTACAAGACCAGGCTGGCGGGCCAATTCAGGACGGCCATGAGGGGGATGCGCTTCGTCGACAAGAACGCACCCGGCACGATCTGGGCAGCAGTCATCCTCAGCTTGATGGCTGCTGTGTTCGCTGTGGTGGGCGTGGCTGGCACCACGATCGCACCGCGAACGCTACGACCACAGCCACGATGATGAGGCCAAGCACCCCCGCGAAAACAACCCACCCGGTCTGAACCCTAGTCACAATGCAAACCCTAGATGTGGAAGTAACCGATCACGATGTCATTGGCATTGTGCGGGGTCGTTCAAATCGTCCTCGGGGAGGACGCGGACCGATCGCCGGACGTGGTGCACTGGCAAGCATGATCGGCATCCTCCTTCCGGTGCTGCAGGGCGCGGCCAGTGTGGCACTCGCTCTCGTGGCGTTCGCCGTCGCGGTGACGTGGCCGTCGCTGCTCCCGTCGATCGTCGGTGTCCGAAGGGACGGGGCGCGCCTCGCCGCCTTCGCCGGACTCGGCATCGTGCTGGTGCTGGCGGCGTCAGCCGTCTATCTGACGCCGGGCCTGCTCCTGCGAGATCCCATGGGGCTGCTCCTCTCTGTGCCCGTGGTGGCGCTCTGGCTCCTCGGGGCGGTCGCCCTGGTCGTACGCGGAATCGTGATGGATGGCGCTGTCCGCGCGATCTCGTTCGCGTTCGCCGTGGTCGCGGTGACGGGAGCGCTGGCCGGGGTCGCTGCGGCAGTGCTCGCGCAGTACGACATCGCCGACAGGGTCACCCCGACCGGCGCGTTTCTGCTCGCCGTGGGAGCTGTCGCCACCGTGATCTTCTGGGCTCGTGACGCGGAGCCGGAGGCGCATCCCACCCGGGCCTGACGGGGCGGCGCGGCGGCTGGCGACGGTCGATCGGACGTCGGCGGATGCGGCGAACGCGCAGAAGGCCGCGACTAGACTGGATGGCGAATCCCCGATGAAAGAGGTCGCCGAGTGGCTACCGCCGTCCCTGCCCCGCATCCGAACGCCCACGCGCACAGCCGGTACTGGCTCGTCCCCGCCGTTCGGGCCATCGTGGCACTCGCCGCCGGGGCGGTCATCACGTTCACGCGGGATGCGCACACTCCCGTCTTCGGGCTGATCGTCTTCGGTCTCTTCGCCATCGTCGACGGCCTGGCGACGGGCATCCTCAGCGCGCTCTTCGCCGGACCCCGCCTGACCCGCACGCTCTTCGCCGTCCAGGGCGGGATCGGCCTCCTCGCCGGCGTGCTGGCGCTGGCCCTCACCGGCGGCGGGCTCGGGCTCTTCCTCTACCTGGTGACCGTGTGGGCGGCGCTCACCGGTTTCCTGGAGCTCTACAACGGCATCCGCGAGCGGCGCAGGGATGCGGCAGCCCGCGACTGGCTCATCACCGGCGCGATCACGGCGGTGCTCGCGCTGGCGCTGCTGTTCTCGCCCGCCGACGCCGTGCTGGCGATCGGACTGTTCGGCGCCTGGGCAGTCATCGTCGGTGTCTTCCAGGCGATCGGGGCGGCGACGTTGCGGGGTGCCGCGCGCACGCGGGCGCAGTCGCACGGAGCGGAGACCGGATCATGACCTCCGGCAACAAGAAGGACCCTCGAGTGACCCAGAACCTCCAGCCCAGCCGTCGCGACCGGTTCCTCCCGGTCGAGCTGATCGGCATCTCCGCCGGCCTCGCTCTCTTCGTCGGTCTGATCGTGCTCGTCGCGACGCGCGAGTTCGTCCTCGCCGGAGTGGCCTTCGGGATCACCTTCATCGTGTCGCTCGTCCTCCTTGCGCTCTTCGCGCTGGCCTTCAAGCCGACCGAGGCGGAGGTGGAGGACATCCACGAGCAGGATGCCGAGGCGCGCGCCAAGGCCGCCCGGCAACGCGCCGAGGGTGACGACCGGCCGCAGGGGCACTGAACCCGGGAGCGGGAGCCGGCCCCCTGACGGGCCGCCGGAGAGGCCGACCCCGACCGGGCCGCCCGGTTACAGGTAGTCGACCAGTTCGGACGCGAGGCCGATGTAGCTCGCCGGCGTGAGCGCGAGCAGGCGGTTCTTCGCCGCCTGACCGATCTCCAGCCCGTTGACGAACTCCGTCAGCGCAGCGTGGTCCACGCGCTTGCCGCGCGTCAGCTCCTTGAGGAGCGCGTACGGGTCGGAGATGGTGGAGCGACCAGCCGTGACCTCCGCGCGGATGACGGTCTGGATCGCCTCGGCCAGGACCTCCCAGTTGGCGTCGAGGTCCGCGGCGAGTGCCTGCCGGTCGATGGCGATCTGGCCGAGGCCGCGCTCGATGTTGTCGAGGGCCAGGAGGGAGTGGCCGAGTCCGACGCCGATGTTGCGCTGCGTGGTCGAGTCGGTCAGATCCCGCTGGAGGCGGCTGGTGACCAGGGTCGCGGCGAGCGAGTCGAGCACGGCGCAGGAGAGCTCCAGGTTGGCCTCCGCGTTCTCGAATCGGATCGGGTTGACCTTGTGCGGCATCGTCGACGAGCCGGTGGCGCCCGGCTCGGGAACCTGACGGAAGTAGCCGAGCGAGATGTAGGTCCAGATGTCCGTGCACAGGTTGTGCAGGATGCGGTTGGCGTGCGAGATGCGTGAGTACAGTTCGGCTTGCCAGTCGTGCGGCTCGATCTGAGTGGTCAGCGGGTTCCAGTCGAGGCCGAGGCTCTCGACGAACTCCCGGGAGATGCGCGGCCAGTCGGCCTCCGGGTCGGCGACCAGGTGGGCGGCGAAGGTGCCCGTCGCACCGCTGAACTTCCCGAGGTGGACGCCGCCCTCGATCTGGGCGAGGACCCGCTCCAGGCGGTGCACGAAGACCGCGAGTTCTTTGCCCATCGTCGTCGGAGTCGCAGGCTGGCCGTGCGTGCGTGCGAGCATCGCGTCGCCGCGGTACTGCTTCGCCTGCGCGCGGAGCTCGGCGATGACGGCACGGAACTTCGGCAGCCACGACTCGCGAACCGCCGCGCTCACCGTCAGCGCGTACGAGAGATTGTTGATGTCCTCGCTCGTCGCGGCGAAATGGGTCAGCTCCGCGATGTGGTCGAGGCCCAGCGCGTGGAGTCGCTCGCGGACCAGGTACTCGACCGCCTTCACGTCGTGCCGGGTGGTCGCTTCGAGCTCCGCCAGCCGGTCGATCTCGGGCTGGCCGAACTCGTCGGCAAGAGCACGCAGGGCCTCGGTCTGCTCGGCGGACAGCGGGGAGGACCCGAACATCCTGTGCTCGGTGAGGAAGACGAGCCACTCGACCTCGACCTGGACACGCGCCCGGTTCAGCCCCGCCTCCGACAAGTGGTCGCCGAGCCCGATCACGACGGGCCGGTAGCGGCCGTCGAGAGGACTGAGCGGCTGGGGAGGCAGGGCGGTCATGGTGCTCCTCGCGGGATCGAGCGGCGGGTACCCCACCATTCTCCCGCACGCGGCCCCGGGCCGCGGACCTCAGGCCTGCCGGCGGCGGACCTCAGGTGCGCCGGGTGGGACGCACGAGCAGGCCGAGCAGCCACGCGATGACGCCGAGTACGAGGGCACCGAGCACACCCCACCAGAATCCGGCGACGTACAGCCCGAACCCCATCGCTCCGCTGATCCAGGACACGATGAGAAGGAGGAAGGCGTTGACGATCAGCGAGATCAGCCCCAGCGTCAGGATGTAGAGCGGGAGGGCGACGATTCGGATGATCGTGCCGATGACCGCGTTCACGATGCCGAAGATCAGGGCGATGAGCAGGAACGTGAGCACCGCGGCCGTGGTTCCCGAGGCGTAGGGACGGACGCTCACGCCGCTGACGATCAGCGTCGTGAGCCAGAGGGCGAAGGCGTTGATGATCAGCCTGAGCAGGAATCGCATGGCCTCATCCTTCCAGGGAGCGGGGCCGGGGTACAGGGGTGCTCCCGCAAACGCGTCATGCGCTTCATCCCCAGGCGGCGTCTATCCACAGGTTTGCGGAATTCCCCTGGAAGTATGCGGGCGCGGCTAAGTTGGGTCTGTGAGTTCCGATGACACGCCCGGCGTGAGACTACGCCCTGAAATCGTCGCGGTGCCGCCCTACAAGCAGGGGCGACCGGCGCCGGTCGATGGCTTCAAGCTGTCCAGCAACGAGAATCCCTTCACTCCCCTGCCCTCGGTGGTGGATGCGGTGGCCGCGACGCTGCGGCAGCTGAACCGCTATCCGGATGCGGGCGGAGGGGATCTGCGGCAGCGTCTCGCGGAGCGGCACGGTGTGGGCGTCGGCCAGGTGCACCTGGGCAGCGGCTCGGTCGCACTGCTCTCGCAGTTCATCTCGGCCGCTGCCGGGGTGGGCGACGAGGTCGTGTACTCCTGGCGCTCCTTCGAGGCCTACCCGGGGCTGGTGACGGTGACGGGGGCGACGAGCGTCCAGGTCCCGAACCTCCCGGACGGAAGCCACGACCTGGAGGCGATGGCCGCGGCGGTCACGGACCGCACCCGTGTCGTGATCGTGTGCACGCCGAACAACCCGACGGGCACGATCGTCACCGCGGCCGACTTCGAGGTCTTCATGGCACGTGTGCCCTCCGACCTCCTGGTGCTGCTCGATGAGGCGTACTTCGAGTTCGTAACCGATGACGCGGCGGTGGACGGCATCCCCCTGCTCTCGCGCTACCCCAACCTCGTGGTGCTGCGGACGTTCTCCAAGGCTTACGGGCTCGCAGGGTTGCGAATCGGCTATGCCATCGGTCCGCAGGCGGTTCTCGACGCTGCGCGTTCGGCGGCCATCCCGCTCTCGGTCACCGACGCCTCCCGCGTCGCCGCACTGGCCTCGATCGACGCGGAGGACGAGTTGCTGGAACGCGTGGCACGTGTCGCCATGCGGCGGGACCGGCTTCGGGATGCGCTGCTCGCGCAGGGCTGGGCCGTCCCGGAGGCGCAGGGAAACTTCGTCTGGCTGGCGACGGGGGCGGAGACCGTGCAGGCGAACGACGCATTCTTCGACGCCGGGCTGACCGTGCGGGCATTTCCGCCGGAGGGCATCCGCATCAGTGTCGGCGAGGAGGAATCTGTGGACAAACTCCTGCGGGTCAGTGGAGATATTGTGCAGAACCTACCAAATGGCCACCCCGCCAAGCGGTTAGGTTAGAACGGTGGTTGCGACGAACGAGATCCCGCGCCCGGCGAACACGGTCCAGCTGCTCACCGCTGACGGCCGGTTCCAGCCGAGCGAGACGTCGGCGGAGTACCTCCCTTACTTGGAGAACCTCGACGAGAACGACTACCGCACCTTCTACCGCGACATGGTCCGCGTCCGCCGTTTCGACGACGAGGCGGCGAACCTGCAGCGGCAGGGGCAGCTCGGCCTCTGGGTGCCGAGCCACGGCCAGGAGGGCGCCCAGGTCGGATCGGCTCGCGCGGCGAAGCCGCAGGACCACCTGTTCCCCTCGTACCGGGAGCACGTCGTCGGTCTGATCCGCGGCGTCGACCCGGTCGGCATCGTGGGTGTCTTCCGGGGCGTCGCGCACGGCGGGTGGGATCCGACCGATCCCGCCATCGGCAACTTCCACCTCTACACGCTGGTCATCGGATCGCAGTCGCTGCACGCGACCGGCTATGCGATGGGCATGAAGCTCGACGGCAAGGTGGGGACGGGCGACCCCACGCAGGACGCGGCGACGATCGTCTACTTCGGCGACGGTGCGACCAGCCAGGGCGACGTCAACGAGGCGTACGTCTTCGCCGCCAGCTACCAGACGCCGCAGGTGTTCTTCCTGCAGAACAATCACTGGGCCATCTCGGTGCCGGTCTCGACGCAGTCGCGCACTCCTCTTTATCTGCGTTCGAGCGGCTTCGGCATCCCGGGCGTCCAGATCGACGGCAACGATGTGCTGGCGGCCTACGCTGTCACGGCGAAGCATCTCGACGACGCGCGCACCGGCGAAGGTCCCAGCATGATCGAGGCCCTGACCTACCGGATGGGCGCACACACCTCCAGCGACGACCCGTCCAAGTACCGCTCGGACGACGAGCTCGCGTACTGGGCCGAGCGCGATCCGATCCTGCGCTTCCGGGTGTTCCTCGAGGAGCAGGGCGTCGGGCAGGCGTTCTTCGACAGTGCGGATGAGGAGGCGGCGGATCTCGCCGCCGATGTCCGCAAGCGGACGCTCGCGCTGACCCCGCCGCCTGTCGCATCGATGTTCCAGCACGTCTACAGTGAGCCGCATCCCGTCACGGAGGAGCAGCAGCGCTGGTTCGAGGAGTACGAGTCGTCCTTCGGAGGTGACGCATGAGCGAGGTGAGGAGCGAGGCCGACTACAGCGAGGCCGAGTACGTGGAGGCCGAGCTGATCGAAGGCGAGCCCGGGAGCGACGCGGACGAGAACGAGGGTCAGGGCGGCGACGAATCGTCCCCCGATGCTGCGTCCTCCGACTCGACCTCCTTCGACTCGGCCGACTTCGACTCGACGTTGCTGGACACGCAGGCGATCGACGTCGTCGAGATCATCGAGAGCGACCCCGACGCGCGCGTGCTCGGGGAGCACGTCGCCGAGCAGGAGTGGACCCGCGAGTTCGTGATCGAGGACGAGCCCGGCGAGGACCCGAGCCCCGCCTCCGAGGCGACAGTCGACGCCCCGCCCGAGCCACGAATCCAGTCGCTGCCGATGGTGAAGGCGTTGAACGCCGGACTGCGGCGTGCCCTCGCGGATGACCCGCGCGTCCTTCTCATGGGAGAGGACATCGGGCCCCTGGGCGGCGTCTTCCGGGTGACAGAGGGGCTGCAGAAGGAGTTCGGTCCCCAGCGCGTCATGGACACCCCGCTCGCCGAGGCCGGCATCATCGGCACGGCGATCGGGCTGGCGATGCGCGGTTACCGGCCGGTGCTCGAGATCCAGTTCAACGGATTCGTCTTCCCCGGCTTCGACCAGATCACCACACAGCTCGCCAAGATGACCAACCGGCACAGCGGCAAAATGGCGTTTCCCGTCGTCATCCGGATCCCGCACGGCGGCCACATCGGCGCGGTGGAGCACCACCAGGAGGCGCCCGAGGCGTACTTCGCGCACACCTCCGGCCTCCGGGTCGTCGCGCCGTCGACCCCGCACGACGCGTACTGGATGATCCAGGAGGCGATCCGCTCGGACGACCCGGTGGTCTTCTTCGAGCCGATGAGCCGCTACTGGCCCAAGGGCGAGGTCGACCTGGTCGAGAACGGGACGCCGCTGCACGCGAGTCGCGTGGTGCGCACGGGCACCGATGCGACCATCGTCGCCTGGGCCGGGATGGTCAGCGTCGCGCTCCGCGCTGCCGAGCTCGCCGCCGAGGAGGGACGGAGCCTGGAGGTCATCGACCTCCGGTCGCTCTCACCCGTCGACTACGGGCCGGTCATCGCGTCCGTCCAGAAGACAGGCCGCCTGATCGTCGCGCAGGAGGCGCCGGGCAATGTGTCCGTCGGCTCCGAGGTGGCGGCGACTCTCGCCGAGAAGGCGTTCTACTCGCTCGAGGCACCGGTGCTGCGTGTCTCCGGGTTCGACGTGCCGTTCCCGCCGGCGAACCTGGAAGAGCTCTACCTTCCGGACGCCGACCGCATCCTCGAGGCCGTCGACCGAGCGCTGGCCTACTGAGCGCCTCCGTCCCTGCCAGCAGGGGCGGACCCGGCCGGCGCCGACCCACAGCAACAGACAGAGAGAAGTCGCAGATGAGCGAGTCCCAGTTCCTCCTGCCCGATGTGGGCGAGGGCCTGACCGAGGCGGAGATCGTCTCGTGGAAGGTCACGCCGGGCGAGCAGGTCGCGGTGAACCAGGTGATCGTCGAGATCGAGACCGCCAAGTCGCTGGTCGAGTTGCCGTCGCCGTTCGAGGGAACCGTGGGCGAGCTCCTCGTCTCCGAGGGTCAGACGGTCGAGGTCGGCACGCCGATCTTCACCGTGACGAGCGGCAGTGAGGCGACCGAGCCCCGGCCCGAGCCGGAGCCGGCCGAGGAAGTCGCCGCCGACGCTGCGGCGACCGTCTCGCACGAGGAGGATCCGAAGCCGGGCGCCGTCCTGGTGGGCTACGGCTCCTCGGGGCACGGCACGAGCCGTCGTCGTCGGGTGACGCATCCCGGAACGGCTTCGATCCCCGTGTCGTTCTCGGGATCGATCGCACCCGCCGCCACGTCGTCGCAGACCGCCGCCGCACCATCCAGCACCGCGGCCTCCCCCACGGCGCACGCTTCGGCGACCGCCCACGCTGCACCGAGCCCCCACGCTGCTCCGTCCGGTCCGGTCTTCGCCAAGCCGCCGGTCCGCAAGCTCGCCAAGGACCTCGGCGTCGACATCACCGTTGTGACGCCCACCGGGCCGATCGGCGACGTCACCCGCGACGATGTCCTGCGCGAGGCGACCCAGGTGACCGTGTTCCGCAACATCCAGACGCCGGAGTGGCCGAACGACCGCGAGGATCGCATCCCGGTCAAGGGCGTCCGGAAGGCGATCGCCACCGCGATGACCTCGAGCGCGTTCAGCGCCCCGCACGTCAGTCTTTTCGTCGATGTGGACGCGACGCGGACCATGGAGTTCGTCAAGCGGCTCAAGAACTCGGCCGACTTCGCCGGAGTGAAGGTCTCACCCCTGCTCATCATGGCCAAGGCCATGATCTGGGCCGTCCGCCGCAACCCGACGGTGAACTCGTCATGGACCGACGAGGAGATCATCGTCCGCCACTACGTCAATCTCGGGATCGCCGCGGCCACGCCGCGCGGCCTCATCGTGCCGAACATCAAGGAGGCGCAGGGGATGACCCTGCTGGAGCTCGCGAAGCAGCTCGAGCAGTTGACCCTCACCGCCCGCGACGGCAAGACCCCGCCCTCCGACATGAGCGGCGGGACGATCACGATCACGAACATCGGTGTGTTCGGGATGGACACCGGAACGCCAATCCTGAACCCCGGTGAGGTCGGCATCGTCGCCCTCGGCACCATCAAGCAGAAGCCGTGGGTGGTCGACGGCGAAGTGCGTCCGCGTTTCGTCACCACGCTCGGCGCATCCTTCGACCACCGCGTCGTGGATGGCGACGTCGCCTCCCGCTTCCTGGCGGATGTCGCGTCCATCATCGAGGAGCCCGCGCTGCTCCTCGATTGAATTTGACAATCATTTTCAATAAGACGTAGCCTGAGCCGGTGCTCGCGACCGCGCGCACACCCTTCGTGTCGTTCGCGACTTAGACAGGCTCATCCATGAAGACGCGCTCCATCGTCTCCGCCCTCGCGGCAGCCGCCGCCGCAACCGCCGCCGCCGTGGCGCTCGCCGGCTGCTCCGCCTCTCCCTCCGCAGGATCCAGCGACGGCACCGTCCGGATCGTTGCCAGCACCAACGTGTACGGGAACATCGCCGAGACGATCGGCGGCGACGCCGTCCACGTCACGTCGTTGATGGCCGACCCTGCACAGGACCCGCACTCCTTCGAGGCCAGCGCCCACAACCAGCTGGCCGTCTCCAAGGCCGACGTCATCGTCGAGAACGGCGGAGGCTACGACGAGTTCATGCGCACGCTCGTCACGGGCGCCAAGAACCAGGACGCCCAGGTGCTGAATGTCGTCGACCTGTCCGGCAAGAAGCCGGTGGACGGCGAGCTCAACGAGCACGTCTGGTACGACTTCCCCACGATCCGCACCCTCGCGGCAGCACTCGCGACAGCCCTCGGCACGGCCGACCCGTCGCACAAGGCCACGTTCGACAGGAACGCCCGGGAGTTCAGCCAGAATGTCGCCGCCCTCGAGGCCACCGCAGCGAAGCTGAAGGCGTCGTACGCCGGCGACGGTGTCGCGATCACCGAGCCCGTTCCGCTCTACCTGCTCGACGCGATCGGACTCGTCAACAAGACCCCGGAGAAGTTCAGTGCCGCCGTCGAGGGGGAGAACGACGTCTCCCCTGTCGTGCTCGAGCAGACCCTGAAAATCTTCAGCACGCACCAGGTGAAGCTCCTGGCGTACAACGAGCAGACCACGGGCGCCGAGACGGAACGGGTTCTCGCCGCTGCGAAGCATGCCGGCATCCCGGTCGTGCCCGTGACCGAGACGCTGCCCAGCGGCGAGGACTACCTCAGCTGGATGCGCGCCAATCTCGACGCCGTCGGAAAGGCGCTGGCCAAGTGACTGAACCTCTCGAACTCGTCGCACCGCCTGTCGAAGGCCAGGTCGTCCTCCGGCTGCGGGACGCGTCCCTCGGCTTCGGCGACCGGACGCTGTGGAGCGGCCTGGATCTCGACGTGCACGCCGGCGAGTTCGTCGCCGTCCTCGGCCCGAACGGCTCCGGCAAGACCAGCCTCCTGCGCACGATCCTCGGCCAGCAGCAGCTCGACGACGGCGAGATCGCCTTCGAGGGCCACGCGGTGCGCCGCGGCGACCGCCGCATCGGCTACATCCCGCAGCAGAAGCTCATCCCCGCCGGCACACCGATGCGCGCGCGCGACCTCGTCGCCCTGGGCGTCAACGGTCACCGGTGGGGGCTGCCGCTCCCCCGCCAGGCCGACAGGGCCCAGGTGGAGCGTCTCATCGATGCCGTGGGCGCGCGGCGATACGCCGACACGGCCGTCGGCTCGCTCTCCGGCGGCGAGCAGCAGCGGCTCCGGGTCGCGCAGGCGCTCGCCGGAGACCCGGCCCTACTGCTGTGCGACGAGCCTCTGCTCTCGCTCGACCTGCAGCACCAGCGCGGAGTCAGCGAGCTGATCGACCGCCGCCGACGGGATCACGGCAGCGCGGTCGTCTTCGTCACGCACGACGTGAACCCCGTGCTCGGGATGGTGGACCGCGTCCTGTACCTGGCCGGCGGCCGGTTCCGCACCGGGACCCCGGACGAGGTGCTGCGCAGCGAGGTCCTGACCGACCTGTACGGGACACCCGTCGACGTCATCCGCAGCCGCGGCCGGATCGTCGTGGTCGGCATCCCGGATGCCGAGACCCACGACCATCACGAGCACACCCGCGAGGCGCACCCGGAGCCGGTCGCATGACGCACCTGGATCTGTGGTCGCAGCTGTTCGACTTCACCGACTACGGCGAGCTGCTCCTCCTCGTCAAGAACTCGATCTTCGCCGGGGCGGTGCTCGGCATCATCGGAGGCCTGATCGGGGTCTTCGTGATGCAGCGCGACATGGCCTTCGCGGTGCACGGGATCAGTGAGCTCTCCTTCGCGGGTGCGGCGGTGGCCCTGCTGCTCGGCGTGAACGTCGTGGCGGGATCCCTCGTCGGCTCGCTCGTCGCTGCGATGCTCATCGGCCTGCTCGGCGCGAAAGCGCGCGACCGCAACTCGATCATCGCGGTCCTCATGCCGTTCGGTCTCGGTCTCGGAATCCTGGCGCTCGCGCTCTATCCCGGCCGCAGCGCCAACAAGTTCGGCCTGCTGACCGGGCAGATCGTCTCGGTCGACGACCCGCAGCTCGGGTCGTTGCTCGTCATCGGCGCGATCGTCCTGGTGGCGGTCCTCCTCATCTGGCGGCCTCTGACCTTCGACAGCCTGGATGCGGATGTCGCCGCCTCGCGCGGAGTCCCGACCCGCTTCGTCGCGCTCGCGTTCATGGTGCTGCTCGGCCTCGCGGTCGCCGTCTCGGTGCAGATCGTGGGCGCGCTGCTGGTGCTGTCGCTGCTGGTCACGCCGGCGGCGGCGGCGATGCGGATCTCGTCCTCGCCGCTCGGAGTGCCGCTGATCAGCGTCGGTTTCGCGCTCGTATCGGTCGTCGGCGGCATCCTGCTGGCGCTCGGAAGCGCCCTCCCGATCAGCCCCTACGTGACGACGATCTCGTTCCTCATCTACGCGGTCTGCCGCGTCGTGGGAGGTCGTCGTGCCCGCCGGCGGACCGCGGCGAAGACCTCTCGGCGACTCGTGAGCCAGGCGGGCTAGCCTGGGATGGTGAAGCGGAACACCTGGCAGCGGGAGGCCGTCCGCGAGGCTCTGACCTCGACGGAGGGCTTCATCAGCGCGCAGGGACTGCACATGAGCCTCCACGAGGCCGGCTCCCCGATCGGTCTGGCCACGGTGTACCGCGCGCTCGCCGACCTGGCGGCGGAAGGCGACGCCGACTCGCTGCAGTCGCCGGAGGGCGAAGCCCTCTACCGCGCGTGCACGACCGGCCATCACCACCACCTGATCTGCCGCAACTGCGGGCTCACGGTGGAGATCGAGGCGGATGCGGTCGAGCAGTGGGCGCGTCAGGCCGCGGCAGCGCACGGGTTCACGCAGGCGCAGCACGTGGTCGACGTCTTCGGGCTGTGCCCCGCGTGCACGGCCCTGAGTGATTTGGCCGGCGGCGGCCCGATGCCGTAGCATTGATGTTTGGCTGAGTGGGCTCCTCCCGCTCAGATCGTGTACGAACCCCCCAGACGAATCGCTTGGGGAAGTCGTGCGCCGACAAGTGACCTTGGGTGGTGCCGTCCGGCACCACGGTATTGGAGAAGAAAGCAATGGCAGCAGTGTGCCAGGTGACAGGAGCCGTTCCCGGCTTCGGTCACAACATCTCGCACTCGCACCGCCGCACCAAGCGACGGTTCGACCCGAACATCCAGAAGAAGACGTACTACGTTCCGTCCCTTCGCCGTAACGTCACCCTGACCCTGAGTGCCAAGGGCATCAAGGTCATCGACGCCCGTGGCATCGAGTCCGTGGTCAAGGACCTCCTGGCCCGTGGGGAGAAGATCTAATGGCGAAGCAGCAGGACATCCGTCCGATCATCAAGCTCCGTTCGACGGCGGGCACCGGTTACACCTACGTGACCAAGAAGAACCGTCGCAACGACCCCGACCGCCTCGTGCTCAAGAAGTACGACCCTGTCGTGCGCAAGCACGTCGACTTCCGAGAGGAGCGCTAATCATGGCCAAGACATCCAAGATCGCCAAGAACGAGCAGCGCAAGGTCATCGTCGCGCGCTACGCCACGAAGCGTGCCGAGCTCAAGAAGGCACTCGTCGACCCGAACGGCACCGACGAGTCCCGTGAGGCCGCCCGCATCGGCCTGCAGAAGCTTCCCCGTGACGCCTCCCCGATCCGCGTTCGCAACCGCGACGCCGTCGACGGCCGTCCCCGCGGAAACCTCAGCAAGTTCGGTATCTCGCGTGTCCGCTTCCGCGACATGGCGCACCGCGGCGAGCTGCCCGGCATCACCAAGTCGAGCTGGTAACCCAGCCCGATCGACGCACTCGAGGGGCGTCCGGCTTCGGCCGGGCGCCCCTTCGTCGTGGTCCCCGGGGATGCCTGGAGACCACGATCACGACGGATATCCACTAAACGGTCGGAAGATCCGCGTGTTTCCGCGGGATTCTGATACATTCGAGGCGGTCGTCCGACCAAACGTAATGGCCCGTGTGGCCTCAACCGTTCCACAAAAAAGCTGTAGATCCAGCACAAGGTCCGAGGAGGACACTCAATGGCTGACAACCTGAACAAGACCGAGCTCGTTGCTGCCGTCGCTGCGGCGTCTGGTCAGAGCCAGGCCACCGTCTCCAGCGTCGTCGACGCGTTCTTCAGCACCATCAGCGAGACCGTCGCCAAGGGCGGCAAGGTCACCATCCCGGGCTGGCTCGCCGCCGAGCGCAGCGAGACCGCTGCCCGCACCGGCCGCAACCCGCAGACCGGCGCCGAGATCTCCATCCCGGCCGGTCACCGCGTCAAGCTGACCGCGGGCTCCAAGCTCAAGGCTGCCGTCAAGTAGTCCTTCCCAGCTCTGCCCGAGGGCGGTACCGCGGTTCGCGGTGCCGCCCTTCTCGTTCTCCACAGCTCCTCGTCCCTCCACAGCATCGACGGCTGTGGGCGCCCGCCCAGCGGGCGCGACGTAGGCTGGAGAAGTGCCACGAATCCTCCGCGTGATCGGCCCCGCCGCCCTGCTTCTCGCAGCCGCGGCGGCCATGGTCGGCGCGCTCGCGTTCGGTGGTGGCGCCAGCGCTCCCCTGCTCGCTGATCCCGGCGCCTTGGTGCGCTGGGGGCTCCCTGCGGCGACCCTCGTGGTCAACCTGAGCCTGGCGGGAACGGTCGGCGCGCTGCTGCTCGCCTGTTTCGCGTTCAGCCCGGAGCGCGACGAGTACGGAAAGGCCCTCGACTTCGCGGCCGGCAGTGCCGGGGTCATGACCGTCGCTTCGGCGGCGACCGGTCTGTTCACCTTCGTGAGCGTCTCCAATGTGCCGTGGTCGTTCGACTCCACATTCAGCAACGGGTTGAGCTCCTTCATCACCAGCGTGTCGCTCGGGCAGGCCTGGCTCGGTATCACGCTCATCGCCGCCGTTGTCACCGTGCTGTGCTTCGCCGTGCGCAACCAGACGGCGATCGCGTTCGTCGCCGTCCTGGCGATGGCGGCGGTCGTGCCGATGGCGCAGCAGGGGCACAGCGCCGAGGCGTCCGGGCACGACGCCGCGGTGACCTCCTTCGGCCTGCACGTGCTCTTCGCCAGCATCTGGCTGGGCGGGCTCCTGACGCTCGTCGTCGTCAAGCACACCTTCGGGAAGGGACGGCTGGTCACGGTCCTGGAGCGCTACTCCACGTTCGCGCTGATCTGCTTCCTGGTCGTGGCGGCCTCCGGCTACGTGAACGCGGAGCTCCGCGTCGGAACGCTGGCCGAGCTGGCGACGCCGTACGGCATCCTCGTGCTCGTCAAGGTCGCCGCGCTCGTGGCGCTCGGACTCTTCGGCGTGACGCAGCGGCGGTACCTGATCGGCCGGCTGAAGGCGACCGGCGAGCCGCGCAACTTCTGGTGGATCGTCGTGGCCGAGCTCGCCTTCATGGGCATCGCGTCCGGCGTGGCCGCGGCGCTCGCGCGGACCGTGACCCCCGTGCCTCAGACCCGGGCGGCCATCCCGACCCCCGCCGAGATCCTGACGGGCGACAAGCTGCCTCCGGAGCTGACCTGGGGACGGCTCTTCACCTCGTGGAACTTCGACCTGCTCTGGGTGCTCGTCTGCGCCTTCGCGCTCTTCTTCTACTTCGCGGGAGTCTGGCGGCTGCGGCGCCGCGGCGACGCCTGGCCGATCCACCGTACGGTGCTCTGGACGCTCGGCATCGTCCTGCTCTTCTACATCACCAACGGCGGCGTGAACGTCTACGAGAAGTACCTGTTCTCGGCGCACATGTCCGCGCACATGGTGCTCACGATGGCGGTCCCTCTGCTCCTGGTCCCCGGCGCTCCCGTGACACTCGCCGCCCGCGCCATCCGGAAGCGGCACGACGGCTCGCGCGGGGGCCGCGAGTGGCTGTTGCTCGCGGTCCACTCGCGCATCGCCGGGTTCCTCTCGAACCCGATCGTCGCGGCCATCCTCTTCGCCGGGTCGCTCTGGGTGTTCTACTACACGCCGGTGTTCCGCTGGGCGACGACCGACCACATCGGGCACGAGTGGATGGTCGTCCACTTCCTCATCACCGGCTACCTCTTCGTCCAGTCGCTGATCGGCATCGATCCGGTCAAGTACCGGCTCCCGTACCCCTTCCGGCTGCTGCTCCTGCTGCTCACGATGGCGTTCCACGCCTT